>CAYTYU010000080.1:11599-11928 GCA_964440815.1 uncultured Chitinophaga sp.
GGTGATCCCGGGCCTGCCGCTCGCACAGGCCGGCATCCGGCCGCACGACATCATCGTCGCGGTCGACGGTTCGCCGAACGCGTCGCCCGAGGCGATCCGCGCCGTCGTGCGCGCCAAGAAGCCGGGCGACGCGATCGCCTTCTCGGTGGTGCGCGCGGGCCGGCGCACCGAGACCACCGTCACGCTCGCCGCGTGGGATCCGAAGCACATGGTGCGCCCGCTCGGCGCGCCGATGCCGAAGCCGCCGACCACGGCGGCGAGCCATCCGGCGGGTGGGGCCGCGCCGGCGACGCCTGCGCCTGCCGCCGTCGAGCCACCGCCGGCCGTGC
>CAYTYU010000081.1:0-6577 GCA_964440815.1 uncultured Chitinophaga sp.
GCATGTTCATGTGCATCGGCATCATGTACGAGCGCTACCACACCAAGGACATGGAGCTCGTGGGCGGGCTCATGCAGCGGATGCCCGTGTGGAGCGTCTTCATGGTGCTCTTCGCGATGGCGTCCCTCGCGCTGCCCGGCCTCAACGGCTTCGTGAGCGAGTTCCTCTGCCTGCTCGGGATCTTCACGGCCGACCGCGGAACCGGAACCGGCTTCCCCGGAGTCCTGGGACCGGCCTACGCGGTGCTCGCCGGCCTGGCGCTCGTCCTGGGTGCCCTGTACATCCTGCGCATGCTGCAGAAGTTCGTCTTCGGTCCGCTGCGCGAGCCCGCGCAGCACGGCAACGACCACCATGCCGGGAATCACGGTCACGGCCACCACGGCCACCATGGCGCCGGGATCCGCGACCTGAACGGCCGCGAGGTGCTCAGCATGCTCCCGCTCGCGGCGGGATGCGTGGTGATCGGCCTCTGGCCGCAGCCGATCCTTGACGCCATCAAGCCGGTGGCGCGCGACGTGGTCGCGCCCTACACCGCGCTCATCGAGCGCTCGCAGCGTGACGGCGCCGCCACCGCGGCCGCCCTGGCCCCGGCCGCGGGCACCGATGCAGCCGCCACGACCGGAGGCATGCAGTGACCGCCATGACGCCCGTCCTCGCCGCCGCCGCGCTTGGGCCCAAGTTCTCCCTGATCGCGCCGGAGATCGTGCTCTTCTGCGGCGCGGTGCTCTGCGCACTCATGGGCATCTCGCGGGCGCGCGCAGTGCGCGCGCTGGTGCCGTGGGTCTCTGCCGCCGCGCTCGTCGCCACCTTCGCCACCATGCTGCGGACGTGGACCCCCGAGGCCGCCGCGGCCGCCGACCTGCCGATGCCCATGCTCGGCAAGTACGTCATCGCCCTGCTCTGCGTGGTCGGCCTGGGGCACGTCCTCTCGACGGTGGGCAGCCTCGACCGCCTCGCCGAGCGCCAGGTGGCCTCCGGCACCGCCGCGTTCGACCCCGTGCGGGTGATCCAGGGCGAGTTCCACGCCTTCCTCCTGCTGTCCCTGTGCGGCGGCATGCTGATCTGCCACGCGACCGACCTGGTCTGGCTCTTCCTCGCGTTCGAGCTGTGCTCGCTGCCGACCTACGTGCTGGTGGCGATCGGCCGCACGGCCGACCGCAGCATGGAGGCGGCCATCAAGTACTTCTTCCTCGGCGCCATGAGCACGGCCACCATGCTCTTCGGCTTCGCGCTCCTGTACGGCGCGACGGGGACGCTCGAGCTGGCCCCGATGCGCGAGGCGTTCATGCTGCAGGCACAGACCGGCGGCATCGGCGCGATGGCGGTGGTGGGCACCCTGCTCGCGGTGATCGGCATCTGCTTCAAGCTGGCCGCGGTGCCCATGCACTTCTACGCACCGGACGTCTACGAGGGCGCATCGAGCCCCGTGGCCGCCTTCATCAGCTTCGTCCCCAAGGTGCAGGGCTTCGCCACGCTGGTGCTCCTCCTGGGCACCGTGGGCTGGAGCGCCGGCGGCGAGAGCGCCATCCCGCAGGTGATCGCGGCGGTGCTGTGGATGATCGCGGTGCTGACCATGACGCTCGGCAACATCGGGGCGCTGCTGCAGCGCTCGGCCAAGCGCATGCTCGCCTACAGCTCGATCGCCAACTCCGGCTACATGCTGGTCGGCATCCTCGCAGGGCCCACGATCGGCATCGACGCCACGCTGCTCTACCTCCTCACCTACGGCGTCGCGAACCTCGCCACCTTCGGCGCGCTTGCGGCGATCGAGCGCAACGGCCAGGAGGTCGACTCGATCGACGACCTCGCCGGCCTGCGCGTGCGCGCGCCGGCGGTCGCGCTCGCGCTCGCGATCGGCGCCCTGAGCCTGACGGGGATTCCGCCGCTCCTCGGGTTCTGGGGGAAGCTCGACCTCCTGATCGCGAGCGCCGAGGGCGGCCAGCGCGCGCTGCTGGTCATCATGGCGCTCAACAGCGGCATCGCGGCCTTCTACTACCTGAGGCTCGTGGCCCTGCCCTTCGTGCAGGACCCGACCCCGCGCACGCAGGGCGTGGCCGGCGTGCACTCACCCTGGCCGAGGCTCAGCGCCCTGGTCTTCGCCGTGGGCTGCATCGTGCTGCCGTTCGCCGTCAACCAGCTGAAGTCCGAGTCGCAGGGTGCCGCCGGAACCGCACCCCCGGCACAGGCACAGTTGGAGTACAATCTCTCCTCCCTCGGGCCCTGAAGCAGGCGCCCCTGGAGCACGCGACCGTAGCTCAACTGGATAGAGCATCGGTCTACGAAACCGAAGGTTGCTGGTTCGAGCCCAGCCGGTCGCGTTGATTCAGCCCTGGCACCGCTGCCGGGGCTGTTTTCTTTGCATCACCGACCGGAATTCGTGGATCAGTCCCTTGCAAGGGCCGATTCCCGGGCCACGATGACGGCATCCATGGTTCAGGGAATGGGTCGTGGCGTGGGTGGTGGCTTGGCAATCGCGGGCGCGCTCGCCGCGGCCGGGCTGTGCCGCGCCCAGGCCTTGAACGATGACCGCGCGCACGCGATCCGGATCCGCCCGGGCGAGACCGTCACCGCGCTGACCGCGCTGGCGACGCCGTCGGAGGACCCCCTTCCGTCCACGGAGGGCTGCCCGTTCCTCGGCTGGTCCGCCCCTCGCAAGGACGTCTGGTACCGCTTCGATCCGCCGCAGCCGGACGGGTACCTGACGCTCGACCTCTGCGAGTCGAACTTCGACACGTCGGTGGTGCTGTACCGGCTCGACCCGACGTCGGGCGCGATCGAGCAGGTCGCCTGCGACGATGACGACTGCAATCCCGGCGGCCCGACCTACCAGTCGAGGATCGCCGGCCTCCGGCTCGTCGCCGACCCACGGCCGGTGCTTGCCCGCGTGGCCGGCTGGAGCAACCAGGTCGGCACCATGCGCATGCGCGCCGACTGGATGCCGGCATCCCCGACGCCGGTGCGCTTCACCGCCGGTGGCCTGTTCCACGATGGACAGGTGACGCTCGCGGGCCAGCAGGCGAACTCGCAGGGCCCCGGGTCCGGAGGCGCGACGCACGCGTTCGTGCAGGGGCAGGCGGAGGTCGGCGCGGCCCGCGCCGGCGGGTTCATGGCGGCCGAGGTGGTCTCCGGATGGGGCGATGCCTGCGAGGTCCGCATCGACGGGATGCTGGCTGCGGACCAGCCGGCGAACGCCGGCGCCTCAAGCCGCTTCCGCTGCACCGACGGCGACGCCTCCGGCGCGAACGCGCCGCTCGAGCTGACGCTCGATGCCGACCGCTACTTCAGGATCACGTCCGCCGGATCCAGCCAGCCCACGCTGACCGCCGGCACGGGCTGCATCTGCGGCAACCGGCTGACCGCCGGCACCTACCTGATCGACGTCGACTTCGGGGTCGTGCTCGCGGGTTCGGACGCAGCCGCCGGGCAGTCGGTCGATTGGCGACTGGAACTGTCGCCCACGCCGTGGCGCATCGGTGACCTTGACGGCGACGGCGCGACCGACGGCAACGACCTCGGCATCATGCTGGGCGCATGGGGCAGCGACGGTGCCGCGGACCTGAACGGCGACGGCGCCGTTGACGCCGACGACCTCGGCGCGCTCCTCGGCGGCTGGGGCAGCTGACCGTCACGCGGCGCGGCGCACGGCGGCCGCCACCGTCGGCACGGCGAGCATGCAGACCAGCCCGGCGCGCAGGCCGTTGAACGCGCCGAGCGAGAGCCCGAGCGCGTCGAACACCAAGGGCTCGAGCGGGATCCACGTCACCACCGCGGCCGCCGCGCCGGCAAACGCCACCGCTCCTGCGCCGCGCTCCGGCCGCAGGCGCCCCGCGATGCACGCGACCGACGATGCGACGAGCGGTACCACGAGCAGCATGCTCGCGGACGGCAGCATCCAGGAAGCGGCCGCGGCCGGGGCGAGCCACACCGCCCACGCGCCGATCACCGCATCCCACGGCGCCACGCGTCGACCGAGCCACGCCCCGGCACCGAAGGACAGCACGCCCGCCGCCAGCCAGCCGACGATCGCGATGGCCCACGCACGTGCGGGCGCGCGGATGGGGTCGATGCCGGTCGCCGACGCCGCGGTGGACATGAGCCAGCCGAGTACCGCCGACACGACGACCACGAGGAAGCACGCGACGAACGATCTTGACACGCCGGCGGCGAGCGACGGCCATGCCGTCCCCATCCGCGCACGCAGGATGCCCGATCCCAGCACCAGGGCCGCGATGCCCACGATCCACGGCGTCCAAGGCTCAGGCCACCGGATCACCCATGCGCCGAGCACGTCGCCGAACACCGCACGGCCTGCCGGGACCACCCCGTCCCTCGGCCACCGCGCGTCCAGCCCGCGCACCAGGCCGACCGCGGTCCGTGCCAGGTGCGCGCGCGTCCAGGGCGACTGCCGCTCCACGGTGTCCTCCGGGCGGTGATACGCCGCGACGTCCCCGATGAACGCCACGTTGAAGCCGCTGGCCCCGGCCTCCAGGAACACGGTGAAGTCGGTGCCGTTGGGCATGCGCTCGTAGATGGCGGCGGCGAGCGACTGGGTGCGCGGCGCCGGCACGAAGTCCGCGATCACGTCCGCCAGCCACGCGGACTGCGGGCCGAGCTCGAAGATCGCCGCAGGCCCCGAGGCCCCGCGCGCGTCCAGGTTGACGACCGCGCGCAGCGACGCCGCCGCGGCGTGCTGTGCCATGAACGCCTGCGCGCCGAGCAGCCCGCGCTCCTCGCCGTCGGTCACCAGGAGCAGCACGTCGTGCACCGGCGGCCGCGCGACCAGCGCGCGCGCCACCGCGCACAGCGCCGCCACGCCCGCGCCGTCGTCGGAGGTGCCGGGCGAGCCCGGCACCGAGTCGGAATGTGCAACCACGGCGATCGCGGGCGCGTCATCGGGCCCCGTGCCGCCGATCGTCGCCACCAGGTTCTCGATGTCGACGGTGCCCGCGCGCCGCTCGATGCGCGTGCGCTGGCGCTCAACCCGCAGGCCCAGCGACTCCAGGATGCCCGCGATCCGGTCGCGGCCCGCGGCCGCACCGGGCGTCCCGACCACCCGCGGCGTGCCGTCGCCGACGATCGCCACGAGGTCCGCACGCAGCATCTCCGCGTCGACGGAGTCCGCGTGCGCGCTGCCCGGCAGCACGCCGGGCCGCAACTGCAACCACGCGGTCCAGCCGACCGTGAGCGCGATCACCGACAGGATCGCGGGAATCCCCCGTCCCCGCGCACGAACCGAATCTGAACGTCCGGAAAGCCTCGGGATCATCGAACCAAGGGCCTCCGTTCTGCGTTCTTGACCCATCGGGCTAGACTCGTTGTCGGCCCTCGCGCTGTGCAAGGCGGGCCGCCCGATCGGTTCGGATCCAAGGAGATTATCAAGATGCGCTTCTTCGCCTCGATGGGCACGCTCGCCATCGCCTCGCTCTCGCTCGGCGCGCACGCCGGCATCATCGACATCAACGAGATCCGCACGGGTGCCGCCAACGCGGAGTACATCGAGCTGAAGGGTCCGCCCGGGCAGTCCCTCGCGGGCTACGCGATCGTCATCATCGGCGACGGCACGACCTCGGGCACGACGCCCACGCGGTCGGGCGTCGTGGAGTGGCTCTACCGCTTCTCGCCCACCGACGTCATCGGTGCGAACGGCTTCCTGGTGCTGCGCAACCCCGGGCAGAACCCGGCGAACCCCCAGGACACGTCGGGCGTGTTCCCCTTCACCATCGCGCCCGGCGCGACGGACCTCCCCTGGGGCTACCAGGCCTCCGGCACCGCGTCCGACACGCAGATCGAGTCGCCCGACAACCAGACGTACCTGCTGGTGACCGGCTACACCGGCACCGACACCTTCCAGACGCGCGCGCCGAACTCCGGCGCCGGAGGTCAGGACCTCGACACCAACGACGACGGCATCCTGGACATCACGCCGTGGACGGCGATCGTCGACAGCGTGGTGCTCAAGGAGTCGAGCGGCGACACGCCCGGCGGCGGCCAGGACTGGTGGTATGCGACCACGATCTGCGGACCGTACGTCTCGAGGCAGCTGGTCACCTCCACCACCGGCACCGTGATCGCCGGCTGGGACTTCCAGACCACCTCCAACGCAAACAACGGCACCGCCGCGGCCGCGGCCCCGGCGACCCCGCGCGTCTTCAACTCGAACGCCGGCTTCGGCACGATGTACCTCGACGGGACCAACGGCTCGAGCAGCTGGGTCCAGTCGAACGAGCTGAACGCGTTCACGGGGACGAACATCAACGCGACGGGCAGCGGCACCGGAGGGAACGGGCTCGATCCCGCGACGAACCCGACGTCGTCGCTGGCCCTCGTCACTGGACCGGGCAACGCGGCCAACGGCAAGTCGGTCACGCTTAAGTTCTCGATGACCGGCGTGTCCGGGCTGAACGTCAGCTACGCCACGCGGACCTCGGGCGTGACCTCGGGCTTCACGACCCAGCAGTGGGCATGGAGCGCCGACGGGACTACATGGACCGACCTGGAGGCGATCGGTGGCCTGACGACCAGCTTCGCCCTCAAGAGCCTGGCGGCGACCAACGCCCTCAACGGCGTGCCCGAGGCG
>CAYTYU010000081.1:6587-10736 GCA_964440815.1 uncultured Chitinophaga sp.
CGGGCACCTCAGGCTCGAGCAACAACCGCTTCGACAACCTGATGCTCCTCTCGAACCCGGTCTCGAGCGACACGGTGGTGACGAGCTACCTCGGCCCGATCCACGGCCTCAAAACGTCCACCGGAGCATGGGCCATCGGCGTTGCGTCCACCACGGGCGGCCAGGACACTCCCGGCGCCGAGAACGCCGATCCCACGGTGTTCACCTGCGGCGATGCCGATGCAGGCGACTGCTCGGTGGCGCATGACAACGCCTCGTGCGCCGACGCCTGCTGCTGCGAGGAGGTGTGCGCCGCCGACCCCTTCTGCTGCCAGGTCCGCTGGGATTCGATCTGCGCCTCGTCGGCCGCCGACTGCACCGGCAACTGCGGCGGCGGGTGCCAGACCGACCTGAACGCCGACGGCGCGACCGACGGCAACGACCTCGGCCTGCTCCTCGGGGCCTGGGGCCCGGGGGTGAGCACCGCCGACTTCAACCAGGACGGCGCCGTCGACGGCAACGACCTCGGCATCATGCTCGGTGCTTGGGGCCCCTGCTCCGGCGGCTGATCCCGCAGGCACGCTGAACCTTCCCCGCGGGCCCGGCATCGCATGCCGGGCCCGCGGTGCTTTCGGGTGCGCGCAGACCCGCTTCCGTGCCCCCCGCGTATCGTGACCCCGTGATCGCCGCGCTCTCCGCCGTCACGCTCGCCGCCGCGACGCTCATGCAGTCGCCCCCGGCGCCGCCCCAGGGCACCGCGCCGCAGACGCCCGGCGCGGGCACGACCGGTCCCGCCGCACCAGGCCCGGCCACCTTCTCGACCATCTCCGGCCGCCCGCCGGAACTCCCCGCCCGGCGCGTCGAGCCCCGGATCTGGGAGATCGCCTTCGAGGCCGACATCTGGGCGCCGCAGACCCCCGGCGCCAGGGGCGCGCCGCTCAACTTCGGCGGCGTGGTGGCGTGGATGCCGCTCGTCCTGCAGTCGACCTACAGCGCGATGGATGCCCAGAGCATCCGCGCCGAGACCTGGGTGGACGGCAAGCGCGTCGCCGTGCCGGTCGCGTCGCTCCAGATGCGTCAGGGGCTCTCGCAGGGCATGTCGGCGGTCGGCATCCGGATGCCCCCCGCCGCCGTGCAGGGGATCAAGTGGAAGGTGTCGTGGAAGGTGCAGTGCTGGTCGCCGGTGGTCGACGAGCGCGCGGCCGCCGCCATTACCTGGCCCGCCGAGTGGCCGGCCGAGGCGCAGGAGTCGCTCCAGGCCGCGCCCGGCTTCGAGGTCGGGCACCCCGACATGAAGGCCTTCGTCGACCGCGCCACCGGCGGCAAGCTGCGCTCGGTCACGCCGTGGATCGCGGCGAAGGAGCTGGTGCGCGCCACGTGCACCAGCTTCCGCGGGCTGGACGAGGACGGCCTCCGCGTGGAGAACGGCTTCCCGCGCGGCCTGGTGTTCAACGGCGCGCACGTCGCGATGAGCGCGCGCACGGGCTCGGGCCCTGACCTGGTGGCCGCGTGCGTCACGGTGCTGCGCACGGCCGGCATTCCCGCTCGCGCCGTGCTCGGCGCCGCGGAGGTGATGAATTCCTCCGGCACCAACAGCCGCGCACGGCTCACCTGCTGGGCGGAACTTTGGCTTCCCAACGCGGGATGGGTGCCGTTCAGCCCGGTCGACCTCATGGGGAGCATCCGCGGCGGCCTGAACGTCGAGCGTCCGTGGAGGAACTTCGGCACCTGGGACGGGCTCAACGAGGCGATCCCGCTCTGCTACGGGTGGGCGCTGCCCATGCAGGGCTGCCATTCGCTGCCCTACCCGGCCGGCTACGTCCTCAACGCGCGCATCTCCCCGGACGACGTCGCGCAGATGCGCGACCGCGTGACCATCCAGATCCTTGGACGCGGGCGCGGGCGCGACTGACGGGCGTCAGTTGGGGACCTTCACGAAGCTCAGGATCCGGGGCGCCTCGCCCGGCCGGTCCACCGACGAGCGGTCGACGGTCATCATGTAGCGCGAGTCGTCCACGATGTACTCGGGATCCATGCCCGGCCACCGCCCCGTGAGCGGATCCTGCCGGATGGTCCGGATGCGCACCCACACCGTGAACACGTCGCTGCGCACGGTGGCGATGTTGGAGATGCCCTTGAGGAGCGAGTTGCGCTCCAGGGCGTCGGTGGCGGTCTGGTCGTAGCGGAACTGCTCGGTCTCGACGACGTCCGTGGTGGCCGGGTCGTCGGTCTCGATGACGGCGCCGGTGCTGCGGTTGTCGCGCGACACCGTGAGCAGGTGCTTGTCGATCGCCGTGCGCCCGCCGAGCGGGAAGCGCTGCGGCGTGCCGTTCGGCAGCGCCGCGGGGATGCCCTCGGTGCGGTAGGCCAGCGTTCCGGCACCGACGGACCCGGGCGTCGGGACGTTCGGGTCGACGGGTGCCAGCATGCCGGCACCCGACGCCGGCGTGGACCAGCGCGTGCGGAACGGGTCGAGGCCGGCGAACTTCGAGGACCACGACAGCGCGCGGTTCCAGCTGTCGCCGACCGCGGCGACGGCATCGACGCCGTCGGGGATGCCGTTTCGGTTGAGGTCCTGAGCGCGGTTGGTGGCAATCGACTGGACGTCGGGGATGCCGTTGCCGTCGCTGTCGACCGCCGTGCCGGGCGTGAACTCGGCGCCGCGCGTGAGGAGCGCGAGCTCGCCGAGGCTGTCGAATCCGCGCTCGGCACGCATGCCCGGTGCCCACTCGCGGTGGTTCAGCGCCAGTGCCAGATCGGCGCCGCGCGTGTAGTAGGACGGCATGCCCGGGAAGGCCGTGCCGGAGAGGTCCGGCGCGACGTTCAGCTTCGACCGCCAGAGCTCGATCGCCTCGGGCAGGCGGACGCGCGGCGCGGCGATGCCGTTGTCGAAGGCGATCGACCCCGGGAGCGTCGGATTCGGGGTCGCGCCCTCGGCCGCCAGGAAGTCGAACGGCCCCTGCTGCCAGGGCGGCGGCAGCAGCGGGTCGCGCAGCGTGCGCCGCAGCCCGAGGGCGGAGGTCGGCGTGAACTGCGTGGCCGGGGAGGACTGCGTGGTGCGCGCGATCGGGAAGTCGTCGTCGTACACGAGGCGCGTCATGTGCGGCATGGCACGCATGACCTCGATCGGCGCGGTGTTGACGTTGATCAGGCCGGGCGTGAGCTTGCCCTCGAAGTTGCGTGCCAGGCGCAGGCGACGGTTCTCCGCCGCGGCGCGCTCGGCGAAGTCGATCACCCCGTCCGGCGGGGCCGTGGTGGAGAAGGCGTCGAAAGGCTGCGCTCCGCGGTCGTCGACCGTGAAGGCGTCAAGCAGGACCACGCCGCCGGGAAGGCGGCTGTTGAACCCGGAGCCGTTCTGGCGCTCGAGGTTCGCGGTGGCGGTGTCGGCTGGATCGAACACCGGCGGCAGCACCTGCACGCCCGAAAGCATGTTCGGTCGGTTGTTGGCGTTGGCGACGGTGTCGAACTGCGCGGGCTCGAGGCGCAGGCGGTTGAAGCCCACCTGGTCGGGGCCGTACTCAGGCAGCTGCAGGGCAGTCATCGGCGCCTGCGGCGCGAACTTCGGGAAGAAGACGTTTGCCGTGCCGCGCGAGGACGCCGGCTGCGCGAGGATCTCGGGGAACGTGGCGAAGGTCCGCCCGGTGGCGTCCATCGCGACCAGCGGACCCCACATCGGCACGTCGAGGATCTCCGCGACGTGGTCGAAGTCGGCGTCCTTCTGGAAGAGCCGCATCGGGGCGACGAAGTTGCGGTGGTCGTCACCGTTGACGAAGCGCGCGTCGGTGACGCCAAGCCGGGTAGGCGTACATGCGCTGGCCGTTGAACTCAGGGATGCGCGTGGGCAGGAACGTCGGCTTGCCGCGCCGGGGCTCGCCCCAGACGTTGAAGTACTGCATCGCCGTCGGCCATCGCAGGTACTGGGCGTTGCCGTCGTAGGCGCGGTCGGGCGGCGACTCGAACGACATGATGTCGCCGGAGCGTCCCTGGGTCTCCTGCACCCCGCCCACGAAGACGTCCTGCACCACGCGGTCGACCGACGACGTTCCGGTCGACCGCGCGAACGCCCAGCGGGGCGTCCGTTCGTCGCCGGAGATCACGCCGCGCCCGGGCGGCGTGCCCGGCAGCCCGGCCTGCGTGTCGAAGAGCCACTGGCGCCCGCCGCGCGCCCAC
>CAYTYU010000081.1:10949-11834 GCA_964440815.1 uncultured Chitinophaga sp.
GATCGCCAGGCCGCCGGGCCGGCAGTTGATCTGCAGGGGCGGCGGCAGCGAGCCGCCGGGACCGGCGGCAAGCAGCCGGCTGACGCGGTCGACGAAGCGCTGGCCGTTCTGGCCGCCCTGCGCGAAGTCGAGTTCGTTCTCGAAGCGGTCGACCACGGTCCAGGCTGGCGCGCCGCCGAGGCTCGGGTAGATCGCCCGGCGCAGCTCGATGAACGAGCTGTTCGGGGGCGTGCCGCCGAGGCTCTGGGACGGCGTCCACCGGTTCACGCCCGCGCGCGGGTCGAGGCCGGGGAAGGTGGCCGTCCGGGTCGCATCGAAGTACAGGGTTCCGCGGCGAGCGAACTGCGTCTCGAACGTGTTGGTGCCGAACGTGGGGCCGCCCCACGCGGGCTCGAAGATCGCGTTGGCGTCGGGCACGAAGGGCTGGCCCGGCTGGGGGTCGTCGGCGAGGTTCGCCTCCACCGCGCTGATCACCCCGTCCCCGTCGGCGTCGATCGGCGCGCCGATGTCGAGGTAGTCGAGCCACGCCTGGCGCGGGAACGGATCGCCGTTCGGGAAGGTCGAGGGGATCGCGAAGACGATCGCCGTGCGGGGCTCCTCGGGCGTGCATGGCCCGAGCTGCACGTCCGGACCGTAGATGTTGCCGCTGCGCGAGACGCCGCCCGCGGGATCCGGCACGCCGAAGAAGAAGCGCTGCGGGGCGCCGTTGGCCGGGTTGATGCGCAGCTCGAAGTCCGCGAGGTTCACCGGCGTGTTCCAGGGGTTCGCCACCTGCGCGACGAACACCACGGCCGGCTGCGTGTCCGGGTCCGCCGGGTCGAAGGTGACGATGTGCTCGCCCGCCCCGTTGATGGTGCAGGGCGGCAGCGAGTAGGTGTCGGCGCC
>CAYTYU010000082.1:0-983 GCA_964440815.1 uncultured Chitinophaga sp.
AACGGCGGTCAGGAATGGGCGTCCGACGACCTGGCTCGCTACGGCGCCCTGTCATCGAGCTCGTCCTCGATCGCGGCCGCCTCGGACGCCCTCGCCGGCGCGGAAGGTGCCGCGGACCGCGCGGACACCGCGGCCGCCCAGGCCGAGTCGCTGCGAGGCGTCGCGGAGGCGCGCGAATCCGATGCGCATCGCGGGCTGCAGCTGACGCAGGCCGAGCGGACGGCGGGCAACCGGGACTACACGGTCACCGCCTCGGTCCTCTCCCGCGCGGCGGCGGATCTGTCGGCCGTGCGGCGCGACCAGGCGGGGGCCGAGGTCCAGGTCGCCGACGCGTACCAGAACGGCACGCCTGCGGTGGCAGCCCTCCGCGCGGCCTGGCGCGACGAGACCACCGGCGCCGCCGCCTATGCCGCCTTCAAGAACGAAGTGACGGGCCACGAGTCGGCGCTCGTGCAGGCGGACATCGACGTCAACGGTGCCCGTTCCCAGGGCGTTCCCTTCGACCGCGACTCGGTGGCCGACGGCAGCCTTCGCGCCCAGGTCGACTTCTACGACTCCGTGGTGCAGACGCTCGCGGGACGGATCGATGGCGCGCGCGCCGACGACGCCGCTCTCGCCGCGGCCGCCTCGGGCAATTCGGAAGCCGTCCGGGCCCTCGCGATCTCTGCGGCGCGGCACCTCGCCGTGCAGGCCAACGCCGCACAGACGATGGCGACGCAGGCGCGCACGAACGCCGACCGGTTCTTCGGCCGCGCGATGGTGGACTACGTGGCGCGCGCGCAGTCGGCCTACGACCGCGCCATCGTCTCCGCGTCCGCGGCCGGCCAGGCGGCCACCCGCGCCGAGGGACATGCGGACGCGGCGCGCGATCTCGTGCCGGTCGCCGGCCAGCTCGCGAGCGGCCCGTCCGCCGGCAACTGACTTTCCCGCCCCCCCGGCGTCCTCCTCCACGCCCCTACACTCGCGCGCCGTGCAGGTCCGCG
>CAYTYU010000082.1:993-11595 GCA_964440815.1 uncultured Chitinophaga sp.
CGGGTTGATCCGTCGCTCATCCTGGCGGGGGAGCAGGTCGGCGGCCAGCCGGTCACGCACGGCGACCTCGCTCGCGGGGCGGTCGACCAGATGGAGGCAGTCCGGTCGCTTGCCCAGAACGCCGCCCGCGAGCTGGCCCGTCAGGCGGACCAGGCGATGCAGATGGCGGAGCGCGGGCGGAGCAACGCGGACCGCTTCTTCGGCAAGTCCTTGCACACCTATGTGAGCAACGCGCAGGCAGCGCACACGCGCGCCTTCAATGCGTGGCGGGTGGCGGATGGAGCCGCGCAAGAGGCCAAGGGCTTCGCAGACACCTTCGGCACCGGGCACGGCATCGCGGCGGATGGGATCCAGCCGGTTGAGCCTGAGCAGCCGTAAGGCCAGCCCACCTCGGGTCCATCCAGCTGATCTGTCTCGGATTCCTCCCCCGCCGCGCCCCTACACTCGCGCGCCGTGCAGGTCCGCGTCCCGAAGCGTGTCGTCCTCCTCGTCGGCCTCGCGGCGACGGTGGCGGTGCTGGCGGTCGCCTCCTTCGGCGGGCTCGACCGCGCGGAATGGTGGTCCCAGGACTTCCGCTTCAAGCACGGCCGCGGCGACAAGGAGCCGCTCGACGAGCGGGTTCGGCTGGTGGCGATCGATGACCGGGCCCTCGACACCGTTGGCCGCTGGCCGTGGTCGCGCGAGGTGTTCGCCCGCGCGCTTGACGAGATCCACCTCGCCGGCGCGAAGGCCGTGGCGGTCGACGTCACGTTCGGGGACGTGCAGTCGGAATCTTCCGACGCGGCGCTCGCGAAGTCCTTTGCCCGCACCCCGACGGTGGTGGCGGTCGACATGGACGAGGGCCAGCTCGACCTGCGGTACTGGGGCGGCGCCGAGGGCCGACGTGCGCTCGATGCGATCGTCGCCGCGGCCGGCGACGACCTGACGCGGCCGTCCGAGGCGATCGCCGACGGCGCGAAGCTCGACCCCGCCCGGCGCGCGCGCTTCATGGAGCGCGCCTCCGCGTTCAAGAAGCATGTCGCGTGGCGGCGCATCGTCGACCTGCGGGCCACGGGGACGCCGCCCGCCGACGAGGCCGCGTTCGTCCTGGCGATGACCGGCGGCGACGCGACGCTGCGGCGGTTCCCGGAGCTCGTGCTGCTTCGGGAGGCCTTCGCGCGCGACCTGGCCTTCGGCGCGCTGGCGCGGTTCATGGCGCCGGCGAAGGGCGAGGGCTCCGCGCTCGACGCGCCGCCGATCGCGCCGGTCGCGCAGGCCGCGGCGGGTGCGGGGTTCGTGAACTCCGAGGCCGATGCGGACGGGCAGTACCGCCGGGTGAAGCCGTTCTGGGCGACGCCCTACGGCTCGCTCGCGCAGTTCGGCCTCGCGGCGGGGCTGCTGCAGTCCGGGATCCCCGTCGACCAGGTCCGCGTCGAGCCGCACGCGCTCGTCTTCCCCAACGGCAACCGCATTCACCTCGAGGACGGCGAGCTCTACGTCGACTGGCCCACCGACATCTTCGAGACCTCGGTATCCGGCGGTGCGATCGGCGCTGGAGACGGCGGCGGCGTCGTGGCGATCGGTGCGCTCGTCGACCTTGCCGAGCAGCGGCAGGTGCTGGCCGCGCAGGAGGCGCGCTACCTCGAGCTCGCCGCGGACATCGCCCGCGAGCAGACCGACCTCTCGTCCGAGGACATCAAGGCCGTTCCCGTGTCCGACGCCGTGCGCGCGCGCATCAAGGAGCAGGGCGAGTTCATCGCCGGCGACCTCGAGGTGCGCGGCACCGACGACGTCGCGGAGCTCCCCGAGGACCAGCGCCGCCTCGTGGGCGCCTACCGCGAGTGGTGGCGCCTCGACCAGGACCTGCCGAAGTCCCGCGCCGCGGTGGCCGACGTGGCGGCCCGGCTGCGGGCGCAGTTCGAGGGCCGGCTCGTCTTCGTCGGCTTCGTGGCCACGGGCGTGATGGCCGACATGATCAACACCGTCTACGGCCCGCGGACGCCCGGCGTCTTCTTCCACGCGGCGGTCGCGGACATGGCGATCACGGCCGTGCACGTGACGCTCTGGCCGTGGTGGACGGGGCTTGCGCTCGGGGCGCTGTTCGGGACCGCCTGCGCGTTCACCGCCTGGCGCACCGGCGTCGGCACCAGCACCGTGGTGATGGCGCTCATCGTCGCCGGGTGGGGCTGGCTCGGAGGGCACTGGGCCTTCGGCACCTTCGACGTGATGGTGCCGGTGGCGATCCCGGCGCTCGCCGCGCTCGCGTCCCAGGCGGCCAGCTCGTCGACGGCGGCCGTCGTGAACGCCCGCGAGAAGGCGAAGATCAAGAAGCAGTTCCAGGCCCGCGTCAGTCCGCAGCTCGTGGAGCGGCTGGCCTCCGACCCGGACGCGCTCTCCATGGGCGGCCAGCTGCGCGAGTCGACGATCCTCTTCGGCGACCTGGCGGGGTTCACGACGATCAGCGAGAAGCTCGGCTCCGAGGCCGTGGTGGCGACGCTCAACCTGTACATGGGCGCGATGACCCGCGAGCTGACCGACCGGCGCGCCTACGTGAACAAGTTCCTCGGCGACGGCCTGCTCGCCTTCTGGAGCGCCTTCGGCGAGGAGCCCGAGCAGGGGCAGCTGGCGGCGGAGGCGTGCCGCGCCTGCCAGAAGGTGGTGCGCGAGATCGGCGAGCGCCCGGAGCGGCAGGGCCTGCCCCCGGTCTCGCTGCGCCTGGGCGTGGCGACCGGCAAGGTGACGATCGGCGACTGCGGCGCGCCGCCGGACCTCAACGACTACACGGTGATCGGCGACAGCGCGAACCTCGCCGCGCGCCTGGAGAGCGCGAACAAGCAGTTCGGGACGGCGATCCTCTTCGACGGCCGCACCCGCGAGCTGATCCGCGACCCCGGCGACCTGCCGATCGTGCCGCTCGGCAAGGTCGTGGTGGTGGGGCAGAGCACGCCGATCGACGTCTTCACCATGCTGGTGGAAACGCCCGCCGAGGGCTGGATCGAGAGCGTCGGCACCGCGGTGGACGCGTTCCGGCGCGGCGACTTCGCGGCCTGCGAGTCGGCGTGGGCCGCGCACGAGTCGCGCTTTGGCAAGACGAAGATCGCCAAGGCATTCCGCGAGGCGCTCGAGGATCCCGAGGACCTGCGCGACGGCGTGCTGCGGCTGCGCGCGAAGTGACGTCGGGCGCGCCGCTCACCCCAGCCGCTTGATCACGAGCCCCGTCTGGTCGTCCTCGAGCGGCGCGTGGTTCGAGAACGCGTGCACCGCGCGCTTGATCGCGTCGAAGATGCCCTGCGCGGGCAGGTCGCGGGTGGCGCGCACGATGTCGCGCACGCGGTCCTCGGCGAACAGCTCGCGCACCGCGTCCGGCGCCTCGTAGAAGCCGTCGGTGATGGCCACCAGCACGTCGCCCGGCTCGATCACGTAGCGCTGCGAGTCTCCGTCCGAGTAGGGAAGCGCGAACACCCCGAGCGGCGGCATGTCCGCGCCGAGCGTGACGAAGTCGTCGCTCGCGCGGCGGTAGTGGATGATCGGCCCCTGGCCGGCCGACATGGTGTGGATCCGGCCGGAGCGGCAGTCAAGCCGCGCGAGCCAGGCGGTGACGAACCGCCCGTCGGGCAGGTCCTCGCTCAGCTGGGCGTTGATCTCCTCCAGGATGCGCACGATCGGCTGCCCCAGGCGCAGGCCGACGCGCAGCATGCCGCGCATCTGGACGCTGGAGAGGGCGCTCGCGATGCCGTGGCCGGTGGCGTCGGCGATGCTCAGGACGTAGCCGTCGGGCTCGGCGCCCGGCTCGGCGATCGCGTCCCCGACGAGCGGCACCACGTCGTAGGCGTCGCCGCCGCACTGCTCGGCCGGCACGCTCTCGCCGGCGATCTCCCAGCCGGCGGCCTGCACGAACTCGTCCGGGAAGGTGCCCGCCTGGATGCCCTTCGCCAGGTCGACCTCGCGCTCGAGGCGCTCGCGCTCGATGCGGTCCTCGATCAGCCGGCCGCGGCGCATGGCGACGGCGGCGTTGGCGGCCAGGCCCTCGGCGAGCTCCTCGTCGGCCGCGTCGAAGGTGCCTTCGCGGCGGTTCAGCACCTGCGCCACGCCGACCAGCTCGCCGTCGTGGTCCATGAGCGGGATGGCCAGGATGGTGCGCGTGCGGTAGCCGGTCTTCTGGTCGACGGCGCGGTTGAAGCGCGGCTCGGCGTAGGCGTCCGAGATGTTCACGATCTTGCGCGTCGTGGCCGCGAGGCCCGCGATGCCGGCGTCCATCGGGATGCGGATCACCGCCGGCGCGTCGCCGCTTCCCCCGATCCCGTGCGCCACCTGGGTGAAGAGCTCGTGCTGCTTCGCATCGAACTCGAAGACCGTGGCTCGGTCGGCGTCGAGCAGGTCGCGCAGCGCGTCGATCACCAGCCCCAGGATCGACGGCAGGTCTCCCGTGCGCGAGAGGCGCCGCGAGACCTCCAGGAGCTTGGCCGTGCGTTCCGCGTCGCTTCGCACGGGATCAGCCCTTCGGCTCGCCCGCGGGCGCGGCGGGCGGCTCGCCGCCCGGCGACTGCGGGTAGATGAGGATCCGGTCGTGGGCGAGGAGCACGAGGTCGGCGAGCCCGTCGCCGGTCACGTCCACCACCTGGCCCATGCTCGGCTCGAACTCGCGGCGCTCGCCGCCGGAGAACATCCGGGTCTCGAACACCTTGAAGCCGAGGGCACGCAGCAGGCGCTCGGCCTGGCTGAAGGTGAGGATCTCGGCCATCTGCTCGCCGCCGTCGAGGACGGTGACGTCCATGTAGCCGTCGCCGTTCACGTCGCCGGGCACCAGCTCGTGGGGCACCTGGCGCGGGTCGTCGCTGGTCCACGTGCCCACGGTGTCGAGCACGATCCGCTCGCCGCCCAGGCGCACCAGCGCGAAGCTGTCGTCGCCCACGGCGAGCAGCCCGTCGTTGCCGTCGCCGGCGAACCTCCCGGCCACCAGCTGCGAGAACTTGAAGCCGGGGATCTCGATCACCTCCGACTGCTCCCACGGGCCGTCCTTGCCGCGCGCGAAGACGATGGCGCGCGCGCCGTCCCGGTCGCCCGCCACCACGCGGTCGCCGAGCGGCGTCAGCGTGACCAGCTTCGCGTCCGTGTTGCGCGCGTTCATCTGCGCCACGACCTGCCACCCGGGGCTCGCGCCGCCGGCGGGCTTGGGCTCGTAGCGCAGGGCGCGGACGTAGTTGCGGTCGGCCACCAGCAGCTCGCCCTTGCCGTTGCCGTCGACGTCGACCACCGCCGAGTTGTCCCCGGTGGCCGCCTGCACCAGGCCGAACTGGCCCATGTCCTTCGACTCGAGCACCCGGAACGGCATGGCCTCGGCGAGGGAATCGGCGGTGCTTTCGCCCTGCACCACGATCCTGTCGGCCACCTTGGGCTGCGCGTGCAGCATGATCATCGGCTTCTCGGGCGTGAAGACGAGGAGGTCGGTGAGGCCGTCCTGGTCGGCGTCGATCGACGCGACCGCGTTCGGCGACCGGCTCTGCGCGCCCAGGGACACCACCGTCCGCTTCGCGGCATCCTCCTCGCGATCGACCGGCACCAGCTCGACCGCGAAGCCCTTGCCGCTCGCCTCCTTGGCGACCACGGCCAGGTGCCGCTCTCCGTCGAGGTCCACGAGGTTGATCGCCACCGGCACGCGCCCTGCGCCCAGCTGCACCGCCTGCGGGAAGCCAATGGCGCCATCCTTCGACGCCGTGCTGCGGCCGACCACGCCCTCCTTCTCGGAGAGCGCGAACACGATCGCCCCGTCCTTGGTTGGCGCGACTGCCACCGAGTCGAGGTCGGCGAACGACGGGCTCGCGAGCGGCGCACCGAGGCCCTTCGACTTCTCCTGGCGGTACGACATGATCGCGTTGGCCAGCGTGTTGGTGGCCACCACGTCGGGCAGGCCGTCGGCGTTGACGTCGGCCACCACGGTGCGGCGCTTGCGGTTCTGCGGGTCCTCGAAGCTCCAGGTCACCAGGCTCGAGTCGCGCGCACCCGCGCCCTCGATGGTGCCGCGGCCGACACGGTGGAACGCCACGCGCTTCGTCGGGCGCTCGATCACTCCCAGGAGCGCCGCCTTCTGGCCGGGCAGCCTCACCGCCGCCACCTCGCGCACCGGGGGCATCTCGAACCGTACCTGCGGCCCCAGCTGCAGCCGGTCGCCCTGGCGCTCGGTGAACCATGCGCGCACCGGCGCGGAGTCCTCGGGCACCACGCCGACGACGTCGGTGGTGCCGTTGCCGTCGAAGTCCTCAAGGATCACCGCGACCACGCGGCCGCCGCCCGCGCTCAGCTCGAGCGGCGCGCCGGTCATGTCCTTGTCCAGGGTCCACAGCGTGATCTTGCCGTCCACCACGCTCACGAGCTCGGGGCGCGCGTCGCCGACCACGTCGGTCACCGCGAGCGCGTCGCGGCTCGAGGAGAGGTTGCGCACCGCCTGCTTGCGCTGCACCTTGAAGGTGCCGGGGGACACCTGGCGCACGAACACCACGCCCGGCGGGCTGTTGCCGGCATAGACGAGGTCCATCATGCCGTCGCCGTCCCAGTCGACCGGCACCACCGCCTCGACGCCGCGGTCGACGGTGACGCTCTCGCGGCGGTAGCGCCAGTGCTCGGGGAACTCGTTGACGCCCTTCGGCGCCGGCACCTCGTCGGTCGGCTTCGCGCCCTTGCGCTGGAAGTGGATGTCGATGCGGTTCTTGAAGTTGTCGACCACCACGAGGTCGGCGAGCCCGTCGCCGTCCATGTCCTGCGCGACGAACGGCCCGGCCTTCGGGTCGATCTTCAGCACCTCGAGCGGGCGGAAGCCGTAGTGGCGCGCGAGGTCATCGGCGCCGGCGGCGGCGCAGGGCAGGGCGGCGAGCGTGAGTGCGATGGCGTGGCGCATTGGTTCCTCGCGGGGTTCGGCGCGCACGGGCGCGCGGGCGGCGTATGGTAAGGTCACTCCTCCCGAGGCCCCATCCCGATGCGCATCACCCGGACCGCCACCGCGTTCGCCCTCATCCTCGCCGCGACCGCCTCCGCCGACACGGTGAAGCTGCGCAGCGGCGCCGCGATCAGCGGCACCATCCTGAAGCAGACCGACCGCGCGCTGTGGATCGACATCGGCGCCGACGTGCTGCAGATCAGCATGGAGCAGGTGGACTCGGTGGAGCGCGAGGATGCCGGCACGGCGCTCAAGCCCGACGACTCCCGGCTCTTCTCGACCGCGAAGGACCTTCCGACGCTCCCGCCCAAGGAGCTGGCGAAGTCGCTCGGGCCGGCCGTCATCAAGGTCAGCTCCCCGGGCGGCCTCGGCTCGGGCGTCATCATCAGCCCGGACGGCTTCGCGATCACCAACGCCCACGTCATCCAGGGCGAGCGGTCGCTGCGCGCGACCGTCTGGTTCCGCCAGCCCGACGGCTCGCTGAAGCGCGTCGAGATCGACGATGTCGAGATCGAGGCGGTGAGCAACTCCCTCGACCTTGCGCTGATCCGCATCCGGCATCCCGAGGGCAAGTCGTTCCAGGTGGCTCCGATGGAGCTGGACGACCAGGTGGAGGCCGGGCAGCGCGTGTTCGCGATCGGCAACCCGCTCGGCCTCGAGCGCACGCTCACCGAGGGCGTGGTCAGCGTCCCGGCCATGCAGCTCGACGGCCGCGCCTACATCCAGACCGACACGCCGATCAACCCCGGCAACTCCGGCGGCCCGCTCTTCAACATGCGCGGCGAGGTGGTGGGGATCACCAACATGAAGATCACGCTCGGCGAGAACGTCGGCTTCGCCATCCCGGCGCGCTTCGTCAAGGACTTCGTGCGCCACCGCGAGGCGTACGCCTTCAACAAGAACAACCCGAACTCCGGCCACTTCTACCACCCGGCCCCGCCGCGCCCCGCGCCTGGCGCGCCCGGCGAGCTTGCCGACGGTTCGTCCGCCCCCACGCCTGCCGCCAAGTGAGGCACCCTCCCATGAGCACCGTGCGCACCCTGTCCGCCGCCGTCTTCGCCATCCTCGCCTCCGCCGCGCACGCGGCCGACGGCCCCGTCGCGATGCGCCGCATCGCCCCCGACACCACCTACGTGATGGTCTCGGCCGACGACTTCGCGAAGACCGTCTCCAGGTGGGAGTCCACGCCGCTCCACGCCTTCGTCACCGGCGAGCAGATGCGCAAGCTGCTGGGCGAGGACGGCGGCGCACAGGAGGCGATGTCCAAGCGCCTGGCGGAGATGGGCGTGCCCGAGGGGTCGTTCTCCTGGCCCGTGGCCTTCGGCGTCGCGCTCTTCACCGTCCACGACGAGGAGCTCGACGCCGAGGAATCGCACTCGCTCTTCTACGGCGACTGGGGCGCCGGGGCGGACGGCATGGCCAAGATCTTCGATGCCTACATCGAGGAATCCATGCGCAAGGACAAGGTGACCGTCGAGAAGGAGGACGTGGCCGGCCGCGAGGTGCGCGTCATCAGGCTGCCCGAGCCTCCGAAGGCCGCTGCCCCGGCGGGCGGGATGGACCTGCAGGTCGACCTCTCCATGAACCGTCCGTTCGAGCGGATCTACTTCTGCCGCGACGGCTCGCGCTTCATCGCGGCCTCCGACCTCGGCGGGCTCGAGGATGCGCTCGAGGCGATCGACGGCAAGCGCACCGCGAAGCTGCCCGACCAGGCGGACTTCCGGGGCGCGATGGAGCAGCTCGGCGATGCCGACATCTCGGTGGCGATCCTCACCGGTCCCATGCAGAAGACCTTCGCGGGCGAGGGCGCCGGGATGCTCGCGCTCCTGACGCCGGTGCTGCAGCCCCTCTTCGGCGACGTGCAGGCGTGGACGATCGGCATCGGCGTCGACACGCCCCGCGGGCAGGTCGAGCTCTCCTCGGGCATCTACGTGCCCGGCGACAAGGCGGGCGCATGGTCGCTCCTCGGTCCGGGCGCGCCGATCGAGGCGCCGCCGCCGATGATCGGACCGGACGCCGTGGGCATGGGGCGCGTCAACGTGCGCTTCGCCAAGGTCATGGAGGTGATCAACACCGCGATGGCCAGCCTGCCGCAGGACCAGGCCGACCAGATCGATGCCATGCTCCTCGAGCTCGGGCCCATGATGACCAAGGGCCTGGAGGCGCTCGGGCCGGGCATGTGGACCTACGAGACGGTGCGCCAGCCGCTCACCCCCGAGAGCCGCGTCAGCTCGACGCTCGTCAGCTGCTCGAACCCGAAGGCGGTGTACGAGTTCATCGAGCAGATGGGCGGCTCGATGGGCCTCGAGCCCCGTGACTTCGACGGGAACACGATCTTCGGCTCGGAGTTCATGCCCTTCGCGGTCGGGGTCGCCAACGGCTGGATGGCCACCGGCGACTCCAAGCTCGTCGAGCAGTCGATGCGCGCGATCGGCCAGAAGGACCTGCCGAGCGTCGCCGATTCGCCGGCGTACAAGGCGGCGGCGCTCGCCGTCGGCGGCGACCCGGTCATCGCGTGGGGCTTCATCGACACCGCGGCGCGCTGGGAATTCGAGCGCCAGCTGCTGGAGCAGTTCGGCGAGGACGAGTCGCGCCTGGACAACGTCGTCGGCCGCGCCGACGATTCGAGCTACGCCAAGCGCCTGGGCTACAGGCTTCCCGACGAGTCCGACGAGATCCTCAAGAAGATCGACGGCGCCCTGGTGGCGCGGCACATGGGGCCGATGGCCTGGAGCATGCGCGCGGATGCGCGCGGCTTCGTGACCCGCGCGGCGCTCATGCAGCCGTCGGCGGTGCCGGAACCTGCGCCGGCGAAGGACCCCGCGAAGAAGTGACCAACGGCCCCGCGGCGGCCTCGGGAATGCCGAGGTCGCCGTGGGGGATCCCCTCGGTGATCATGAGCGTGGCGCCCGGGGCGCGTGCGGCGATGGCGCGTGCGTCCCCGGCCGGCGAGACGTCGTCGAAGGCGTCGGCCCACGCCTCCAGGCGGGTCGGGCCGAGCGCGGCGGCGGCATCGGAGGTCGGTTCCTCGGGGCCCCACCTCCCTCCGGCGAGGGCGAGCACCACGTCGGACGCCGGTCGCGCCGGCAGCCCGCGTGCGCGAAGCCTCGCCTCGAGCGGCGTGCGCGTCCGTTCATAGGGCCCGAAGGCGTGCACGGCGGCGAGGGGGGCGCGTGCGGCGGTGCGGCGCGCGGCGGTGCGGATCGCCACCACCGCGCCGAGCGAGTGCCCGACCAGCTCGACCGCCGCGCCCGGCCGGCGGCGTTCGGCCTCGGCGACCACGGACTCGAGGTCGAGGTGCTCGCGCCGGCCGAGGGTGCTCGGGCCCTCGGCATCGCCGTGGCCGCGCAGGTCGACGAGGATCACCAGCGGGCTGCGCTCGACCCATGGCCCGATGCGCCGCAGCGAGTCCCAGCGCGAGCGGCCGTGGCCGTGCACCAGGACGACCGTCGGGCCTTCTGCCGGCCCGCGGCCCGCGATCCACCATCCGGGCACCGTCGCCTCGGGCCCGCGCACGGTCCGCTCCTCGAACGCGAGCCCGAGGTCGGCGGGCGATGCAGGCAGCCCCTGCGCGAGCGCCCATGCGAGGCCGCGCCGCGGCGGGCGCACCGCGTCGCGCCAGACTCCGGCGACATAGAGACCCCACGCCACCGCTGCGCCGACGGAGAGCAGCGCCACGAGCCCGAGCGCCG
>CAYTYU010000083.1:0-11432 GCA_964440815.1 uncultured Chitinophaga sp.
GGTTCGCCGGGGTGCCCCTGGAATTCGTCGGGCTCGTGGGAATGCTCGATCCTCCACGCGAGGAGGCGATCGCCGCGATCGAGGCCTGCCGGGGCGCCGGCGTCGCGGTGAAGATGGTGACGGGCGACCATGCATCGACCGCGGTGAGCATCGCCGCGCGCATGCGCCTGACCGGCGACGGCAGCGTGCCGGCTGCGCTGACCGGGGCGCAGGTGGCGCAGATCCCGGACGCACAGCTGCCCGACGCGGCGGCGCGCACCGCGGTGTTCGCTCGGATGACCCCGGAGCAGAAGCTCCGGCTCGTGCGCGCCCTCCAGTCCACCGGGCACGTGGTGGCGATGACGGGAGACGGGGTGAACGACGCGCCCGCCCTCCGCCAGGCCGACATCGGCGTGGCGATGGGCCTCGGCGGGACCGAGGTGGCCAAGGACGCGGCGGACATGGTGCTGGCCGACGACAACTTCGCGACGATCGGTGCGGCGGTCGAGGAGGGCCGCGGGGTCTTCTCCAACCTGACGAAGTTCATCGTGTGGACGCTGCCCACCAACGGCGGCGAGGCGATGGTGATCCTCGTGGCGATCGCCTTCGGCTGGACCCTGCCCATCCTGCCGGTGCAGGCGCTCTACATCAACATGTTCACCTCGGTGCTGCTCGGGATGCCGCTCATCTTCGAGGCCGCGGACCCGGAGGCCATGAGGCGGCCGCCGCGCGACCCCAGGAAGCCGATCCTGTCGTTCGAGCTCTTCATGCGGACCACGTTCGTCTCGCTCCTGCTCTGCGTCGGGGCGATCGGGCTCTTCCGCTACGAGCTCGGTCGCGGCATGGGCGAGGAAGCCGCGCGCACGGCGGCATGCTCGGTGATCGTCGCGGGCGAGGCCTTCTACCTGTTCTCCAGCCGGGCCCTGATGCGGCCCGCGTGGTCGGTGCCCATCTTCTCCAACATGTGGCTCTGGGCGGGCATCGCCGCGATGGGGACGGTCCAGGCGCTCTTTGCGCACCTGCCGGTGGCCAACCGGCTCTTCGGCTCCGCGCCGCTCGACGCGGAGTCGTGGGTGCGGGTGATCCTCGTCGGCGCCGGCGTGCTCGTGGCCGTCGAGGCGGAGAAGGCGATCCGGCGGGCGTTTGGCTAAAGTCACGCGCTCGATGACCGGACCGAGCCGTGACACACCGCCGGGTTCCTACCGACGCGACCACCTGCGCGCCCTCGAGGACGAGGCCGTGCACGTCCTGCGCGCGCTGGCGGCCGAGCGCGAGCGGCCCGTGCTCCTCTTCTCGGGCGGGAAGGACTCGATCGTGCTGCTGCGCCTGGCGGAGAAGGCGTTCCGTCCGGCGCGGTTCCCGTTCCCCCTCATGCACGTGGACACCGGGCACAACTTCCCGGAGGTGATCGACTACCGCGACCGGCGGGTGGCCGAGCTCGGCGAGCGCCTGGTGGTGGCGAGCGTCCAGGACTCGATCGACCGCGGCCGCGTCACCGAGGAGACCGGGCCGCGCGCCTCGCGCAACCGCCTGCAGACCACCACGCTCCTCGACGCCATCGAGGAGCACCGCTTCGACGCGGCGATCGGCGGGGCGCGCCGCGACGAGGAACGCGCCCGCGCCAAGGAGCGGATCTTCTCGCACCGCGACGAGTTCGGGCAGTGGGACCCGAAGAACCAGCGGCCCGAGCTCTGGAACCTCTACAACACCCGCATCCGCGTCGGCGAGCACCTGCGGGTGTTCCCGCTCTCCAACTGGACGGAGCTCGACGTCTGGCAGTACGTCAAGGCCGAGGGCCTGGAGCTGCCGTCGATCTACTTCGCGCACCGCCGGCCGGTGTTCCGGCGCGACGGGATGCTCTACGCCGACGGGCCGTTCATGCGCCGGCTGCCGACGGAGGACGTCTTCGAGGAGACCGTGCGCTTCCGCACCGTGGGCGACATGAGCTGCACGGGTGCGGTGCGTTCGGACGCGCGCACGATCGACGAGGTGATCGCCGAGGTGGCCGCCGCCCGTGTCACGGAGCGCGGCGCCACGCGAGCCGACGACCGGGCCACCGAGGCCGCCATGGAAGACCGCAAGAAGGAGGGGTACTTCTGATGCCGCAGGAACCCTCCGTCGAGCTGCTGCGGCTCTCCACCGCCGGGTCGGTCGACGACGGCAAGAGCACGCTGATCGGCAGGCTGCTGCATGACTCGAAGTCGATCTTCGAGGACCAGCTCGCGGCCGTCCAGGACTTCTCGCGCCGCCGGGGCGACGAGCGGCCGGACCTGGCGCTCCTCACCGACGGCCTGCGCGCCGAGCGCGAGCAGGGAATCACGATCGACGTCGCCTACAGATACTTCGCCACGCCGCGCCGACGGTTCATCCTGGCGGACACGCCCGGCCACGTGCAGTACACGCGCAACATGGTCACCGGGGCGAGCACCGCCAACCTCGCCATCGTGCTGGTGGACGCGCGCCAGGGCGTCCTGGAGCAGACCCGCCGGCACGCCTACATCGCCTCGCTCCTGCGCATCCCGCACCTGGTGATGGCGGTGAACAAGATGGACCTCGTGGGACATGACGAGGCCACGTTCCGGCGGATCGAGTCCGAGATGCGCGAGCTGGCCACGCGGCTCGACGTCCAGGACGTCGCGTTCATCCCGATCAGCGCGCTGCACGGCGACAACATCGTGGATCGCTCCGCGAACATGCCCTGGTACTCGGGCCCCACCCTGCTCCACCACCTCGAGCACGTGCACATCGCCAGCGACCGCAACATGCAGGACGTGCGCTTCCCGGTGCAGTGGGTGATCCGCCCGCAGTCGGACCGCTTCGCCGACTACCGCGGCTACGCGGGCCAGGTGGCGGGCGGCGTGATGCGCCCGGGCGACGAGGTGGTGGTGCTGCCGAGCGGGCTGGAGACGCGCATCGCGCGCATCGAGGAGGTCGGGCCGGGCGGCATGCCCCGGGAGGTCGCGGAGGCCTACCCGCCGATGAGCGTCACCGTGCACCTCGCCGACGACGTCGACGTCTCGCGCGGGGACATGATCTGCCGGCCGGGCAACCGGCCGACGGTCTCGCAGTCCTTCGACGCGCGCGTGTGCTGGCTCGGCGAGCGACCGCTGCAGCCGCGCACGCGCTACGCCATCAAGCACACCACGCGCAACGCCCGCGCGATGGTCGAGTCGATCGCCTATCGCCTGGACGTCCAGACCGGCCACCGGGACACGGCTGCAACGCAGCTCTCCGCCAACGACATCGGCCGGATCAGCCTGAAGACCACGGCGCCGATCATGCACGACCCCTACCACCGCAGCCGGACGACCGGCGCGTTCATCCTCGTCGACGAGTCGACCAACGCGACCGTCGCCGCCGGCATGATCGTCGGGGAGGGCTGAGCCATGGGAGAACGGCCGGCGAATGGGATGATGCGGCGATGAAGGTCTTCCTCCGGAACCTCGGCGCCGTCGTCCTGGGCATCCTTCTCGGCGGCACGGTGAACATGGCCATTGTCTATGCCGGCGGCGCGCTGATGCCGCCGCCGCCGGGCGTCGACGTGTCAGACCCTGCAAGCATCAACGCCCATCTCGGCGAGTACTCGGTGGCGCAGCTGCTGGCGCCGTTCGTCGCACACGCCGCCGGAACGCTGGTCGGCGCGGTGGCGGCCGCACGGCTCTCCGCAGGACGGCCGCTTGTCGCGGCGCTTGCGGTCGGAGGCATCTTCCTGCTCGGGGGCATCGCCGCGGTGCGGATGATGCCGGCCACGCCCACCTGGTTCGCGGTGCTGGACCTCGGCGTCGCCTACCTGCCGATGGGCTGGCTCGGCGCACGCATCGCGGCGCGGGGCCGCTGAACGGGCGCCACACTCACTTCGGCTTGTTCGTGTTCGCCATCGCGATGACCTTCGCGGCGTCGCCGGTGCCCTGGAACACGGCCATGAACGGCGCCGGGTCGGCGGGCAGCTTCGTCCAGCCGATCTTCTGGCCCATGGTCAGCGTGCAGGTGACCACCGTGAGGTCCCCGCAGCGCGCGGCACGCGCGTCCGCCACCTTCGGCTCGTCGATCGTTGCGGCCTCGGCGCCACGGACCATGTCCTTGCGAACCTTCTGGCCCTTGAAGTTGACGACCTGCAGGCCGTCGGCGAGCATCGCCTCGAAGGCCGGGAGCTCCTTGCGGTGCTGCGTGCCCAGGAGCCGGGTCACCATCGCCGCGCCCTCCGCGGACACGGCGGCATCGCCCGCAAAGGCGGGCGCCGCGGGCGCAGGGCGCACCTCGGGCATGTTGAGCGACGCCCACGCCGCAAGCTTCCATGCGCCGTCGGCCATCTGCCAGACGCCGAGCCGCGGCGCGGCATCGGAAGGCAGCGCCTTGCCGTCGGCCGTCTGCGACGCCGCCACGAGGCACGTCACCACCAGCGCATCGCCCACCCGAGTGGCCACGACGTTCGAGACCTTCGGGGACCCGGCGCCCATCGCCGCCAGACGCTGCGAAGCCCCGGCACGGTCACACGCGCCCTGGAAGCTCACGAACTGGAAGCCGGGCAGCATGGCAGCCTCGAGCGCCGGTGCGGTGGTGCGCGACATCCAGTCGTTCACGAGCCGCGTGGCGAGCGCCGTGAGCCCGGCGTCGTCGGCGGGCCATGCGGCGGCCGCGGGCGCAGGCGGCACCGACGCGGCCGGAGGCGCACCCTGCGGGGCAGGGACGAGCGTGAGCGCGGCGACGATCGGAATCAGGAGCACGGACATCACTTGGCCTCGATCTTGGCAAAGGCGGCCTTCGGGTCGGCCTTGACCGCGCCCACGCATCCGGGGCAGCAGGTGCGCACGAGCCGCGCGTTCACCACTACGTCCACCGCGCCGTCGCCGAGCGGCTTGCCGCTGATCGGGCAGGTCTTGGCGGCATACGCCGGCTTCTGCGCGGCAACGACCGCGGACTCATAGGCCTTGGCGAAGCGCGCCGGATCGGCCTTGAACTTGTTGACGCACTTGCCGCAGCAGAACTTGTAGACGCGGTTCTGCCACACGACGATCTTGGCGTCGTCCTCGAGTACCTCGTCCGTCATCGCGAGGCAAGTCTTCAGCGGATACGCGGGCGCGCCGCGCTGGATCGCTTCGGTCATCTTGCCCGCGTACTTCGCCGGCTCCGCCTTGAAGGACGCCTCGCACTTGGGGCAGCAGAAGCGCACCTGGGTGCCATCGAGCGTCTTGTCCGACATGCCGGAGAGCACGACGGTGACGGCATCCGCGCCGAGCTTCTCGCCCGAGACCGGGCACGTTTCCAGCGGATACGGGTCGCCCCCGAACTCGCCGGCGGCGGGACGCATCGCGGCGGCCATCCCGAGGAGGGCGAATGCGGCAAGGCCGAGGACGGACGCGGGAAGGCTGGAGCTGCGGATCATGCGGGGGATGGTATGCGCTCGGCCACGAGGCTCAGCGCCAGCATCACCGCATTGATGTCCAGGTGCGCCTGCCAGGCCGACGAATCCTGCGCGTCGGGGTCGAGCCAGGTTTCCTCGATCCGCGGGATGAGCGCCGTGTGCCGCACCATCGCCTCCAGGTGGGCCAGCAGCGCCGACGCGGCCCACGGGTCGCCGAACCGGTCGCGATGGTGCTGGACGGCGTCATGCGCCGGCACGATCGCCTGCAGCCCGATCGACAGCCCAAGCTCGCGGAAGGCCAGGCGCGTCTCGACCGACCGGTCGAGGAGGTCCGCTCCGGCGAACGCATCGAGGCTGCGGCGCGCGTCATGCGCCAGGCGTTCGAGGATCGGCTCGTTCGGGTGCCTCCCCGCCGCCACCAGGCATGCGAGCCGGCTGGCCTCGGAAAGCAGGCCCCCGAGGCTGAGGGGATCGACCGTGGTCCATGCCGGGATGTCCCAGCAGATCCGGCGCAGGTCCGCGGCATGCACCTGCAGGAAACTCCACGCCGGGTCGTGGGCGTCGAGCGACGACTGGATCTCGGCCAGCGCGACGAAACCGTCGAGCGGGTCGATGTGCCCCATCGATCGGACGAGCGGCCGCATGCGGTCGATGCTCATCTTCCAGTGGATGCGCTTCGTGCCGCCGACGAACGGCTCGTGGACGAACGCCGAGCACGTGCCGTGCGCCAGGTCGGCGGCCAGGCTGTCCCACCGCGGCGCACCGGTGGCCTGCCCGAGCGCATGCAGCGCATGCATCCATCGCGTCAGGTAGTGGAAGTACTGGCCGTCGCGGTCCCACTCGAGCCGCTCGTCGTAGGGCACGCCGCGCGCGCGCTCGGGAAGCGGCTTGCCGATCCGCAGCCCACCGGCGGTCGGGCGAAGCATGCCGGCGGCCTCGTCGAGCCCGCTGACCCAGCCGGTGCGTCCATCGTCGGGCCGGTGCCGTCCCAGCACCTGGTGCACCAGCTCGGCGGTGCGCACCGCGCGGTCAAGGTGGATGCGCAGGCCCGTGCGGCGATGGAGCGCAAGGAACGCCTCCACCGCGCAAGCGTCGGTCCAGAGGTACCGGCGCCGCGGATCGCCGCCGTCGGCGAGGCCGGTGCGCTCGGCAAACGACTCCATCAGGCGCTCGGAAGCTTCGGTGCCCTGCATGCGCCTGCCATGGTGCAGGCGACGAACGCGCCCGCCCACGGGGCGGCTTCCCCGAAACGGGCGTCACGCCCTCAGCGCGGCGCGTCCTTCACGCAGCGGAACCCCAGGTGCTGCAGCGCCGTGTCCGGCGGCGTCGCCATGCGCGCCGCCGGTCGGTAGCTCGCGCAGTAGGAGTCGTTGCAGAGGAACGATCCACCACGGTGCACTCGGCTTTCCGGAGCGTGCGGGTTTCGCGGATCGAGGCTCTGCTCGGGGCCCGCGGGGTTGGCGACCGGCGCGCCCGCGGCGCGCTGCGAGTAGGTGTCCGGGCGGTAGCGGTCGCTGCACCACTCCCAGACGTTCCCGGCCATGTCGAAGAGGCCGTAGCCGTTCGGGGCGAACGAGCCGACCGGCGCGGCACCGGCAAAGCCGTCGGCCGCGGTGTTCGTGTCAGGGAAGTTCCCCTGCCACACGTTGCAGCGCTTGGCGTCGAGTGGGTCTGCGCCCCACGTGAATGGCTGTCCATCGAGCCCACCGCGTGCGGCGAACTCCCACTCGGCCTCGGTCGGGAGCCGCTTGCCGGCCCATCTGGCGTAGGCCTCCGCATCCTCGAAAGCGACATGCACCACCGGCATCCGCTCGCGCCCGGCAATCGAGCTGCCGGGGCCTTCCGGCTGCTTCCAGCACGCCCCGGGAACCCATCGCCACCAGGCCGACGCATCGCCAAGTGCCACGGGCGACTTCGGCGGCGTGAAGACGAGCGATCCGGGCTGCAGCATGGCGTCATCCGGCTTCGGCGTGCCCGGCGGCACCTGTCTCTTCAGTTCCTCCCAGTCGATCGGGCGCTCGGCCACCGTTCGGTAGCCCGTGGCCGCGACGAACGCGGCGAACTGCGCGTTGGTGACCTCGGTCTCGTCCATCCAGAACGGTTCGACGCGTACGCGGTGCACCGGCCGCTCGTCGGGGCGCGCAAGCGGATCGGTGCTTCCCATCGAGAACTCGCCGCCCGGGATCCACGCCATCCCGGCGGGCGGCAGCGGACCGTCGAGGCGCGCGAGGAACTCGGAGTCGCGGTAGCGCTTGCCGCCGTCGATGGCGCCGAAGCGCACGACGGTCATGCGCTGCGCCGGCAGGACGTAGAGGCGCTGCTTGCCCTTGCCCGCGGCCATGAAGCCGGTCACTTCACTCGCGGCCGGACCCGCGCCGATCGGCCGCCGCCGCAGGCCGTCGAGCAGCAGTTCCTCGGGATCCTCCATGCCTGGGCCGATCAGCCACCACGTCAGGCCATAGCGTCCGTTCGGGCCATGCGCCGAGAGCACCTCGCGAAGCAGCGCGGGGTCGACGACCTGCCGCCCGTCGTGCATGCCGCCGTTTCGCACCATCTCCCCGAAGGTCGCCCAGTCGCGCGCCGAGAGGCGGCCGCCGCCGGGCAGGTTCGCGTTTCCGGCCGGGTCGCGCATGAAGCGCGGCCGGATGCCCAGGGGACCGAACACCTTCCGCTCGAGATAGGCCACCACGTCGGCATCCCCGGTCTTCGCGGCGGCGAGCTTGCGCTTCATCAGCTCGCCGAAGACGTAGAACTGGCTTGGGCCGTAGATGAAGCGGTCTCCCGGTGACGCGATCGAGCGTGCTTCGATCGAGGCCTGCGCGCAGTCGCGGATTCCAAGGCGCGCCCGGTTGGCGGCCGAATCGATGTCGTTGCTCAGGGGCTCGAGGCCCGTGGCGAGCGAGAGCAGCTGCCGAACCGTCGCGTCGCGCTTCTTCGGTTCGTCCTTCCACTCGACGATGGTGTCGCTCACCCTTTCGTCGAGCTGCAGCAGTCCGTCCTTCACGGCCATGGCCGCGGCGATGCCGGAGAAGCTCTTGGTGCCGCTCGCAAGCAGGTGCGGGCGCGCGGCGTTCCACGACCCCGCCCCGTCCTCGAACACCACCTCGCCGTCGAGGAGCACCATCACGAAGTCGCCCTCGTTGGCACGGGAGTACTCGGCGGCGTCCCTGCAGCGCTCGAGCAGCGCCGCGCGCAGGGGATCGGCAGGCGGTGACACGATGGGCGCGTCGGCGGCGAACGCGGCGAGTGCACAGGCAAGGAGCGGGACGATCATGGTTCCCGGCCAAACGCCCGGCGCGGCCCGGGATTTCGTCCCGCGACCGACGTCGGCAGCACGCCGCGCACCGCGGCGAAGCTCACCAGGCACGCCGCCGAGACCACGACGATCGTCCCCAGCATCCGCGCGGTGGGCGCGATCTCCCAGCCCTGCAGGAGCGCCGCGGCGGCCACCACCAGCGGAAGGTGGACGAGGTACGTCCAGTACGAGGCGTCGACCAGGAACCGCACCCCGGGTACCGGCCCATCGAGCAGCCGTTCCGCGGCACCGATCCCACCGAGCACCAGCAGCCAGATGGTCACCGCGGTCGCCGCCTGCACCACGAGGAAGAAGATCCCCATGCCGGCCGTCTCGCGATCTGCGCCGCCGATCACCGCGCCCCACCAGATGAGCGTGGCGAGCGTCGTGACCGCCAGCATCACCACGCCTCCCGCCAGCCGCCCCCACGGGCGATCGGCAAGCGCCTCCATCGCGGCACGATGCGTGAAGAACTGCCAGCCGACCAGGAAGAAGAGCCCGTGCGCCAGCATGACGCGCAGCGGCATCGCGAAGCCGGTCGGCGTGTCGATTCCCGGTGCATCCATCGGGAGGAGCGTCAGCATGGTCGCGGCGGCGAGCACCAGCACCCGCGGCACGCGCGTTCGGCCGGCGAGCACTGCGGCGACGCCGCGGTCGAAGGACGCGCGCACCGATTGCGGGACCAGGCGCACGCCCACCGTCGCGACGATCGACAGTCCGTAGAGGATGACCAGCAGCTCGAGGAACCAGAGGTGGGCGGGGTTGGCATCCGACCACGGTGACGCAAGGACGGGACCGGCGACGGCACCGATCGCCTCGCCCGGCGCAGCGCCCGAGAGCCGCGCGACGGCGAAGGCAAACGAGAGTCGAACGAGCGGGAACAGGATCACCCACCCCACGACCATCGGAAGCACGATGCGCCGGACGCGGTCGGCCACGAAGCCCCCGGGGCCGCGACGCGACCAGAGCAGCGCCGCGAAGAACCCCGCCAGCACGAAGAATGCGGGCATCCGGAAGACGTGGATCGAGATGAGGAGCCACGCGGCGAGCGGCGACCCCTGCGGGTCGCGGTAGGCCCACGCGGCGTCGCCGGCACCCTCCAGGTAGCAGAGCGCCGCGTGCAGCACCACGCCGAGCAGCATCATCGCGCCGCGGAGGGCGTCGATCCCGTGGTAGCGGCGGGCAATGTCGCCGGGGTGCGCGCCGCTCAATTGAGACGCCAGATGGCCATGTTGAGCGCGGTGGCGAAGGTCACCCACGCAAGGTACGGCATGAGCAGCGCCGCGGCGGTCTTGCATGCCTTCCATGCAGCCATGATGGTGGCGACGATGGCGAGCCACAGGGCGATGATCACCACGAGCGCCAGGTCCGGCCGCTGCATGCCGAAGAAGACGGGCGTCCACGCGAGGTTCAGGGCAAGCTGCACGGTGAAGAGCACGAGCGCACGGCGCGCCTCGAGCGGGCGCGCCCCCAGCCGGCGCCAGAGCCGCCACGCGGCCCCCGCCATCATCGCGTAGAGGATCGTCCACGCCGGCCCGAACACCCACGGGGGCGGCGTCCATTCGGGCTTCGCAAGCGAGGAGTACCAGTCGCCCGGCATCAGGGCGTCCATGCGCCGAGCAGGATGCCGAGGTCGATGCCGTCGACGACGTCGTCGCCGTTCAGGTCGCCTCGGCCGGGGGCAGACCATCCGCCGAGCTGGATGCCGAGGTCCGTGCCGTCCACCACGCCGTCGCCATTGAGGTCGGCCGTCTGGCGCGACTGCACGACGATGCCGTCGGTCGGCGTCGCATCGCCCCACACCGCATCCCAGCGCGTGCCATCGCCCGCGAGGTACAGGAGCAGAAACTCGGTGCACTCGCGGCGGACGATTGCCAGCTGCTGCGCGCGGGAGATCGAGCCGGAGTCGCAGAACGGGATTGACGAGTCGATGAACCCGCAGTGCGACCCACCCGTGATCGAGACCAGCTGCGACGGGCCACGGAGGTTCGCATACATCGGGTTCGCCGTTGTGGGCGGCACGATCGTGTCCTGCGACCCGACCATGAGGCGCGTGGCAGTGCGCACGCCTGCCGACGCCGCCACCGACGACGGATTGGTGTCTGCGGCCGCCATCGGGATCACCGCGCGGATGCGCGGGTCCGACTGCGCGGCCAGCAGCGAACATCCGCCCCCCATCGAGTGGCCCATCACGCCGCGGCGGTCGCCGTCGACGGCGCCGGACCAGACCGACGCCGTGGACGCACCCTCGGCATCGAGCCAGTCAAGCGAGCTCACCAGGTCCGCGGCGAGCGCCGAGTGGCTCGGAAGGAACCCGCCCTGCGTCTGCGGCAGGATGACGATGAACCCCCACGACGCCAGGTGCGCACCGGTCGAGGCGTAGAGCGTGACCGGGCTCAGGAACCCGTGCCCGAACGCGACGATCGGGTACGGGCCGGCGGCGGCGTCGACCGGGGCGCCGACCGAGGTCGACGTTCCCGGGTAGTGGACGGTGGCGGCGAAGGTCGAGCCGTTGGCGCGCACCACCGTGACGTCGCGCCGAGCAGGCGTCCGCGGACCCGGCTGCGACAGGTCCTGCGCGCGCGCGGTCACCGCGAAGGCCAGGGCCACCAGCAGCGCCATCGACGGCAGGGAACCTGGGCGGGAGGAAGCCATGGCCCGAAAGATACGCCGCCGCGCGTCACCGAAGTGACGCGCGGCGGCGAGGTCAGCCGCGCTTGACAACACGCGTCAGCGCCGGCGACGGCGGGCGGCGAGGCCCGCAAGACCGAGGAGGGCGACGGCGCCCGGGGCGGG
>CAYTYU010000084.1:0-11268 GCA_964440815.1 uncultured Chitinophaga sp.
GTTCGTGTTGGTCCAGTCGAACCCGAGCCCGCCGGAGCTGCCAGGCATGCCGATGAGGACGTTGTTGCTGTGATCAGCCGCCAGGCGCAACGCCACTCCCGCGTACTGACCTGAGCCTCCTTGGTACCGGGCAGCGTTGAACACGAGAGAGACGTAGTAGGTCGTCGCTCCACCCGCCGCGTAGGTCGCCGACAACCGCCGGGTCGTCTCCTGGGCTCGGCTGGAAATGACCAACGAACCACCCGACATCCGGTTTCCGGTCGCACCGGCGCCGCCGGTCCACTGCGAACCCACGGCCCAGCCTGTCCCTCCCGCATTGCCCGCCAAGTTGCCGTTGGCGTAGGCGAACCCATCCGAGAAGAGGATCCCCGCGTGCGCCGACCCCGCGCCGGCAAGGGAACAGAGCAACGCCGTCACTGGGGCGATCAGCCCCGGCGAGGACTGGAGAGCACGCATCGACATCGAATGACCTCACGCCTGAACCGGGCGCGCGCGGGCCGGATAGGACTCCGATCGGCCGCTCCGCCTACCCTCCCTAACGCAAAGCGCCCGCGCGGCCCATCACGGAAAGCGCCAGAACACGATGTTTGCCTTATCGGCCTGCTCCGCCCCGAGATGCCGGACGATCCGCGCCCTCAGTGCCCCGCGTCCGACGCATAGCGCTCGCGCACCGAGCGGAAGAACCCGAGGAGCCCCAGCGCGATCTCGACGATCTCCGGGTCGAAGTGCCGCCCCGACTCCTTGCGCAGGAGCTCCGCGACCTGCTCGTCGCTCCACGGCTCCTTGTAGGAGCGACGGCTGGTGAGCGCGTCGTAGACGTCCGCCACCGCGACGATCCGCGCGAAGAGCGGGATGTCCTCGCCGGCCAGCGGGGTCGCCGCCGGAAGCGACTGGAGCTCGACCGGCAGCGCCGCCAGGTCCCCGGGCGCGAACGCGCCGGGATAGCCCTTGCCGTCCCAGCGCTCGTGGTGGTGCACGACCACGTCGCGCGCAGCCGCGTCGTAGGGCGTGGTGGCCTCGCAGAACAGCCTCCCGCCCAGGGCCGTGTGCGTCTGGATGCGCCGGTACTCGGCGTCGTCCAGCTTTCCCGGCTTCTTCAGGATGCTGTCGGGGATGGCCACCTTGCCCACGTCGTGCAGCATGGCGGCGAAGCGCAGCTCGTCGCGGGAGCGCTGGCGCTCGGCGTCGTCGATCCCGTGCAGCTCGGCCCAGCGGTCGTACATGGCCACCGAGCACTCCGACACGCGCTGCACGTGCGCCCCGGTCTCGGAGGGGTCGCGCAGCTCGGCCGTGGCGATGGTGCGCATGATGGCCCCGCGCACCAGCTTGGCGCGCCCGAGCGCGAGCGCCGCCATCCCCGCGAACCACTCGACCGCGGACTCGTCGACCGCGGTGAAGCTCGCCGCCGACGGGTCGCTCCGGCCGTGCCCGCGTGCGTTGATGAGCTGCAGCACCCCGAGCGCCTCGCCGCGCGGGTCGCGCAGCGGGGCCACCAGCATGCTCCGGGTGCGGTAGCCCGTGCGCCGGTCGACCTCGGGGTTGAACCGGTACGGGAGCGACGGGTCCAGCGAATGGACGTCCTCGATGCGGAGCGGCTTCCCCGTCACCGCCGCCGAGCCGGCGATCGACGAGGCGTCGACCGGGATCACGGTGTTGACGAGCGGCATGCGCTCCCCGGGCCTGAGCTGCGCGGCCAGCGTGTCGTTCTGCGTGTAGGCGAGGCGGAGACCCTCGGGCTCGGCGATCCAGATCGACCCGGCATCGGCGTCGGTGAAGCGCCGCGCGATCGACAGCGACTGCTCCATCACCTCCGCGAGGTCCTGCGACTGCGTCAGGCGCGCCCCGAGCACCGCCACCTCGGCGAAGCGCTCGCGCTGCTCCTGGCTCTCCTGGCCAAGCAGCTCGGCGTGCAGCGCCAGGCGGCGGTTCGCCGCGTCGAGCTCGTCGTTGCGGCGCCTCAACTCGGCCTGGCTGGCGGCAAGGTCCCGCTGCGCACGGTCGCGATCGCGCTGCGCACGGCCCACCCGGGCGTGGTAGCGGATGCGCGCCACCAGCTCCGTCGCATCGGGCGGCTTGACGAGATAGTCGTTGGCGCCGGCCTCGAAGCAGCGCGCCTTGGTGTCGGCGGCCTCGGTGCCGGAGAGCACCACCAGCGGCGTGTCGGCCAGTTCCGCGGTCGCCCGGAACCGGCGGATCTGGTCGAGTCCGTCCATCCCCGGCATGTTCAGGTCCTGCAGGATGACGTCGGGGCGGCGAGCGAGCGCGGTGGCGAGCCCCGCATCGGCCTCGCGCTCGGCGATCAGCTCCACGTCGCCGAAGCCCGCCAGCAGCTGCCGGATCGACGCCTCGACGATCCGCTGGTCGTCGACGAGCAGCACGAGCACCTTGGCGGACGGCTGCATGTCGATCGGGGTCAGCGGGTCAGCCGCAGATGAAGGGCGCGGGCTCGGCCGCGTCCGCGTGCGACCGCGCGGCCGACGCCACGAACGGCGCGCTCGTCGCGCAGCGCAGCGCGGCACGGACGCACTCGCTGAGCGCCCCGCGCACCGCCGGCGCGGGCTTCGGATCGACGCGTGCCGCGGCGTCGGCCGCGCGCGTCGTGCGCGCGATGGTGCGCGGTGTCCTGGTGATTCGGGTCCTGGCAGTGGTCATGGTCGCTCCCCTCCTGAGGGATCATGGCCGAACCTCCCGCCATGCACGGCATTGTCGGCGATCGCCGGGCGCCGCTGCAGCGGATTTTGCCCGGGCGCGCTATTATGTTTCCCTTATCGCCACCCTAGCTCAGCGGTAGAGCAGTGCTTTCGTAAAGCACAGGTCGTGGGTTCGAATCCCATGGGTGGCTTTGGCCGATGCGCCCGCGCGCACCGCCCCCCACCGACTCACTCGTCGCTGTTGCCGGACGGCGTGTCCGGGGGCGCGTCTTCCGAAACCGGCGCCGGCTCCACCGGATCGACCGGCATGTCCTCGCCGCCCGCATCGCCCGCCGCGCCGCTGTCGGCGGGTGCCGCGGACTTCGTGCCGGGCACGCGCGCCTTGATGATCAGGTCGACCGCCTCGCTCGACGGCAGGCTGAGCGCGCCGTAGGCGGCGGCCGCCGCGTCGGCGAGCGAACCCGAGGACGTGCGCACCAGGTCGCGGATCGAATCGGTCTGGGCCGCCGTGGCCTGCGAGCCAAAGCGGCGCGCGCTGCGCGCCACCGGCCCGAGCAGCATCGCCTGCTCGTCGCCCGAGGCGGCGAGCGCGGCGTCGATGATCGCCCGCTGCGCGCGGCGCGAGTCGACGAGGGCCAGCACCTCCGCCACCATCGCCTTCACCGGGCCCTCCTGGACGCGCAGCGCGTCCACCAGGCCGGCCTCGGCGTCGCCGATCCGGTAGACGCCGCCGCCGGCAAGGCCGATGCGCGTGAGCGCATCGATCGCGGTGGCCACGTACCCCGACGCATCGGCCGAGCCGACGCCGCCGCCGAGGGCGGACTTCATCAGGTCGCCCACGCCGGCCTTGAACGCGTCCTCGGACACGTCGGCGCCGAGCACCATGGTGGAGTCGCCGGCGAGCTCGTCCAGGCCCGGCTTGTCCGACGGCTGCGCCATCAGGACCGCGGCCACCTTCTCGCCCATGCGCAGGGCGCGAACGCCCTCGTACTCGCGGCGGACCTGGGCGCCGTTGCCGGCGATCACCACGAGGTCGCAGCCCGCGTTGCGCGCGCCGATCAGGTTGAACTCGGCCGAATTGCGCGCCGCGGTCAGCGGGGTGAAGCCCATCGCCCGCGCCCAGCCGGCGACGCGCTGCGCGTCCTCGTCGGTCGGGGAGATGATGCCGACGAACGTCTGGCTGCCGCCGCGGACGGCCTGGGCCAGGAGCGGGACCACCTGCTCGCTGCCCGGGAAGGCCGCGCGCGGCGTCACCGAGGCGAGCGTGAAGGCCGCCTCGAACTGCACGCGGCGGTCGGGGTAGTCAAGGGCGGCCACGACCGCGGTCGTGCCGTCGCCCACCATCGCGGCGGCGCCGGAGGTCTCGCGCATGGCGGCGAGGCCGGCGCGCACGAGGCCCGTGTTCGAGAGCTCGATGCCGATGCGGATCACGTCCTGCATCGTCTTGGGGCCGGCGACGGTGGCGTAGAACTGGGCCGAGCGGCCCTGCCCCGCGAAGAGCGGGTCCATCACGCCGTCGCCCATCGCGGCCTCGCGGCTGAGGTCCGCGGCCACGAAGCAGGCGAGCGCGCGGTCATCGCTGGAGTCGAGCTCCAGCGCGCGGCGCGCCATGAACATCGCCATCACGTCGTAGTAGACGGAGGTCGAGACCTTGTCCGAGGCGAGGCCGCCGAACTCGGTCCAGCGCCAGAAGTTCTGCGTCTGCTCCGAGGGATACGCGGCGAGCGAGACGTCGCCGGTCAGGAACGAGTACGAGAGCTGCGCGTAGGCCGCGTGCGCCGGGCCGTCCGTGCCGCCGAGGGCACGCACGGCCGCCATCGCCGCCTCGGAGACGTCGGGGGTCACGCCCTTCGACTGCGCGAGGTCGAGGAGCGCCGGCACCGACACCTGGTAGCCGAGCTGGCCGAGCACCGAGCACACCTTGCGCTGCGCGGCCGGGTCGAGCGAGCCGAGCGCGAGCGCGAGCGGCAGCGCCGACTGCCGGCGCAGGTCGATGAGCATGCGCGTCGCGGCGGCCTCCATCGCGGAGTCGCGGCCCGAGACGAGCTCACGAAGCAGCGCCGGCACCGCGTACTCGCCCGCGGCCATGAGCCGCTCGCGGGCCATCATCTGGCCGCGCATCGGGCCGGTGAGCATCTTGACGGCCGCCTCGATGCGGTCGATCTTGCGTGCGAGCGCCTGACGCCCGGACTCGAGCTTGGTCTCGAGCGCCGCGGCCGCCTCGGACACCTCGGGCATCCGGCGGCTGCGGCGGAACGCGTCCTCCATCCGCTTCGCCAGGTCACCCGCATCGACGGCGTCAGCCAGGTCGGACGGATCGACGTCGTCGGCGAGCAGGACATTGGCGGCGGCCTGCGCCTGCTCCGGGCGCGCGATGAGCACGTTGTGGACGAAGTTGCCGGCGGCCTCGGACAGTCCCGAGCGGGCGGTGCCGGCCGCGGGGGCGTCGCCGCCGTCCTGCGCCAGTGCGGGCACGGCCGCCACGAAGGCAGCGGACAGGGCGAAGGGGAGCACGAGCTGCGGGCGCGTCGGGCGGTGCACGTCGAGGCCTCTGGGGTTCTCTGGGGCCGTGGCCGGGGTCGGCAACGGGCGTCGGATCGATTGGCTACGCACCCGGGACTGGCCGGGATGCCCTGAAGGGCGCCAAATCTACCCCCCCGGAAGACCCGGTGTCAAAGAAAGTTCCGGGACGCTCCGCCCCGGAAGCGGTACATTCCCGCCGCGCAGGCGTCCGCAGCCGAGTGGCTGCGGAAAGCCGGAACGCACGAGCCCGGACCGGTCCGTCCGGGGCCTCGCGCGCGCCGGTTCGGGAAGGCGGTGAGACACCGCCGCGGACGCGCCGCCGTGACGGGCCGCAGGGTCAGTTCGACCTGCAGCCGGACCCAATGCCACTGGCACCGCGTGCAACGCGCGGCGCCGGGAAGGCGGGCCGGAGCCCCCAGCCGGAAGACCGGCCTGCGCACCGACCGATGCCCACGCGACTTGGGCCCACGGTCGTCAGGACCGACTCAGAGGAGCGGCCGCGAGACGGCCGTCGCTTCATGCCATCACATCACGTCGGCACCACGGACGGTGCCTGCCGCGCCTGCGCGGCTCTCGCGCTCACCCTCGCCTCCTTCGCGGCCGAGTCGGCCGTCGCGCAGGCACCGCCGCGCTGCGCGAGCGCGGTCGTCCGCTACGAGCCCGGCGAGGGCGCGGGCGCGTCGTACCAGGATCCGCAGGCGGCGCTCGGCGCGCCCACGCGCTTCACCGGCGAGGGCGTGTACCCGAGCTGCGTCACCCCGTTCAACGGCGCATTCATGCCCAGCGAGCTCGTCTCGATCGGCCGCGGCGGCGAACTCGTCGTCAGCTTCGACGCGCCCGTCGTCGACGACCCGCGCAACCCCTTCGGCATCGACCTCATCGTCTACGGCAACAGCTTCTGCATCGACGCCTCGTACCCCGAGGGCATCGTCGGCGGCACCTTCAACGACGGCGGCACGGTGGACGTGAGCGCCGACGGCATCGCGTGGGTCACCGTGCCCGCGGTCGAGGCCGACGGCGGGCTGCCCACGCTCGGCTTCGCCGACGTCGGGCCGTACGACGTGGTGCCCGGAGAGGTGCCGACCGATCCCGCACGCCCCGTCGACCCGACGATCGCGCTGGCCGACCTCGATGGCCTCACGTGGCCCGAACTCCTCGCCGTCTACGACGGCACGGCCGGCGGCACGCGCATCGACCTCGCCGACGCGGGCATCGCGAGCATCCGCTTCGTGCGCATCCGCGTGGCGGCCGACGCGCCGGCGGTTCCGGAGATCGACGCCATCGTGGCAGCGCGCCCGGGCGCAGGTCCCGCGGACCTGAACGGCGACGGCGCGGTGAACGGCGACGACCTCGGCATCATGCTCGGCGCCTGGGGCCCGTGCAGCGGTTGCGCCGCCGACCTCGACCGGAACGGGAACGTCGACGGCGACGACCTCGGATCGCTCCTCGGCAGCTGGACGTGATGCGCCGGGGCTTCACGCTCGTCGAGACGGTGGTGGTGGTGGCGGTGTGCGCCGCGCTCGCGGCGATCCTCGTGCCCGCGCTGCGCGCGGCGTCCGGGGCGGCGCGCACCGTCGCCTGCACCTCGAACCTGCGCCAGCTGGCGACGGCGGCGCACGCGTACACGGCGGCGAACGGCGCCATGCCCGCGGCGGTGCTCTACCGCCGCGACAACGGGCTCCTGCGCACCATCGCGTGGGACTTCGAGCAGTGCGGCGGCACGGTGCGGCCGGGCCCGCTGTGGGCGTACTCCGGCACGCCGCTTGCGGTGCAGCAGTGCCCGGGCTTCGACGGGCCGTCCACCTTCGGCAGCGACCCGTACACGGGCTACAACTACAACACCAGCTACGTCGGGCACGAGGGCACGCTGCCGAGCGTCGGGCCCGACGGCACCGTGGTCGACGGCTGGGCCACCGCCCGGATGGGCCGCCCGCTCGGCGCGATCGCCGACCACGCGCGCACCGCCCTCTTCGGCGACGGCGGCTGGCGCGGCGGCGCAAACAAGTTCATGCGTGCGCCAAGCGCGGCCGTCGAAGGCGACCTGCCCCTCGCATGCGGCGGCGGGCAGGCCTTCCGCCACCACGGCGGCTGCAGCTGCGTCGCGCACCTCGACGGGCACGTGGGCACGTGCGCCGTGCCCGAGCGCGGCGCCCTCACCACGGATGCGCTGGCGCAGTCGGTGCTCGGGTTCCCGGACAACGGGTTTCTCTCCCGCGACGACCTCGCGTACGGTGGCGACTGAAGCCATGCGCATCGATCGCTGCGTCTGCCACGGGGTCACGTTCGAGGAGGTGAAGCGTCACTGCGACGCGCACCCGGGATGCACGTTCACGGACGTCACGGATGCGCTCGGGTGCACCCAGAGCTGCGCGATGTGCGAGCCCTACATCCGGCGCACCATGCGCACCGGGCAGGTCGTCTTCCACCAGGTGATCACCGCGCGCGACGAGCCGGCGATCCGCGGCTGACCGCCGCGCGCGACCAGGGTTCGACCGTCGCCGCCATCAGCACCCTGCCCTCGCCGTCGTCGGCATCCTGCCGGCCGGCGCCGTCGACCGGCCGCAGGAACGCGTCGAGGAACGCGAGTTCCACCGCCTGGCATGGTCGTGACGCCGCCTCGAGCGAGGCGCGCCAGCTCTCGAGGTGCGCCGCCGGAAGCAGCCGGTCCGCGGCACCACCGACGAGGAGCACCGGCCGGTCGTGCACCGTCACCGCCTCGAGCGGCGAGATCGCGGCCAGCCCATCGGCCAGCCGCAGCGACGGCGACTCGACCCACGACGGGTCGTCCTCGTTCTCCGGCGTGCGGCGCGTGAGCACCTCGGCGCTCGGCGCCGACACCAGGCAGAGGAACGCCAGTCCCTCGTGGTTCGTCGATGCCGCGGCGCACGCGGTACCCGCGAGCCACGCGCCGGCGAGCGCCGGGCGCGTGTTGCCGCACGCCGCGCCCAGGATGTCGGAGAGCGCCTCGGCGTAGCCGCCCGCATCGCAGGCGGCCGTGGGCGCGAAGGAGCGCATGTGGGCCACGGCGTGGCCTGCGCGCAGGAGCGCGGCGCACAGCGCGCGGTCGACGTCGGCACAGGCGGGCGCGTCCTCGAGCCCCGGCCACTGCGGCGCCACCAGCACCGTGCACTCGGCGTCGGCGGCGCGGCGGCCGCCGCCAAGCCACCTGCGCGAGGGCTTCGCGGGCGCGGCCACGAATCCCTCGGCCGTGCCCCAGCGCCCCGAGACCGCCACGCGCCGGCCCTCGCGATCGGCGCGCCGCCAGTCCTCCACCAGTCGCTCGGCGGCGGCCATGGCTCAGGCCCTCCCGAAGCTGCGCTCGAGGTCGCGCATCGAGATGCGAAGCGAGGTCGGCCGGCCGTGCGGGCAGCTCGAGCTGCGCTCGATCCGCTCGCGCAGGTCGAGCAGGCCGTCGATCTCCGCGGGGCTCAGGCGGTCGCCGGCCTTCACCGCGGCCTTGCACGCCATCATGTCGAGCACGTCGGAAAGCGCCGACTCCATGTCGCCGGGGCCGTCCTCGGCGATGCGCGAGAGGAGCCCCGGCACGAAGTCCGCCGGCTCAACGCCGCGTGCGGAAAGGAACGTCGGGTACGCGTGCACCAGCACCGAGCGCGGGCCCGCAGGCACCAGGTCGATTCCCAGTCGCGCCAGGAGCGGCCGCGCCTCCTCGGCCGCTTCGGCCGCGCGCGCGTCCACCTCGACCGGTACCGGCACCAGCATCGGCTGCGATTCCAGCGGCGCGGACGCGATGCGCGCCGACAGCGACTCGAACATCGCGCGCTCGTGCAGCGCGTGCTGGTCGACGACCAGGATGCCGTCGCGGTCCTCGACCACGAGGTACGACCCGTGCACCTGCATCACGCGCCGTGCGGTGCGGTTGGCGTGGAGCGGCGCACCGGCCGCGGCCGGGGCGGGCGCACGCGTCTCGACCAGCACCACGGGCGGCGCCGGGTGAACGGCCTGCGCGGCGGCCATGGCGGCAAACTCGGTGAAGTCGGTGCCGTGCGCACCGCCGACGCCCGCGGCCGGCCGCGCCAGCTCGAACGCCGGCACCAGGTCCGCGGCCCGTAGCGCCTCGCGCACCGCGCGCAGCACCAGGCCGTGCACCGACTGCTGCTGCCGGAAGCGCACCTCGGTCTTCGCCGGGTGCACGTTCACGTCCACGAGCGCGGGGTCCATCTCGATCGCCAGGAACCCAAGCGGGGTGCGCCCAGGCTCCATCAGCCCGCGGTAGGCCTCCTTCGCGGCGTGCAGCAGCGTGCGGTCGAGCACCGCGCGGCCGTTCAGCGAGAAGCGCATCGCGCGCGAGGCGCCCCGCGCAAGCGACGGCAGCCCCACCATCCCCCAGAGCGCCACCGGCGACCCACCGAGGTCGACGTCCGCCTCCACCCCCAGCATGCCATCGGCCGACGACGCCCCCAGGACGTCGCGCACCCGCCGCGCGGGATCGGTCGTGGCGGCGAGGTCCAGGCGCACGCGCCCCTCGGCCTCCAGCCGGAACGCCACGCCCGGCCGGCAGAGGGCGAGCGCCTCGATCGCCTCCTCGATCCGCCCGAGTTCCGTCGCGGCCGAGCGCAGGAACTTCCGCCGCGCGGGCACGTTGAAGAAGAGCTGGCGCACCTCGACCACGGTGCCCGGTGCACCGGCCGCGGGCGCCACGTCGCGCGCCTCGCCGCCCTCCACCTCGATCCGCGCGGCGGCGTCCGATCCCCGGACGCGGCTCGTGATCGAGACCCGCGCCACCGACGCGATCGACGCGAGCGCCTCGCCGCGGAAGCCCATGGTGCCGATGGCGGCCAGGTCCTCGACGCGGCAAATCTTGCTCGTGGCGTGGCTTGCGACCGCAAGCGGCAGCTCGTTGGCGGGGATCCCGGAGCCGTCGTCGGCCACCGTGATCCGGTCGGCGCCGCCGCCTTCGACCGTCACCTCGATGCGCGCCGCCCCGGCATCGAGCGCGTTCTCGACCAGTTCCTTCACCACGCTCGCCGGGCGCTCCACCACCTCGCCCGCCGCGATCTGGTCAACAAGCCGGCGGTCGAGGATCCGGATCGGCATCGGCAAGATTCTACGAAGACCGTCCCGCGCGCTGGCGCGGCCGCGCGCGACCTGCGACACTGCCCGCATGGTCTCGCCCAGGACGGGCAACGAGGACCCCGGCGCAGGACGCGCCACGACCCGCGGTGGCCGCCCGGCCACCGTCGTGATCGGCGACGTCCACGGCTGCGGCGCGCACCTCGAGCGCCTGCTCGCGCTCGTCGACCGCTGGTTCCCCGACGCGCGCACCATCTTCGTCGGCGACCTCTTCACCAAGGGGCCCGAGCCCGGCCGCGTCGTGCGCGCCATCATCGACCGCCGCGCGCGCGGCCTGCGCGTCGACCTCGTCTGCGGCAACCATGACCTGCGGCTGCTGGGTGCCATCGTGCGCCTGCAGGCCGGCGCCAACGTCGACCTCCTGCCCCGTGCCGAGCGCGTGGCCACCGAGCTGCTGCAGCGCGCGGGCCTGATGCGCGAGGCCACGTGGCTCCTCACCGAGGCCTGCGACCGCATCGAGGAACGCCACCCGCGCGGCCTGTGGACGGTGATGCATGCCGGGATCGACCCGCGCCTCGGCCTCGAGCGCACGCCGGACGACCTGAAGGTGCACCTGAAGGCGATCGAGGGCGAGCCCAACTGGTGGGAGCGCTACGACGGCAGCGACGGCCTCATCGTCGTCGGCCACCGACCCGTGCTCGAGCCGATCGTCCTGCGCAACCGCGACGGCAAGGCCTACGCCGCCAACATCGACACCGGCTGCGCCTACGGCGGCGCGCTCACCGCCTACTGCATCGAGGCCGACCAGCTGATGCAGGTGCCCGGCGACGGCCTGCCGATGCCAGGCGTCGAGCTGCCGGCGTCGTTCCGCGCGGCCGGGCGCGGCGCGGTGCGGGCAGGGGCGTAGGGTTCAGGCGCCGGCGCAGCCGGCGTGGGTCGCTCAGCCACGCCGACGGCGACGGCCGGCGCCCAGCCCCGCGACCGCCAGCAGCGAGATCGCGCCCGGCGCCGGCACGGCCGCGAAGCTGAAGCGGACGTTCGGATTGCTCACGTCGTTGTCGGG
>CAYTYU010000085.1:0-11221 GCA_964440815.1 uncultured Chitinophaga sp.
CACGACGCCGAAGGCGGACGTTCCGCCCGTCAGCGCGGTCGCCGGCCGGCCCGTGGGGGCACGAGCCGCGCGGCCTCGCGCACCGCGCCGCTGAGCGTGGTTGCGCCGGCGGATGCGCCGACGGCCGCGGCAAGGCCGGGGTCGGCGGCGAACGGCGTCCCGCCCACCAGCACCGGCACCGAGCGCCCGACGGGCGAGGCGCGCAGCGCGGCGAGCAGGTCGATGAGCGCCCGCAGCGAGAGCGCGGTGGCCGCGGAGGCCACCACCAGGTCGAACGCCCGGCCCGGCTCGGCCGCGGCCTCCTCGACCGAGATCACCGCTTCGGCCGCGGGCACGTTTGCGCCGAGGAACTCGACCGTCCAGCCGTCGAGCTCGAGCAGGTCGGCCGCCATCCGGATGCCCACGTCGTGCATGTCGCCGCCGACGGCCAGGCAGAGCGCGCGGCGCCCGTCCGGCGCGGCGCACGCGGCCGCGGCGCGCAGCTGCGCCACGATCGTGCGCGTGGCGGCGGTGCAGAAGTGCTCGTCGGCGATCGACGCCTCCTGCAGCGACCACATGCGCCCGATCTCGCCGAGTGCCGGCGCGACGACGCGCTCGTAGAGGTCGCCCAGGGGCATGCCGCCGCGCAGCGCGTCCTGCGCCAGCGCGAGCGCCTCGGCCGTGTCGCGCTGCAGCAGGTGGAGCAGGTAGAGCCGCGCGAGCGTCGCATCGCGCGAGGTGTCCGCGAGCAGGCCGTCGCCGTGGTCATGGTGCGCGTCGGCAGCGGCGCGCGCCGCGTCGAGGTGCGCGCGCGCCGCGTCGCGCGCGTCGTCCGGCAGCTCCGCCTCGAGCGCGCGCTCGATGGACGCCAGGTGGGCGCGGATGTCCGCCTCGGGCACGTGGCGCGCGCGCAGCGCGGCCACCGCCCAGGCCACGTGGCCGGCGTAGATCCCGGGACGCCCGCAGGCCACCGACTGCGCCAGGTGCGCCATGCGCGCCTCGCCCTCGGTGCGCCAGGTGCGCCGGGCGATGTCGCCGTAGCGCGCCTCGACCGTCGGGTCGGCCTCGAGCAGCGCGTCCACGGCGACGTCCGCGAGGCCCCGCTGGAGGTCCTCGATCGTGGCGGCGTGCTGGAGTGCGCGTGGATCCATGGGCCGTGACGAACCCGGGTTCGCCGGGGCGGCCCGCCGGGATTCAGCCCCGGAAGCGGCTCAGCACCATGGAGGTGTTGTGGCCGCCGAAGCCGAAGGAGTTGTTGATGGCGTGGTCGACCGTGCGCTCCTGGGCCGTGTTGGCCACGAAGTTCAGGTCGAAGCCGTCGTCGGGGCTGTCGAGGTTGATGGTCGGGGGCAGGACGCCCTCGACGATCGCCTTCACCGTGGCCACCGCCTCGATGGCCCCGGCGCCGCCGAGGCAGTGCCCGGTGACGCTCTTGGTGCTCGACATGGCAAGCTTCTGCGCATGCGCCCCGAAGAGCGACTTCACGGCCACCACCTCGGCCTTGTCGCCGAGCGGCGTGCTGGTGCCGTGCGCGTTGATGTAGCCGATGGCCGATGGGTCGAGCTCGGCGTCGCGGATGGCGATCTCCATCGCCTTCTGCGCGCCGCGGCCCTGGTCGTCGGGCGCCGCGATGTGCGAGGCGTCGCCGGTGACGCCGAAGCCCGTGAGCTCGGCGTAGATGCGCGCTCCGCGCCGCTTCGCGTGCTCGAGCTCCTCGAGCACCACGATGCCCGCGCCCTCCGCGAGCACGAAGCCGTCGCGGTCGCGGTCGAACGGCCGGCTCGCCTTCTCGGGTGCGTCGTTGCGCGTGCTCAGCGCCTTCATGGCCGCGAAGCTGCCGACGCACAGGCGCGTCACCGCGCCCTCGCTGCCGCCCGCGACGATCACGTCGGCATCGCCGCGCTGGATCATGTGGTAGGCCGCGCCGATCGCGTGGCTGCCGGTGGCGCAGGCCGTGGCGCAGGCGATGTTGGGGCCCTTCAGGCCGAAGCGGATGCTGACGTTGCCGGCGAGGGCGTTCACCATCAGCTTCGGCACCACGAACGGGCTCACCGAGCGCGGGCCCCTGTCGAAGAGCTTCTGCAGGCTGGTCTCGATGGTGTCGATGCCGCCGATCCCCGAGCCGATCGCCACGCCGTAGCGGTACGGGTCGCCCTGGGAGAAGTCCATGCCGCTGTCGGCGACGGCCTCCTCGGCGGCGCACATGCCGAACACGCAGAAGCGGTCCATGCGCGAGATCGACTTGGGGTCGATCCGCTTCTCGGGCTCGAGGTTGCGCACCTGGCCCGCGAAGGTGACGCTCCACTCCGGGGTCGGGGTGAACGACGTGATCGGGCCGATGCCGGAGCGGCCCTCGATGAGGGACTTCCAGAACTCGGGCACCGTGTTGCCCGCGTCGGTGACGGCACCGAGGCCGGTGACGACGACGCGACGGAGGGTGATCGTCCGCATGGGTCGGGAGGGGAACGCGCTCGCGAGAAGGACGCGCCCCGGCTCGGGGCCGGGGCGCCGTGGTTCAGCGGCCCGCGGCCGGGATCACTTCTGGCCCTTGGCCGTCATCTGCTCGTGGATGAAGTCCACGGCGTTGCCGACGGTCAGGATCTTGGAGGTCTGGTCGTCCGGGATCTGGATGTCGAAGCGCTCCTCGAGCTCCATGACCAGCTCCACCAGGTCCAGGCTGTCAGCGTTGAGATCGCTGGTGAAGTTCGTGTTGCGGTTGATCTTGTCCTTGTCGGCCGAGAGCTTCTCGGCCACCACCGCGATCACCTGCGGTTCGATCTCGTCCTTGGTCACGGCTCTCTCCTTGGGAGGGATGCGGCGGCCGGAGGTTTCCGGCCCCTTGGGTGAGGGCGGGAGGATACCCCAAATCGGCCTGCCTGGGGGGAAGGGGGGTCACATGGGCAGGCCGCCGTCCACCACCAGGACCTGCCCGGTGATGTAGCCGGCGTCGTCGGCCGTCAGGTAGCCCACCGCCGCGGCGATGTCCTCGGGGACGCCCAGGCGCCCCACGGTGATGTGCTCGCTGACCTTCTTCTTGTCGTCGGGGCCCAGGAAGGCGGTCATGTCGGTCTCGACGAAGCCCGGGGCGACCACGTTGGCCGTGACGCCCTTGGAGCCCAGTTCCTTGGCGACGCTCTTGGTGAGGCCGATCAGGCCCGCCTTGGCGGCCGCGTAGTTGGCCTGGCCCTTGTTGCCTTCGACGCCGCTGACGCTGCCGATGTTCACCACGCGGCCGAACTTGCCGCGCAGCATCGGGCGCGCGGCGGCGCGGCAGGCGATGAACACCGAGCGCAGGTTGACGTTGAGCACGTCATCGAAGTCGGCGTCGGACATCCGCATCAGGAGCCCGTCCTTGGTGATGCCGGCGTTGTTGACCAGGATGTCGAGCCGCCCATGCTTCTCGGCGACCTCCTCGACGAGCCGCTGCACGGCCGGGCCATCGGCGAGATCGCACGTGCGAGCCTCGGCGCTGCCGCCCGCGGCGGCGATCTCCGCGGCGAGCGACTCGAGCTGCGCGGCGTTGCGCGCGACGGCCACGACGTGGCGGCCGTCCTTCGCGAGCCGGTGGGCGATGGCGCGGCCGATGCCTCGGCTCGCACCCGTGACGAGGGCGACGCGCTTCTCCATGGATCGTCCTTGCTCGCTTGGAGCGGTCAGTTCACTTGCCGGGGGTGCGGCCCGGGGGCTCGATGCCGCCCGGCGGGGGCTTGTTGCGCATCGGGGGGGCGCCGATCGGGCCGGAGGGTTCCTCCGAGCCGCCGCCGTCGCCCGCGTCCTTCTCGGTCTCCTGCACGCGTGCCGTCGGCTTCAGCGCCTGGTCGGGCTCGTTCGCGAGCGCCTTCTCGGCGTCGACGAGCTTGATCCAGTCGGCGATGAGGTTCGAGCCGCTGATCTTGCCCATGACGTCGACGGGCTGCACGTAGCTGGCGAACGCCTGCTTCGCGATCGTGCGGTCCTCGCCCTCGACCTGGAAGGACCAGAGCTGCGCCTCGACCTTGCCGCCGGCGCGGTACACGGCCATGACGTAGCTCTTGCCGCCGTTGCTGCCGGTGTTCAGGTCGATGCGCGACACGGGGGCGCACGCCTTCGCGAAGCCGTCGCCCTTGGTCATCGCGGCGAGCACCGCGGCGTCCTCGGCGGCGAGCGCGGCCTTCAGGCCGTCGGGCTGCGCCTTGGCGAAGCAGTCGAAGAACTTGAGGAGCGCGATGCGCTCGGGGTTCGTGGCCGGCGCCTTGTCCTCGGGCAGCCGCACCTTCGGGCTGATGCCGAACTCCTTCATGAGCTCGGCGACCGGCGTCACCGGCGGCGGCGGTGGCGGCGGCGGGGGGGGCGGCGGAGGCGGTGCCTCGACCTGCTTCTCCTCCTCGCCCGGGCCGCAGCCTGCAAGCGGCGCGACGGCGACGGCGGCGATCAGGCCGATCGCTGCAAGGGCACGTCCGGCGACGCCGAGGGCGTCAGGCAGACGGCTGGGCTGCGGGGTCTCGCTGTGGTTCGTCATGGGTGGTCACCTCGACGGCGCGGTCGATTCTGCGCATCAGTCCCTTGAGGACGGTGTTGGGCGCGAGTTCGTGGAACGCCGCGCCGCCCGCCGCCTTCGCCGCCGAGATCAGGTCGGCGCAGGACTGGCTCCATCGTACCGGGGAGACGATCTGCTCCACGAGGAGCCTCTTCAGCGTCGCCGGGTCGTCGCGCCGGTGGCGCTGCCCGGTCACGTTGCTCCAGACGTCGACCTGGAGGGGGCGCAGCTCGACGTGCTCGAGCGCGCGGGCCATGCCCTCGGCGGCCGGGGCCATGAGCGGGCTGTGGAAGGCGCCCGCGACCGTGAGCCGCGAGGCCCGGAGGCCCATCTTCCCGGCCACTTCCACCGCGCGGTCGCAGGCGCCGGCGCTGCCGGAGACCACGATCTGCCCGGGGGCGTTGAAGTTCGCGGGGACGAGCACCTCGCCGCCGGCCGCGGCCGCGCACAGCTCGTTCGCCTGCGCCTCGTCGGCGCCGATCAGGGCCACCATGCCGCCGCGCGAGGCCTCGGCGGCCTGCTGCATGAGCCGGCCGCGCGTGGCGACCAGGCGCAGGCCGTCGTCGAAGCCGAAGGCGCCCGCGATGCAGAGGGCCGTGTACTCGCCGAGCGAGAGGCCATTGGCCGCGAACGTCTCGATTCCGGGATGGCGCTCCAGGAGCGCCGCGTGCGAGGCGATGCCGCAGGTGAAGAGCGCGGGCTGGCTGGCGTCGGTGCGGTTGAGGTCCTCCTGCGGGCCGGCGAAGCAGAGGTCGCTGAGCCGTCGGCTGCCGACGGACGCCACCTCGTCGGCGGTGCGGAAGATCGATGCCGCGGCGGCGCTCGACTCGGCCCAGGCCTTGCCCATGCCGACGGCCTGCGCGCCCTGTCCCGGGCAGAGGAAGACGGTTGCGTTGCTCATGTGCGGATGCGCTCCTCGGTGGTGCCCGCGACGGCGCGCGGGGCTCAGGGGTTCCAGACGCACGATGCCCACGTCACGCCCGCGCCGAAGGCGACGAGGATGACGGGCCTGCCGGGCTCGATCCGGCCGGCCTCGTACAGCTCGTCGAGGCAGATCGGGATGCTGGCGGCGCTCGTGTTGCCGTAGCGGTCGATGTTCACGTACACGCGCTCGGGCGGCAGCTTCAGCTTCTCCACGGCGCTCTCGATGATGCGCTGGTTGGACTGGTGGCAGACGTACTGCTGCACGTCCTCCACCTTCAGCCCCGTGCGGTCGAGCGCGTCCTGGATCGCCTCCTGGAAGCGCGTGACGGCGAACTTGTAGATCTCGCGCCCGTGCATCCGCAGGTGGCCGAGGCGAATGGGATTGGCCTCGTCGCCGGCCGGCACGTCGCGGTCGCACCTGGGGTGGTACAGCGTGCGCCACATGCGGCCGTCGCCGCGCATGGTCTGGTGCACGCAGCCCTTCTTCGGGTCCGGGTCGGCCACCACCACCGCGGCGCCGGCGCCGTCGCCGAAGATGATCGACACGGTGCGGTCGTCCCAGTCCACCAGGCGCGTGAGCACCTCGACGCCGACGATCGCGACCTTCTCGGCGCGGCCGCAGCGGATCATCGTGTCGGCGAGGTTGAGGCCGTAGAGGAAGCCGCTGCAGGCGGCCGCGAGGTCGAAGACGGCGGCTTCCTTCGCGCCCACGGCCTCGGAGATGCGCGCGGCGGTCGAGGGGCAGAGCATCTCGCCGCTCACCGTCGCCACGATGATCATGTCGAGCTGGTCGGCTTGCACGCCGGCGCGGTCGAGCGCCTTGAGGAGCGCGTCGCGGCCCAGCGAGAACACGGTGTCGGCCTCGGCGGCGCGGTGTCGCGCGCGGATCCCGGTGCGCTGGACGATCCACTCGTCGCTCGTGTCGACGATCTTCTCCAGGTCGGCGTTGGTCAGGATCTCGGCGGGCAGCGCGCGGCCCGTCCCGGCGATGCGCGTTCCGCGCCCGAAGGGTGCGGTCATGCCTCGACCTGCTCCATCTTCACGGTGGCCAGGCGCGCGACGATCTTCTCGTTGACGCGCGCGTTGGCGAACGCCTTGCCCCGGAGGATGGCGTTCTTGATCGTGCGGTCCTTGCTCGATCCGTGGCTGATGAGCGAGACGCCGTTCACGCCCAGCAGGGGCGCGCCGCCGTACTCGTGGTAGTCGTGCTTGGCGTAGAGGCTCTTGATCACGCCCTCCAGGCGCAGCACGAGGTCCGGGTCGGACTCGAGCACCTCGTGGGCGAGCGCCTTGAAGATGCCGCCCGACAGGCCCTCGGCGAGCTTGAGCATGACGTTGCCCACCACGCCGTCGGTGATGACCACGTCCGCCTGGCCGTCGAACACGCCGCGGCCCTCGACGAACCCGGTGAAGTTCACGTTCTCGAACTGCCGGATCATGTCGCGCGCGCTGCGCATCAGGTCCGTGCCCTTCTGCTCCTCGCCGCCGACGTTCATCAGCGCCACCCGCGGGTGCGGGTTGCCGAGGATCTCGCGCGCGTAGACGTCGCCCATCACGCCGTACTGCGCGAGGTGGCTGGGCTTGGGCTCGATGTTGGCACCGACGTCGATCAGGACGATCGGGCCGCTGAAGGTGGGCACCGTGACGCAGATGCCCGGGCGCACCACGCCGGGAAGCCGGCGCATGAAGTACTGGCTGGCGGCGACGCACGCGCCGGTGTTGCCGGCACTGATCACCACGTCGAGGCGGTTCTCCGCCCGCGGCGAGGCCATCTGGTTCATGACCACGATCGAGGAGTTCTTCTTCGCCTTCATCGCCTCCACGGGAGGCTCGTCCATCCCGATGACTTCCGTGGTGGCAACGATCTCGATGCGCGGGTCGTGGAGCATCCCGCGCTCGCCGAGCATGTCGCGGGCGATCTCCTCGTCGCCGACGAGCACCAGCCGGTCCGACTGGTCGAGCATCGGGACCGCCTGCATGCAGCCCTTGAGGATCTGCTCGGGGGCGTTGTCGCCCCCCATGATGTCGACGCCGATGCGCATGGCCTGGGATCGGGACGCCGGCGCCGGGCTCACGCCTCGGGCTGGGCGACCTTCAGCTGGAGCCCGGGGCGCACGTAGCCGCACTCACGGCACGCCGCGTGCGGACGCCGGGCGGCGCCGCAGTTGGGGCACGACACCGTGTGCGCGGTCTTCAGCGCGTGGTGGGCGCGGCGGCGGCGGGTTCGGCCGGGGGAGGATCGGAATGCGGGAAGCATGGTGGGGGGACGATGCTAGCCGAATCCGCGCGGACGGCGCAAGGACGGCGGCGATTCGCGCGGCCGGCGGCGTCGGCGGGCGCGTGCATCCGGTAATGTTGCGACTCTCCGGCCATGGCACGATTCGAACTGTTCACCGACGGTGCGTGCTCCGGCAACCCCGGTCCCGGGGGATGGGGCTACATCCTGCGCGGCGAGGGCATCGACGGCGAGACGGTCGGCAGCGGCGGCGACTCGGCCACCACCAACAACCGCATGGAGCTGACCGCGGTGCTCGAGGGGCTCGCGCGCGTGCCCGACGACGGGGACGTGGTGCTCGTCACCGACAGCGAGTACTGCGTGAAGGGCCTGCGCGACTGGATTGACGGCTGGAAGCGCCGCGGCTGGCGCAAGGCCGACAGGAGCCCGGTGATGAACCGCGACCTGTGGGAGCGGCTCGATGCCCAGCGCGTGCGCGTGCGCATCGAGCCGCGCTGGATCCGCGGGCACAACGCGCATCCGGAGAACGAGCGCTGCGACCGCCTGGCGGTCGCGGCGATCGAGCGGATGCGCGCGCCGCGGCGCTGATGTCGCATAACTCGTGCGCATTCGGAATGCGCGACTCGACGCACCGTGGCGGTTGCGGCGCATGGCGGGCTCGGCTATCTTTTGCCCCTTCCCCCCAAGCCGGGGGGATCGTCACGGATCCGAACACATGCCCACGATCAACCAGCTCGTCCGCAAGCCCCGCCGCTCGCCCGGCGCGAAGTCGAAGGTCAAGGACCTCGCCGCGTGCCCGCAGAAGCGAGGCGTGTGCCTCCAGGTGAAGACCGTCACCCCGAAGAAGCCCAACTCCGCGCTCCGCAAGGTGGCGCGCGTGCGGCTCTCCAACGGCAAGGAAGTGACGTCGTACATCGGCGGCGAGGGCCACAACCTGCAGGAGCACTCGATCGTGCTCGTGCGCGGCGGCCGCGTGCGCGACCTGCCGGGCGTGCGCTACCACGTCGTCCGCGGCACGCTCGACTGCCTCGGCGTCGACGGTCGCAAGAAGGGCCGTTCGCAGTACGGCGTGAAGAAGAAGGCGGCCGCGGCCGCCAAGAAGAAGTGATCCGGCACCGACACCGAGGAGACTGAGGAAGCCATGCCGAAGAAGTTCACCGCCAGCGAGTCGCAGCTCAAGCCCGACCCCCGCTACCAGGACAAGGTGGTGTCCAAGTTCATCAACTGCATGATGCGCGGCGGCAACAAGGGTGCCGCCTCGCGCGTCGTGTACCGCGCCTTCGACGAGATCCAGTCCCGCCTGGACAAGGAGAAGAGCGAGACGCTGCCCAAGACGGCGATCGAGCTGTTCCAGAAGGCCTGCGACAACGTGCGGCCGGCCGTCGAGGTGCGCTCCAAGCGCGTCGGCGGCGCCAACTACCAGGTGCCGATGCAGCTGAACCGCCGCCGGCAGCAGAGCCTGACCTTCCGCTGGATCATCGACGCGATCCGCGAGGAGCGCGGCCGCCCGATGCACATGCGCCTGGCGAAGGAGCTGATGGACGCGGCCAAGAACGAGGGCAAGGCCGTGACCACCAAGGAGAACACGCACCGGATGGCCGACGCCAACAAGGCGTTCGCGCACTTCGCGTGGTGAGCCGACCCGTGTACGGAGGTTTCGTCCTCTCCGGCCTGAACCTGGGCCTCGGCTACGCCGAGGCGCTGACCGCGTCGATCCCCGCCGAGAAGTTCGCGCACTTCCCCGCGAAGGACGTGGTGTGCCCGGCCTTCTACATGGGGCACCTGGCGATCTACCCGCACCGCGCGCTCGGCATGCTCGGGCGCGCCGACCTCGCCGTGCCGAACCCGGCCGGCTGGGACGACCGCTTCAAGGCCGGCGTCGAGGCGCAGCCCGGCGACTACCCGTCGAAGGACGCGATCATGTCGCACTTCATGGCGGGCTACCGCGCGGTCGCGAAGGCGCTCGAGACCGCGCCCGACTCGGTGTTCGCCGAGGAGAACCCCGCCGAGGGGCGCTTCAAGGAGATGTTCCCCACGAAGGGCGGCGCGATCACCTTCCTGTGCATCGGCCACGTGCAGATGCACCTGGGGCAGGTGAGCACGTGGCGGCGCGTGATGGGCCTCGGCAGCGCGATGTGAGCCTGCGGGCGCGGGCCTACACTCGCGCGCGATGAGCACGATGGCAGGGGAATTCGCCGGGACGCTGATCCTGGTGTTCGTGGGCTGCTGCGCGTGCGCCAACGCGTCGCTGTCGCGCACGGCCGGCGGCGGCATGGGCTGGGGCGCGCTGGCCGCGGCATGGGGCGTGGCGGTCGCGGCGGGCATGGTGGCCTCGATGTCGCGCGGATCGCACCTGAACCCGGCGGTGTCGATTGCCATGTGGTCGGTCGGGCGGATCGACGGTGCGCAGCTCGGCGCGGCGGTCGCAGGGCAGCTCCTGGGCGCGGCGGCCGGCGCGGCGCTCGCCTGGCTCTCGTTCCTGCCGTCATGGTCGCGCACCGACGACCACGCGGCGGTGCGCGCGGCCTTCGTGCCCGCGCCCGCGGTGCGCGCGCCGCTCTCGACGTTCCTCGCCGAGGCGATCGGCAGCGCGGTGTTCGCGCTCGTGATGCTCAGGATCCTCGCGGGCCGCACGCTCGAGCCCGCCACCGACGCGGACCCGACGCCCACCATCGCGACGCCGCTTGCCTTCGTGGACCCGCTCTCGGCGGCGCTGGTGTCCGGTGCGGCGTTCGCCGCGGTGATGCTGGGTGCCGGCGGCGCGGGTGCGTCGCTCAACCCGGCGCGCGCGGTCGGCGGGCGGCTCGCGCATGCGGTGCTCCCGGTGCCGGGCCGCGGCAAGGGAAGCCTCTCCGGCCTCGGCGCTGCGGTGATCGGACCGTGCGTCGGCGCATTCATGGCCGCGGCCGCGTGGCGCGCGCTGGTCGGCTGAACCGCGCACCGGGGCGTTCGTATCATCGTCCGGATGCTCGTGCTTGCCGCCGTCGCGATGGTGGGTCCGCTCCTCGCGCAGGCGCCGGGCGCGCAGGCGCCGCCGCCCCTGACGGCGCCGGCAAGCCAGGCCGAGGCACTGGCGCGCATGCCGTGGTTCACCCGGCTGGGGCTGCGCGCCCTCGACGTGGAGTCGAAGCTTCCGGTGCGCGACCAGGTGGTGCTGGTTCCCGACGAGGCGGCGTTCCTGGAGGAGATTGCCCGCTGGACGCCGCGCGAGCGCTGGCCCGTCCTGATCGAGGACATGTCGTTCGCGCCGCGGTTCGTGCGCGCGTTCAAGCCCGCGCAGGTGCTGCGGCGCGCGGGCGGAACGCCCGCGCCGGCCGATGCCGCGGCGCTGCGCTCGGCGGTCGACGGCGCGCTGGCGAAGGCGGACGCGGCGCATCTGGCGGGTCGGGCGTTCCAGGCGCTGTCCGGCGGCGAGCAGGCGCGGGTGCACCTTGCGCGGCTGCTGGCGAGCCCGGCGCAGTGCCTGTTGCTGGATGAGCCCTGCGCGTCGCTGGATATCGCGCATCAGCTGTCGCTGATGGAGACGCTGGCGGATTTCGGTACCGTTGCGGTGTTCAATTACGACA
>CAYTYU010000086.1:0-11149 GCA_964440815.1 uncultured Chitinophaga sp.
CCCGAGCCCGCACCCGTCACGCCCGAGCCCGCGCCGGCACCCGCGCCCAGCCCCCTCCCGCCGCCCGCGCCGCTGCCCGCGTCGCTTCCCGCACCGACGCCGGTCGTGCCCGCGGAGCCGAAGGTCATGCGGGTCGAGCCGGCGCCGATCGTTTCTCCCGACTCGGTGCGCGCACGTTCCGGCCGCTCCCGGCCCGCGCCGGCGGCTCCCGATGACGGCGCGCCCCCCGGTGACACGCCGCCCGAACCAAGCCCGCCTGAACGTCCCGCAACCCGCGGTGCCGCGATCCCGCTGCCGGTGCCGATCGGCCCCGCGCCGGCGCCGCGCGAGCGGCCCGCACCCGCATCGCAGCCGGCGGTCACCGCCACTGCGCGTCCCGCGCCGATGCCGCCCGCGTCCGACGCCGCGCCCGCGCGCCCGCGTCGGGCGCCGGCGGAGCTGCGGCGGCTCACCGTCGCCTCGAAGGTGCGCGGGTTCGGCGACCTCGACCCGCTCGGCGGCTCTCGGGTGCGCACGGGCGGCCGCTTCATCGCCTACGTCGAGCTCGTCAACTGGCCGTCATCGCCCGCGGGCGAGCGGCGCGCAACCGCGAACGCGTCCTACGTGGTCCGGCTCCTCGACGCGAGCGGGCTGCCGGTCGCGACGCTCGGCCCGTACGCGTCGTCGCACACCGCCGAGGAACCGCTCGTCGACCTCTACGTCGCGCGCGTGGTGACCGTGCCCGCGACGCTGCCGCCCGGCCCCTACTCGGTCGAGATCGAGGCAACCGATCCGGCATCGGGCGTGAAGGCGCGCGCCGCGGTTCCGCTCGCGGTGACCGCGCCCGCCGAGTAAGTTCCCGGACGCTGCCGGTTGGGGGCTACGATGGCGGTTTCCGCGTTCCTGCGGGCCGTCGAACGTGTCCGAGCAGCCATCCAACGCCTCCAATCCGCCCGTGTCCCCCGCCGTCCCGGCCGCATCGAGCCCCTTGGGCGGTGAGCCGCCGGTCGCAGCCTCGCCGTCCGGGTTGCACACGCTGCCTGGACCCGTCGAGCCCGGTCACGCCTCGGGCCACGGGCCCGGCCACGGCGCCGGCACGCTGGCCCTGGCCGTGGGCGCCGTGGGCGTCGTCTTCGGCGACATCGGCACCAGCCCGCTCTACGCCATCCAGGAGACCGTGATCAAGCACGGCTCGGTCGACCGGCCGTTCATCCTCGGCGTGCTGTCGATGGTGTTCTGGGCGCTCTTCCTGGTGGTGGTGATGAAGTACCAGGTGCTCATCATGCGGGCCACCAACCGCGGCGAGGGCGGCCTCTTCTCGATGCTCTCGCTGCTGCCACGCGGGCTCGCGCGGCGGTCGGACTTCCGCCTCGCGTTCTTCGGGATGTTCGCGATCGTCGGCAGCGCGCTCCTCTTCGGCGACGGCGTGATCACGCCGTCGATCTCGGTGCTCTCCGCGATGGAGGGCCTGAGCGTCTTCGACCCCGCGCTCTCGTCGTGGGTGGCGCCGCTCACCACCGTCGTCCTGGTGTTCATCTTCGGCGTGCAGCGCTTCGGCACCGGGAAGATCGGCCGCGTGTTCGGGCCCATCATGATCGTGTGGTTCTCCGTGCTCGGGTTCCTCGGGCTGCGCGCGCTGCTTGCGGACCCCGGCGTGCTCGAGGCCGTGAACCCCGTGCACGCCGCGCGGCTCGTCGCGAGCGACCCGGGCGGCACGTTCCTGCTCCTCGGCTCGATCGTGCTGGTGGTCACGGGCGCGGACGCGCTCTACGCCGACATCGGCCACTTCGGGATCGGCCCGATCCGCATCGGCTGGTTCTCGATCGTGTGGCCCTGCCTCCTCCTCAACTACTTCGGGCAGGGCGCGTGGGCGCTCGCCAACCCGCCGACTCCCGAGACGATCGGGAAGTTCAAGCCCTTCTACGGGCTGGTGCCGCCGGACCTGGTGATCCCCATGGTGGTGCTGGCGACCATGGCCACGATCATCGCCAGCCAGGCCATGATCTCCGGCGTCTTCTCGATGGCGCGGCAGGCCATCCGCCTGAACTACATGCCGCGCCTGCGCGTGGTGCACACCTCCAGCGACACCGAGGGCCAGATCTACGTCCCCTTCATCAACTGGGCGATGATGGTCGGCTGCCTGGCGACCGTGTTCCTGTTCCGCTCGGCCACCGCGCTCGCCGAGGCGTACGGCATGGCGGTGACCGCCGTGATGGTGATCACCTCGCTCCTCTTCGCCGAGGTGGCGCTCAAGACGTGGAAGTGGAAGCCGGCGGTCGTGTGGTCGGTGATGGGCGTGTTCCTCACGATCGACCTGCTGTTCCTCGCATCGAACTTCGCCAAGATCCTGCACGGCGGCTGGTATGCGCTGGCAATCGCCGCGATCGGCGCGACCGTCATGCTGACCTGGCACCAGGGGACCCGCGAGATCGGCCGCCGCATCGCCGAGCAGGCGGAGTCGATCCACGACTTCCTGGCCAGGCTCTGGGCCGAGGTCATCCCGCGCGTCCCCGGCACCGCGGTCTTCATGACGCCGTCCGCCCAGGCGCCGTTCGCGCTGGTGAGCTTCGTGAAGCACGCGCACGTGCTGCACGAGCAGGTCATCCTGCTCTCGATCGTTCCCTCGGAGGAGCCGTTCGTCGACGACCGCGAGCGCGTCGCGGTGCAGTGGATGCCCGACGGCTTCTGGAGCGTGTCGGCCGACGTCGGCTTCATGGAGCAGCCCGACACGGTGCGCATCCTGGCGCTGGCGCGCGAGCGCGGCCTGCCCTTCGACGACCGCGGCGTCACCTACTTCGCCCGGAAGATGCAGATCGTCCCCGACGGACCCGCACCCATGGCGCGCTGGCGCAAGTCGCTCTTCGTGCTGCTGCACTCCAACGCCGCCGACGTCACCAGCGCGTTCAACCTGCCGTCGGACCGCGTCGTCGAGTTCGGGACGCAGATGCGCCTCTGAGCGCAGGGACCCGCCGTGCGGCTCATCGCCATCAAGATGCTCTTCGGCGACACGGCGAAGTTCTACGGCATCCTGCTGGGCCTCTCGTTCGCCACGCTGCTGATCGCGCAGCAGTCGAGCATCTTCGTGGGGCTGATGAGCCGGACCTACGCGCTCATCGAGGAGACGCCGCAGCCGGACCTCTGGGTGGTGGATCCGACGCTCCTCTTCGTCGACGACACCAAGCCCATGCAGGTGACCGCGCTGCAGCGCGTGCGCAGCGTCGAAGGCGTGCTGTGGGCCGTTCCCCTCTACAAGAGCCTGCTGGTGGCGAAGCTCCCCAACGGCTCGCGCCAGCTCTGCGACGTCGTGGGCGTCGACGACGCGAGCCTGATCGGCGCGCCGCCGCTGATGGTCGAGGGATCGGTCGACGTCCTGCGCCAGCCCGACGCCATCATCATCGAGACGCGCGGCAAGAGGAACCGGCTTGCGCAGCCGGTGAACCCGCTCGACCCGGACGGCCCGAAGCGCCCGATCGAGGTAGGCGAGGTGATGGAGCTCAACGAGCGGCGCGCCGTGATCGGGGGCGTCGCCGAGACCAAGCCCACCTTCCAGGCGGCGCCGACGATCTACACGACCTACTCGCGCGCGCTCTCCTACGCGCCGGCAACGCGCCGCACGCTGAGCATGGTGCTGGTGAAGGCGGAGCCCGGCACGGACCTGCAGGCGCTGAAGCGCCGCATCGAGGCCGAGACCGAGCTCTCCGTCTACACGCCCCGCGAGTTCGCCTGGATGACCATCGAGTTCTGGATGAAGCAGACGGGCATCCCGATCAACTTCGGCATCGCGATCGCGCTCGGCTTCCTTGTGGGCGTGGCGATCTCGGGGCAGATGTTCTACAACTTCACGCTCGACAACCTGAAGTACTTCGGCGCCATGAAGGCGATGGGCGCGACGACGCCGCGGCTCCTGGGGATGGTGGCGCTGCAGGGCGCGGTGGCAGGCGCGCTGGGGCTGGGGATCGGCCTCGGGGCGACGAGCCTGGTGGGCCTGACCATCCCGCCCGAGAAGCTCGCCTTCAAGATGACCTGGCACATCCCGGTGCTCGCCGCCGGTGCCGTGATCTTCATCGTGGTGGCCTCGAGCATCCTGAGCATGCGCCGAGTCGCCCGGCTCGACCCGGCCGAGGTGTTCCAGGGATGAGCGATGGGCAGGTCGCCATCAGCTGCCGCGGGATCACCAAGAGCTTCGGCTCGGGCGACGCGGTGGTGCACGCCCTGCGCGGCATCGACCTCGACGTGCGCGCCGGCGAGGTGATGGCGCTCGTCGGCCCGTCGGGATGCGGCAAGACGTCGCTGATCTCGATCCTGGCCGGGCTGCTCTCGCGCGGCGACGGCGAGCTCGAGGTCTTCGGCACCGACCCCGGTGCGCTCACGGGCCACGAGCGCACCCGCTGGCGCGGCGCGAACGTCGGGTTCATCTTCCAGCAGTTCAACCTGATCCCGCAGGTCTCGATCATGGAGAACGTGGCGGTTCCGCTCCTGCTGCGGAAGCACCCGCGACGCGACGCGCTGGAGCGTGCGGCCGAGCTGCTCGGGAAGGTGGGCCTGGCCGGGCGCGAGCAGTCGCGGCCCAACAAGCTCTCGGGCGGCCAGCAGCAGCGCGTGGCGATCGCGCGTGCCCTGATCAACGGCCCGCGCATCCTGGTCTGCGACGAGCCGACCAGCGCGCTCGACGGCGCCACCGGCCAGCGCGTGATGACCCTGATCCGGGAGATGACGGCGACGCCGGACCGCGTCGTGATCATCGTGACCCACGACGAGCGCATCTACCACTTCGCCGACCGGATCGCGCACCTCGACGACGGCCGCGTGACGCACGTCACCACGCCCTCGGAGGCGCTCGACGAGATACGGCGCACGGTGGCGCTGTCGCTCGTCGTGCCGGCCGATGCCGCGTCCCGTAGCCTGCCACGAACGGACACCCCATGAACTGGAAGTACGTCGTCCTCCCGCTGCTTGCCGTCGGCGGCATCGTCGCCGCGGCAGTCACCGTGAACAAGCAGTCGAGGCCCGCGCCGGTGCCGCCGCCGCTGGTGCCGCCCGCCGGCTCGCCGTTCGCGGGCCGCGTCAGCGGGTCGGGGATCGTCGAGCCCTCGAGCGAGCTCATCCTGCTGGGCGCGCCGGTCAGCGGCCTGGTCGAGGAGGTGCCGGTGGTCGAGGGCCAGCGCGTCAAGCGCGGCGAAGCGCTCTTCGTGATCGACCGCCGCACGCTGCGCTCGCAGCTCATCGGCGCGGAGGCGCGGCTCATGGCCGCCGAGGCCAGGTTCCTGCAGGCGAAGAGCCTGCCCAAGCCCGAGACGCTCGCCCAGGCCGAGGCACGCGCCGAGCAGGCGCGCACGGTGGTCAACGATGCGCAGGGACGCCTCGACCGGCTCCTGGCCGTCGGCGAGGCCGGCGCGCTCTCGCGCAACGAGAAGCCGACGCGCGAGTTCGAGCTCGCCAGCGCGAAGGCGCGCCTGGCCGAGGCCGAGGCGAACCTCGCCTTCGTGCGCCGTGGCACCTACCCCGAGGACCTGAAGGTCGTCGAGAGCGAGGTGGCGATCGCCCGTGCCGAGGCCGAGTCTCTGCGCACGGAGCTCGACCGCTGCATCGCGCGCGCGCCGATCGACTGCACCGTGCTGCGGATCGAGGCGCGCCCCGGCGAATACGCGGCCGCGGGCCCGGGCGCCGAGGTGCAGATGCAGATCGGCGCGCTCGATCCCCTGCACATCCGCGTCGACATCGACGAGCTCGACGCGTGGCGGTTCGACCCCAAGGGCAAGGCCATCGCCGCGCTGCGCGGCGGCCGGCAGCAGTCGTTCCCGCTGCGCTTCGTCCGCCGCCTGCCGACCATGCAGCCCAAGCGCGCGCTCACGGGCGAGAACGCCGAGCGCATCGACACGCGCGTGATGCAGCTGATCTACGCGTTCGAGGACCCGAACGCGCCGGTTTCGACCGGGCAGCTCCTCGACGTCTACATCGAGGGTGCGGACGCGCCCCCGGCGCCCGCGACCGCCGCGGATGCGGCGACCGCCCCGGCCGGCGAGTCCGCGTCCGCCGCCCCGGCCACCGGCGATGGCGGCTGAGGCCACGCCGGCGCCGAGTCCGTCGCCCGAACGCCGCGCGGCGCTCGTGGCGCTGGTCGTCGGCATCGTGCTGATGGGCGCCAAGTTCCTCGCCTGGCGCATCACCGGCTCGTCGGCCGTCTACAGCGACGCGGTGGAGTCGATCGTCAACGTCGCCGCGAGCGGCTTCGCGCTCTGGGCGATCGCGCAGGCGCACCGTCCCGCCGACCGGACGCATCCCTACGGGCACGGCCGGTTCGAGTTCCTGAGCGCGTCGTTCGAGGGGATCCTGATCGGCGCCGCGGGCGCGAGCATCGTGTGGGAGTCCGCGCACCGCCTGCTGTCGGGCGGCGTCGAGCTGCGCTCGATCGACACGGGACTGTGGATCGTGGGACTGGCCGGCGCCGCCAACGCCGGCGTCGGGACGTGGCTCGTCTCGCTCGGCCGCCGCGGCGGCTCGGCGGCGCTGGTTGCCGACGGCCGCCACCTGCAGTCGGATGCGCTGACGAGCCTGGCGGCGATCGGCGCGCTGCTGGCGGTGCGCTTCACCGGCATCGGCTGGATCGACCCGGTCGTGGCGATCCTGATGGCCTGCGTGCTCGTGGCCCTCGCCGTGCGCACGGTGCGCCGTGCGCTGGGCGAACTGGTGGACGAGCAGGACGCCGCCGACTACGAGACGGTGCGCGGCATCCTGGACGCGCACGTCGAGGGGACCGCCGGGGCGCGCGCGCCGCTCATCCGCGGCTGGCACAAGCTGCGCACGCGCCACGTCGGCCGCCACCACTGGGTGGACTTCCACGTGCAGGTCGACGGCGGCATGGACGTGCGCACGGCGCACGAGGTGGCGTCGGCGATCGAGGCCGAGATCGAGGAAGCGCTTGGCCGCGGCTCCGAGGGCGGCAACGCGACCGCGCACGTCGAGCCGGCGAGGTGAGGGGCTGACTCAAGGCGCCCGTCGGCCAAGCCACGCGAGTGCCAGGAATGCGACCACGGCAATCGGGATGCCGGCTTCGCTCGCGGCGGCCCCGGGCAGCACGTCATTCACGAGCGTGGCGGCGAGCAAGCCGATCACCGCGCAGTTGGCGCCGACGAGCGCCGCGCGCAGCCCCGTGACGGAGCGCAGCCGGTGCCATGCCGGGAGCGTCGCGATCACGAGCAGGAGCCCCGGCAGGAAGACCGAGGCGACGAGGAGCGCTGCCCCGGCCGCGGCCGTCGCGGCTCCCTCGGATGCGCCCATTGCCGCCCCGAGGTACGAGACCATCGTGAAGAGCGGGCCGGGCACGGACTGCGCGAGGGCGTAGCCGGAGAGGACCGCATCGCGGTCGAGCCAGCCGGAGGACGTGAACGGCTCCTCCAGCAGCGGCAGCACCACGTGCCCGCCGCCGAAGACCATCGAGCCGGCACGCGCGCAGGCTGCCGATGCGGCGAGGATCGGTGGACCGGGTGCGGCCACCGTGGCGGCCCCGAGGATCGCGACGGCTGCGACGAGCGCGGCGACAGGGGCACCGGGCGTCAGGTGGAACGCACGCATGCGCTCCGCCCTGTCGTCGGTCGCAACGGGTGTTGACGCCGCCGGGGGGACCAACGCGGCCATGCCGACCGCCGCGCCGACCGCGATCGCCGCCGGCTGCAGGAACGCCGTCGCCCAGTCCGGCAATTCGGCATGACCTGCCGCGACGAGCGCAAGCGTGACCGACGCGGCGAGCATGCGCCGCCCCGAGGTCGGCGCAAGCGTCCGCACCATGGCGACGATCGCGTGCGCCACCACTGCCGCCGCGACCGCGCGCAGCACCGCCATCCACCACGCGCCATGCACGTCCGCGGAGGAGGCCAGCAACCACCCGGCGGCGCCCATGGCGATCGCGCTCGGCAGCGTGAACGCCGTCCACGCGGCAAGCCCGCCCGCGATCCCCGCGCGCCGAAGCCCGATCGCGAAACCAACCTGCGAGCTCGTCGGGCCGGGCAGGAACTGGCAGAGCGCGACGGTGTCGGCGAATTCCGCGGCGCCCATCCACCGCCGGCGTTCGACGAACTCGCGGTGGAAGTACCCGAGGTGCGCGATGGGTCCGCCGAAGCTCGTCAGCCCGAGTCGGAGGAATGCGGCGAAGGTCTCGGGCACGGCACGCACGCGGGCAAGGGTAGCCTTCGGCCCCGATGCGAACCGCGATCCTGGCCGCCCCGCTCGACCTCGCGACGCTCCGCCGCATGTGGAAGCCGCGGCGCGATTCCTACGCCAACGCGCACCTCTACGAGGACAACCGGATCCGCATCCACCGCGCGTTCACGTGGCTCGAGCGCGCCGAGGCGTGCCGCGACGTGGAGCTCGACGACCGGTATCTCGCGCAGTGGGCGGGGTTCTCCGCGCTCTTCGCGCGCTGGGACGCGGCGCGTGGGCAGCCGGTGGCCGAGCGCACCGCACTTTCCGCATTCCTCCGCCAGCTGCTGGCGACCGACCATGACGGCATCGTCGCCGCGACGATCGAGAGCGAGCGCGCGCTGGTGGCCAGCATGTTCGCCGACCGCTACCTGGCTCGCTTCTTCGATGCCGTCGAGCTCGGGCCGCACCTCGAGCGCCGGCGCTTCGACCGCATCGCGTCGATGCTGGTTGAGCGGTGCGCGCTGGTGCATGCGCAGCTGGCATCCGGGGGCGCGACCTACGGCAGCCGCGAGAACCGCACCGTGCTCAAGCGCGCGTCCATGACGATGGACCGGCTGTCGCTGGCGGCGATCCAGGTGTTCGTGAACCACGGCTACGCCGACGACTGGGGCGATCTCTGCTGGCCGCCCGCGCGGCGCTGACCTTCAGGTGCCTTCGCGCGGTTGCGGGTCGCCCGCACGGCGCGCGCCGCCTTCGCGCGAGATGCCGCCGTGTCCGCGGCCGATCGCGCCGCTCCCGAACTTGCGCGACACCGCATCGGCCACGCGGTCGAGCGCGCGGTCGCGTGCGTCCTGCGGGTCCTCGAACAGGCTCGCCGTCCCCGCCCCGCGCGCATCGATCCGCTCGAGCCGGATTCCGACGAGCCGCACCGGGACGAACCCCGCGCGTGCCCAGCGCGAGAACGTCTCCTTCGCCGCCAGGAGGATTGCACGCGTCGAGTCGGTGGGGGTGTCGAGCGTGGTGCTGCGCGTGATCGTCTCGAAGTCGCCGAAGCGGATCTTCACCGTGAGCCGCCGCGTCATGCCGCCCGAGGCGCGCAGGCGAAGGCATGCCGACTCGACCAGCCCGTGCAGCGCCTCGAGCACGGCCTCGGGGTCCTCGAGGTCATCGCCGAAGGTGGTCTCGTGGCCGACGCCCTTGCGTTCGTGGTCGGTCTCCACGGCGCGGTCGTCGAGCCCCAGGGCGCGGGCGCGCATGTCGACGGCGTGCGCGCCCAGCCGGCGCGCCACCTCGGCCTCGTCCAGCCGCTGCAGGTCGCCGAAGGTGCGGATGCCCGCCTCGTGGAAGCGGCCGATCGACTTCGGACCGACGCCCCACATGCGCTCGATGGCGACGGGTGCCAGCCATGCCGCCAGCCCGCCGGGGACGTCGGGCCCGCCTTCCACCCCGGGCGCGACGGTCATGCCGTCCGGCTTTTGCATGTCGGTGGCCAGCTTGGCGACGAACTTGTTCGGGCCGATGCCGACGCTCACCGTGAGGCCGAGCTCGGCGTGCGTCGCGGCGCGGATCGCCTTGCCGATCTCGGGGCCCGCCCCCAGGAGCCGGCGGCTCCCCGTGCATTCGACGAATGCCTCGTCGACGCTCAGCGCCTCGACGAGGGGCGAGAATCGACCGAGGATGTGCATGAAGCGCCCGCTGAGTTCCGCGTAGCGCGCAAACCGCGCCGCGACCACCTCCGCCTCCGGGCACAGGGCGAGCGCCCGCGCCATCGGCATGGCGCTGCGGCATCCGAAGGCGCGTGCCTCGTAGCTTGCGGCCGCGACGACGCTGCGGCGCGACCGGCCGCCGACGAGGACGGATCGTCCGCGCAGCTCGGGCCGGTCGAGCTGTTCCACCGACGCGAAGAACGCGTCGAGGTCGGCATGCAGCACGGTGCGTCCGGCGGCCATCGCGCAACCACCGTACCGCGGCGCGGTAGGCTTGTCGCATGCTCGCGCCGGAGCCGATCGCGCAGGACATCCCGCCGCTTCTCGAGGCCTTCGGCCGGCTCCATCCGGCCGCCGTGCACGTGCCCATCGGGCTCGTGGTCGGGGCCTTCGCGGCCGAGGCGTTCCGCGCCGTGCAGCGCCGGCCCGAGGCATCGCCCTTCACGCCGACGGCGCTCCTGCTTGCGGCCCTCGGCGGGCTGCTTGCGGGCGCCACCGGCTGGGTCTTCGCGCTCGACCATGGCAGCGGCAACGACCTCTTCTGGCACCGCTGGCTCGGCGTCGCCGCGACGGCCGGCTGCTTCGGCACCGCCTGGCTTGCCGCACGTGCGGCGCGCCCGGGCGGCGAGGACTTGGTCGGTGCGATGCGCGGGGCGCTGGTGGCGCTCACCATCCTGGTCGGCTGGAGCGGTCACCTCGGCGCGAACATGGTCTGGGGACCGGGGTTCATCTGGGAGCCGGTCGTCGACTCGGCGGGCGGCGGTGGCGCGCCCGACGCGGGCGAGGCGGACGGCGACGATGACGTCGATGCACGCGCGGGTGCCGCGGCCCCGGGCGCCGGCGCGGCGAACGGCGACGGCGACCCGACGATGCTCGCCAGGCTCGCCTTCTACCGCGAGCAGGTGCTGCCGATCTTCGAGTCGCGCTGCTACGAGTGCCACGGCAACGGCAAGCGCAAGGGCGGCCTGCGCATGGACGTGCGCGACTCGGTGGTGTCGCGCGACGACGAGGGGCTGTGGATCGTCCAGCCCGGCAAGCCCGCCGAGAGCGTGATGATCACCCGCGTGATGCTGCCGGAAGTCGATGACCTCGCGATGCCCCCCGAGGGCGACCGCCTCGCGGCCACGCAGATCGAGGCGATCCGGAAGTGGATCGAGGACGGCGCGGTGATGCCGGAGTCGCTCGCGGCCGGCGCCGATGCAGGTGCGCGCGCCGGGACCGGCTCGGGCGGCGGCGGTGACGCATCCGCATCCGGCGCGCGTGCGCGATCCGGCCGAGCCGGCGCCCCCGCCGACGCGGAGCGCGACCCCGCGCGCACCCGCCGT
>CAYTYU010000087.1:0-11050 GCA_964440815.1 uncultured Chitinophaga sp.
CGGATTGGCCCGTCGGCCGATGACCCCATCATGGGCCGACCCCTGCGACCGTCCGACGATGGGACAGCCAACCCCGAGCCGTCGAGGGGCCTTGACCTCTTCAGCCCCGGCACCGGCATGTCACTGGTAGGCCTTGGCCTGCTTGCCCTGGCGGCGGTCGAGGCGGCAGCGCTGCTGCGTCCCTCGCTTGCCCCGTCTCCGACCTCTTCAGTGCACTCGGTGCCGATCGAAGCGCTCGGCTTGCTGTCGCCCATGACGACCGCCGAGGCTGATGCCTCCGCCGACCCGCAGAACGCCGTCGGCACTGGCCCGGCCGCGCCGAAGGTACGCGACAAGGGCACGGCGCCGGCGCCCTCGGGCTCCGTCATCGGCATCGCGGCGACGCCGATCCCAAACGGCACGGCCCTCTACCGACTGTGGTCATCCGGCGCCATCGAGGCGATGATCACCACCGAGGCGAACGTCTGGAGCGACTGGTCGTCGGCCGCGCCGGGCCAGACGACCCAGAAGCGCCGGCCGCGCGCGCCCACGGACAACCCGGACACCGAGCCGTGAACGCCGAGGCCTGAGGCTCAGCGGCCGAACGCCGCCACGCACCGACGCATCCGGGCGAGCGAACTCTGCTTGCCCAGGATGGCCAGCGTGTCGAAGATCGGTGGACTGATCGTGCCGCCGCTCACGGCGACGCGCAGCGGCTGGGCGACCTTGCCGAGGTTGCCTTCGGCCGAGGCCGCCGCGTAGGCGCCGATCGCGGCCTCGAGCGAGGCGGGCGACCAGTCGGCCACCGACTCGAGCGCCGGCACCAGCGCGGCCACGTGATCGAGGCCGCTCGGGGCGGGACCGAGGAGCGCCTTCTCCACGTTCTTCGAGCGCTCCCAGGCCAGCGTGTCATCGGCGGTCACGATGAACCGGTTGGTGCGGAACATGTCATCGAGGGTCTTGGAGCGTTCCTGGCTGGCGGAGGCCAGCTGCTCGAACTGGGCCGGCGTCAGCCGGGCCATGAACTGCGGGTGGAACTCCTCGCCGTGTGCGCGGGCGCGGCGGAGGAACTCCTCGCGCGGCATGCCGGTGATGGCGTCGCAGTTGAAGGACAGGAGCTTCGCGCGGTCGAACTTGGCGGGCGTCTTCACCACGCGCTTCAGGTCGAAGCGCTCCTGCATGAAGTGCATGTCGAACTTCTCGATGTCGTGCCCCGGGCTCCATCCGTTGAGGGCCAGGAAGTTGCAGAGCACCTCGGGCAGGTAGCCGCTTCGGCGGAAGTCGTCGACGTTGATCTCCGGGAGCTGGATGCCGAGCGCCTCGGCCAGCGCATTCGCCTCGGCGAAGTCGAGCTGGGCGTTCTTGTCGCCGAGCCACGCGGACCAGCGCTCGGGCGGCACCGTGCCGGCGGGCGGCGCGGCGAGCTTGCGGTCCGTCACGGTCTTCCGCAGCAGCTTGTCCTTGTCGCGCTTGGACATCTTGCTGCCGTCGGGATTGGTGATGATCGAGAAATGGCCGTAGCTCGGGCGCCGGAATCCAAGGGCATCCTGGAGCAGCATGTGCTTGGCCGTGTTGTTGAAGTGCTCCTGGGCGCGCAGCACGTGGGTGACGCCCATCAGCTCGTCGTCGACCACCACCGCGAAGTGGTAGGTGGGGAACCCGTCGGCCTTGCGCAGGACGAAGTCGTCCACCTCGCCGGCCGGGAGCGTTGCCTCGCCGAGGATCTCGTCATTGATCGTGATGGGCTGCGGCGGGCACTTCAGGCGGATGACGGCCGGGCGGCCCTCGGCAAGCTGCCGCTCGACGGTGTCGCGCGGCAAGGCCATCTGCGACGAGCCGTCGTAGCGATACGCACGGCCGGCGGCCTTCGCCTCGGCACGGCGCACCTCGAGTTCCTCGGCGGTGTCGAAGGCCCAGTAGGCCTTGCCCTCGTCGACGAGCTTGCGCAGCAGCCGGTCGTAGATCTCGAGCCGCTCGCTCTGGAAGTACGGACCGTTGGGGCCGCCGCCGATCCCGCCCCACGCCGGGCCCTCGTCCCAGTCAATCCCCAGCCACGCGAGGTCCTTGAGGAAGCCGACGCTCGCGGCACCGCTCGAGCGCTTCTGGTCGGTGTCCTCGATGCGAACGAGGAACTTGCCGCCCCTGCCCTTGGCGTACGCCCAGCAAAAGAGCGCGGTGCGGGCACCGCCCACGTGGAGATGGCCCGAGGGCGACGGGGCGAAGCGCGTGACGGGGGCCTGGCTCATGGGGACGGGGTAAGGTACCTGCATGCCGGCCACCGTCGGTCTGCTCTCGGACAGCCACGCGCGCTGGGAACGGACCAAGCGGGCCATCGAGGCGCTGCGCGCCCGCGGGGCCACGACCTTCATCCACTGCGGCGACGTCGAGGACGAGCTGGTGCTGGACCAGCTGGCCGGGCTCGATGCGCACGTGGTGTGGGGAAACTGCGACTGGAACCGCGGGTCACTCGAGCGCTACGCGCGTGACCTGGGGATCGTGGTGCATGGGGATGCCGGCGAACTGGAGATTGACGGGCGCCGCGTGGCCTTCACGCACGGACACGAACCCGTCCCCATGCGCGACGCGGTGGCCACCGGTGCGGCATACCTCGTGCACGGCCACACGCACGAGCGGCGCGACGAGCGCCGTGGTGGGACGCGGATCGTGAACCCGGGGGCTCTGCACCGTGCGCCGACCTTCACCGTGGCGGTGCTGGTGCCGGCGGAGGACCGCCTGGAGTTCGTCGAGGTGCCGGCATGAACCCGGGATCGGCAGCCTTCGTCGCAAGTCTCGTCTCGAGCTGGTTCATGGCGGGACTGATCTGGATCGTGCAGGTGGTGCACTACCCGCTCTTCGGGCGCGTGGGGCGCGAAGGCTTCGCCGCCTACGAGTCGGCGCACGCCCGCCTGATCACCCCGATCGTCGGTCCCGCGATGCTGGTCGAGCTGGTGTCGTCGCTGGCCCTGCTCGCCGCCCGGCCGCGCGGGATGCCCGCGTGGGCGGCCTGGGCGGGCGTGGCGCTCGTGGGAATCGCATGGGCCTCGACGGCCTTCGTGCAGGTGCCGCTCCACGGCACGCTCGCCCGCGGCTTCGACGAGGACGCCCATGCGCGGCTCGTCGCCACCAATTGGGTGCGCACGGTTGCGTGGAGCGGGCACGCGGTGCTCATGGCATGGTGCATGGTGCTGTTGCTGGGCGGTACCCCGCCAGAGAGCCGCCCGTGAGCAAGTCGCGGTTCCCGGTGGCAGGTGCGGTGACGGACGCAATCCGGCGAGGTGCAGTGTCGGCGAAGCTGGCGCGCCGCCGGATGCGGCAGCCCGCCAACCTGCACGTGCCGCCCGGAACGCTCGCGGTGCAGCCGGGGGCGGCGCCGACCAAGGTCACGGTCCTGGCGTTCGGGCCGGACGGCGTGGCCGAGGGGGCAGCCGAACGCGCCGACCAGATCGACGGCATCGCAGGGAACGCGCCGGTGGTCTGGGTGAACGTCGATGGCCTGGGGAACGCGGACCTGCTGAAGCAGATCGGGGAGCGCTTCGGGATCCACCCGCTGGCCTTGGAGGACGCGACCGATGCCAGCCCGCGCGCGAAGGTCGAGACGTTCGATGCGGCGACGTTCGTGGTGATGCCGCTTCCCCACCAGGACGAGCGCGGCTTCTGGACCGAGCAGCTCTCCATCTGGCTCTCGGGCCGGCACGTCATCACGTTCCAGGAAGTGCCCGGCGAGGACTGCCTGGCGGCCGTGCGCGCGCGGATCCGCGGCGAGCATGCCCGCATCCGCACGCGCGACGCGGCGTACCTGGCCTACGCCATCATCGATGCCACGGTCGACGGGTACTTCCCCGCGATCGACGGGATCTGCACGCTGGTCGAGGACCTGGAGGACGCGGTGTTCCGCCAGCCGACGCAGGCGCAGCTGATGCAGATCCGGCGGGCGCGGTCGGAACTCATCCGGATGCGGAGGCTGCTGCTTCCCGTGCGCGACACCACGGTGACCCTGCTCGGCATGGAGGCCACCTTCGGCCCCGATGCCCGGCCGTACCTGCGCGACCTGCATGACCACGTGCTGCGAGCCCTCGACCAGGTGGAGACCGACCGCTCGATGGCCAACGACCTGCTCGAGATCTACATGACGAGCGTCAACATGAAGCTGGGCGAGACCACGAAGGTGCTCACGATCATCGCCACGATCTTCATGCCGCTGACCTTCATCGCCGGCATCTACGGCATGAACTTCCGGCACATGCCCGAGCTCGAGTGGACGTGGGGGTACGGCTGGGCGCTCGGCCTGATGGGAGCGACCACCATCGGCCTCCTGATCTACTTCTGGCGCAAGGGCTGGATGCGCGACAGCACCAAGCCCTGACCGCAGCGGGCGGCCCCGCGCCGCGCGGCGGGCGCTACTTGCCTGCGGCGGCCTTCGACGCCTGCTCGGCCTCCTCGGCCGTCGCGGCGACGTAGAGGCTCGAGCGCTCGATCGACATCACGTACTGGCGGTTCAGGTTGAAGGCATAGGCCTTGGTCGCCGCGGCGTTCGCCTCGTTCAGCTGCTTCAGCGCGAGGTCGAACTGGCCCTGCAGGTAGGCCTTGTCCTTCTCCACGGTCGCGGCATCGAGCTGCACCTTGAGCGCCGCCGCCTGCTGGCGAAGCTGCTGCAGCGACTGCACCGCCGACTGGAACGCCTGGTTCGCCTGGGCATCGGCAAGCACGCAGACGCGCGCGGTCGTGGCCGGCTGCGATCCGTCGGCGGGCTTCGGCTGCTTCTCGGCCTCCTCGGGCGTCAGGACGATGAAGACCTCGCTCTTCTCCGGCACGCGCACGTAGTTGCGCAGGATCGAGTAGCCGTAGGTCTTCGCCATCAGCTGGTTGTCGGCATCGAGCTTCTTGACCGCGTCGTCGAGCTTCGCCTTCAGGGCGTCGCGCTCGGCGCCCTCGGGCGCGGCGTTCACGGCCTCGTTCATCCGCACGATCTCCTGGCGCTGCGCCTGGACCACCTGGACGTTGCGGGTGAACTCGTCGTTGGCGGCCTTGCCCTCGATGGTCGCGACCTTGACGAGCATCGGCTGGGCGGCGGTCGCGGCGTCCGCGGGTGCGCCCGATGCGGGCGCAGGCGCGGGCGCGGCGGGTGCCGGGGTCACGGCCGGGGTGGTCGACACGCCTGCGGCGGGGGCGACGGGGGCATCCTCCTTGCCGCAGGCGGCGACGGCCAGGGCAACGAGGGCGAGGAAGGCGACGCGGGCGGCCGGGCGGCGGGAAGTCATGGGGCGGCAGTATCGCCGCTTCCGGCCCCGCCTGCAGGGGTGCCGTCCGAGCTCGAGTCCTCGGCACCGTCGCCCTCCGCCTTCTTGGCTTCCTCGTCGTCCGGCACGACGGCACCGAGCCCGAAGATGCGCGCTCCGCCCGGGGGGATCACCGTGGCGGGATTGATCTGCTGGCTCCGCGTGTCGGACGCCCGCAGGTCGAGGATCGCGTTCGCAGGAGCCAGCCCGGTGACCAGCGCCGCGGTGATCGGCTCCGCGTAGATGTACTGCTGGAAGCCGGTGAGGGTGCCGGAGCCGTCCACGGCGCCGCTGGCGCTCGCGAACTCGGCGCGGTTTCCGGGCTCCAGGCCGCCCATGGTCGGCGCGACGCTGAAGAACACCTTGCCGTCGACCACGTAGTCGACCGCGCCATCGATGACGGTCGACCCGGTGTTCGTCAGGATGGCGTCGGGACCGCGGCCGAGCATGGTGATGGAGCCCGCGTCGACCCGGAGGTCGCCGAGCGCCGTGACGTCGCCCAGGGTGACCGCCGTGGCATCGGCCGCCGACAGCCCCTCGATGGTCACGCTGCCGAGCACCGTCATCTTGTGGCCCTGGCCCATGGCGAACGTATCCGAGGCAAAGGTCACCGCCGAGCGGCCGACGATCGTGGCCACGGCGGCCGATGCGACGGGCCGGTTCACGTTCAGCGCGATCGAACCGGCCGAGATCGACCCGACGCCCGCACCGAACTCGATCGTCTCGCCGGGGTTCGTGCCGGCATCGACGGTCATGTCGGCAAGCGCCGTGGTGCCGCCGACCGTGCCCGCGAAGCGGACATTGCCGCCCGCATCCACCACGAGGGACTCCGCCCCGGTCGCGGCGTCCACGGTGCCGCCGAATCGGATGTCGCCGTCCGTGTGCGTGGCGGTGAAGGCGATGTCGTTCTCGAGCAGCACGCCCCCGTTGAACACCTGGTCGCCGACCGTGGTGACGTCGGCGAACACGTGGGTGGTGGTGGCCGCCGACGTGACCGTGAGGCTTGCGAGCGGGGCAGCGCCGCCGACCTCGCCGGAGAGGACCACGTCGCCGGCCGTGCCCGCATTCACCGTGAGGGAGAAGGCGCCGTCGATCGTCGAGTCGAAGAACACGGAATTCCCCGCCGCAGACCCACTGGTGGTGTTGGCCACGATCGCTCCCGTGAGCGTCGTCGGGGAGTTGAAGTGCACCGCATCGCCGGTGGTAGTCACGTCACCTGCGGTCGAGATGCCCGACGAACCCGTGAGCTCGACCGTCCCGCCGGCGGCGATGTCGCCGGCCGCGGCGATCGTCAGGGCGCCGTTTCCGGCGATGAGCGTGACGGGGCCGTTGCCGGCGGTGGTCGTGAGGGATGCGTTCAGCGCGATGGCGTCGTTCGCGATCGACACGCCCCCGGCTCCCGTGGTGGACACCGCGCCGTTGAGCGTGGTCGTTCCGCTTCCCGCAGCCTGCGAGATGCCGAGCGCGGCGACGGTCGATCCGAACGTGACGTCATCGGCCGAGACGATGGCCACCGCCCCGAGCGGGCTCGTGCCGCCCGCGGCCCCGCCGACCGTGATGTCGCCGAGTCCGGCGTCGAGCGTGAGCGCAAACCCACCGTTCAGGGTGCCGGCGAACGTGATGTCGTCGCCCACGCCCTGCCCGGTCGTCACCGAGGTGGCGGCGGTCAGCGCCACTGGCCCGTTGAAGGCCAACGCGCCGCTGGCGCTGTCGTAGGTGCCGCCGTTCAGGTCGATCCGGGTGGATGCCGTGACGGACGCGCCACCCTCGACGAAGACTGCGTTCAGGTCGACGACCGATGCACTGGTGATGGCCAGGGATGCAAGCGTGGACGGCGAGCCGAGCCCCGTGCCGGCGACGCCCTGCAGGTCGACGGAACCGGTGCCGGCCAGGATCGACAGGGCGTGGCGGCCGGCGATCGTCGACGCGAACGTCACGTTGCCCGCACCCGCCCCGGTCGAGACCGACACGCCGCCCGTCAGGGTCACGGCGGACGCGTAGGTCACGTTGTCGCCGCTCGTCGTCACGTCGCCGGCGGTCTGGATTCCGCCGAAGCCGGTGAGGCTTACCGCGCCGTCGGCGACGATGTCCCCCGCGGCCGCGATCGAGAGCGCCCCGGCCTCGGCCTCCAGGGTGACGGGGCCGGTGCCCGAGGTCGTGATGGGCGCGTTCACGGCGACGACGTCGTTGGCCACATCGATGCCCGCCGCACCGGAGGTCGTGACGGCGCCGTTGAAGGTCGTCGTGCCGCTGCCCGTGGCCTGCGACAGGCTCGCGGCACGCACCGTGGAGGCGAACGTCACGTCGTCGGCCAAGGACACGGCCAGGGCGCCCAGCGGCACCGTGCCGCCCACCGCCGCGTCGAAGGTGATGTCGCCGTCGGTTCCGGCGGCCAGCGCGAGCGCGAAGGTGCCGTCGACGGCGGCATCGAAGTCGATCGACGCGCCGGCCGCCGAGCCGCTGGTGGTGTCGATCGCCACCGCACCGGTGAGGGTCGTCGGCGAGTTGAAGTTCACGGCGTCGCCCGTGGTGGTGATGTCTCCGGCGGTGGAGATCCCGCCCGTGGCCGTCAGCTCGACGGTGCCACCCGAGGAAATGTCGCCGGCCGCGGCGATCGACAGCGCGCCGTTGTCGGCGGTCAGCGTGACGGGGCCGCTGCCGGACGTGGTCGTGATCGGGGCGTTCACGGCGATCGCATCGTTCACGATCGAGACGCCGAGGGCGCCCGTCGTGGTCACTGCGCCATTCAGGGTGGTCGTGCCCTCGCCCGCCGCCTGCGCCAGGCTTGTCGCGGCCACCGACGAGCCGAACGTCACGTCGTCCGCGGACGTGATCGAGAGCGTCCCCAGCCGCGTCGACGCACCGACCGCGCCGCCGAAGGTCACGTCGCCGCTTCCCGCGACGATGGTCAGGGACTGGGCGCCGGCCGCGGTCCCGTTGACCGTCGACGAGAGTGCGACGTCGTCCCCGGTCCCGCCGCCGCCGGTCAGGGTGATGGAGCCCGTCAGCGTGACGGGGCCCGAGAACGCGATGCCGTCGTTCGTGCTCGTGATGTTGCCGCCCAGGCTCACGGCCCCTGCCCCGTCCTGCACGAACTCGGTGCCGACGGAGAGGTTCGCGCCTCCGGCAAGCGTGAAGGCGCCGGCGTTGGTGACGTCCATCGCGCCTCCGACGACGTTGGTTCCTGCACCGGACAGCGTCAGCGCCGTGCCGGTGAAGTTGAACGCGCCGGTGACGTCGACGAGGGCGGAGAACGCGGTGGTTCCGGTCCCGGCGGACTGGGTGAAGCCCGTCGCGGCGACCGCCTGGCCGAAGGAGACGTCGGCCGCGTTCGTGACCGTCAGGGCCCCGAGCCGGACCGATGCACCGACGGCGCCCTGGAACGCGACGTCTCCGCCGGTACCGCCGTTCACGGTCAGTGCCTGGGCTCCGGCAACGGATCCGTTGACGGCGCCGCCGATGGTGAGGTCGGCGCCTGCGAGCGAGGCGACTGCACCGTTGTTGGTCGTGTCGATCACCGAACTGGCCACCAGCGTCACGGCACCGGTCCCGAGGTTGATCGCATCCGCCGAGCTGCGGACAGTCGCCGCCAGGTCGAGGGCCGCGTTGCCCGGCATCGATAGGCCGCCGCTGAACAGGAAGATGTCGGACGTGGCGTTGCCGAGCGTCACCTTGCCGGAGTTGAGCAGGCTCACCTGCTGGGCGAAGCTGTTGTTCCCGCCGAGCATCGTCAGCGTGTACGGCTTCGCCGCCGTGACCAGGTTGTTCACCTGGACGTTGCCGGAGAAGGTGGCGGACGAGGCGTTGGAAATCGTGAGGTCGTCGACCGTGACGGCGCCGGCTGCGGTGACCGCGCCGGCCGTCCCGGCATCGATCGACAAGTCGAAGGCGCTTGCACCGTCGGTGACGGTGCTGGCGAAGGCGACGGAACCGCCAGAAGCAGAGCCGCCGGCCGTGGTCGTGATCGACACCGGCCCGGACAGCGTGACGGCGGAGGCGTAGGTCACGGCATCGCCCGTCGTCGACACGTCACCGCCGGTCAGGATGCCGCCCGCGGCGGTCAGGGTCACGGCGCCGCCCGAGGAGATGTCCCCGGCGGAGGTGAGCGTCAGCAGGCCGACGTCGGCGGTGAGGACCACGATGCCGCCGCCCGCCACCGTGTCGATCGCGGCTTGGACGAGGATGGCCTCGTTGACGATGGAGACGCCCGTGGCCGTCGACGTGGTGACGGTTCCCTTCAGGGTGGTCACCCCGGCGCCATCGGTCTGCACCAGGCTTGCCGCGGTGATGGCGGCGTCCGCGGTGAAGTCGTCGGACGCCTCGACCGTGATGGCTCCCAAGGGGGTCGTGGTGCCGACGGCGGCCATGAACCGGATGTCTCCCGACGAACCCGCATCCATCGTCAGAGTCCGCACCGACACCCCATCGCCGTCCAGCGTCGAGGCAAAGGTGACATCACCGCCCTCGACGACGATCGGTCCGCTTCCGGAGGTGTCGATCCGCACGTTCCCCGTGAGAATGGTCGCCGAGTGGAACGTCACCGCGTCCACGGACGTGGTGATGTCACCCGCGGTCCGGATGCCGAGCGAGCCGGTCAGGCTGACGGCGCCGGCGGAATCGATGTCTCCGGCGGCGGCAATGGTGAGCAGGCCGGCCTCGGCGTTCAGCGTCACCGTGCCGGCGCCGCCCGCGGTGATCGACTGGTTGACGACGACCGCATCGTTCGCGATCGACACGCCCGCCGGACCAGACGTCGTCACCGACCCGTCCAGGGTCGTTGTCCCGTCGCCCGTCGTCTGGGCGAGGCTCGTCGCCGTCATCGGACCGCTGAAGGTCACGTCGTCGGCCGAGAGGATCGCGATGGCGCCAACGGGGGTCGTTCCGCCGACGGCCGCGTCGAAGGTGATGTCGCCGGCCGTGCCTGCCGTCAGCGTCAGGCCAAGGTGCCGTTGACCGTGGAGTCGAAGTCGATGGCACCGCCAGCCGGGGAGCCGCTCGTGGTGTTCACCGCCACCGCACCCGTCAGCATCGTCGCCGAATTGAAGTTCACCGCATCGCCGGTCGTGGTGACGTCGCCGGCGGTAGAGATGCCGCCGGACGCCGTCAGCTCGACGGCGCCGTCGGAGGTGATGTCGCCGGCCGAGGCGATCACGACAGTCCCGGTGCCGTTCACCGTCACCGGCCCGCCGCCCGTCGTCGTCACGCCGGCGTTCACGGCGAAGTTCGTGCCCGTCAGGGACACGCCTCCCGCATCATTCGTGTTCACGGCACCGTTCAGCGTCGTCGTACCAGCGCCAGCAGCCTGCACCAGACTCGACGCGCTGACTGCCGCCGCCGTGACGTTCCGCGCCGACATGATCGTCACCGCGTCGAGCCGCGTCGAGCCACCCAGCGCGCCGCCCAGCAAGATGTCGCCACCTGAGCCGGCCCGCAGGGTCAGGTCGAATGCGCCGTTCACCGTGCCGCCCAGCGTCAGGTTCGCGCCGGCGGCGTCGGCGCCGGCGTTCGTCGTGTCAAGCACCGTGTCGGCCGTCAGCGTCATCGCGCCCGTACCGAAGTTCATCACGTCGCCCGACGTCCGGATGTTCCCCGCCACGCTCATCGGCGCGTTCCCGCCGAAGGTCACCCCGCCACCGAACAGCGTCACGTCCGTCGAGGCGTCGCCCAGCGTCACCAGCCCAGTGTTCAGGAAGTCCACCTGCGACGTGAAGCTGTTCGACGCACCCAGGAGGCTCAGCGCGTAGCCGTTCCCCGCCGTCACCAGGTCGTCGATCTGCACGTTGCCCGTGAACGTC
>CAYTYU010000088.1:0-306 GCA_964440815.1 uncultured Chitinophaga sp.
CAGTCCGAAGGCACGAACCGGCATCGCGCTCGCCGCCGCGGCAGTCGGGCGGACGGCGTCGTCCGCCATCCGCAAGGGGCAGCTCGTCCGCGAGGAAGACCTCGCTTCCCCCGGCGCCGGTGCATCGCTTGCAAGCCTCGTCCCGCCCGGCCAGCGTGCCGTCACCGTGGCCCTTCGTGACGCGGGTCCAGGCCCGGCGCTCTATCCCGGCGCGTTCGTCGACGTGCTCGTCACGGCCGACATCCCGAGCAAGGCAAGCGGCTTCCGCGAGGCCATGACCCGCACGGTGATCGAGCGCAGCCGCGT
>CAYTYU010000088.1:316-4661 GCA_964440815.1 uncultured Chitinophaga sp.
AAGGCCCCGGCCGCGACCGATGCCCGTGAGCGCCGCACGGCGCAGCGCAACCCGACCATCACGCTGCTGGTCACCCCGGACCAGGCGGCGCAGCTCGAGCTCGCCAGCGTCCGAGGGACCGTCGGCATCGCACTCTGCGCTGGGAGCGACCCCGCCCCGGCCCCGTCGCCGGCCCCTGGCGTCACCACGTCCGGCATGCTCGGCATCACCATCGAGCCTGACCCGGTACCGCCCGTGGCGCCGCCCCCGCCCCCACCGCCCGTCGCACCTGAGCCGATGGAGGCGGAAGAGCCCAAGTCCGAGGCACCTGCCGAGCCTCTCAAGCCGCAGGTCTGGGAAGTGGTGGTGGTCCGCGGCGAGAACACCGTCAAGCACGGCTTCCCGATCAAGCTGCCTCCATCCCCGGAGTCCCCGGCGCCGGCCCCCGCCGCGCCCGCCGAACCCAAGCGCTGAGCCATCACGACGACACGGAGCCCGCAGATGTCCTTCCTCGTGCCCATCCTCACCCTCGCGTCGATCGCGGCGGCGCCCATCGCGGCGCGGACGCAGGACGCGCGAGCCGACACGGAGATCACGCTCCTCGCCGGCGGCTCGACGAGCAGCCGCGTGGAGATGGTGGTCGTCTCCGACCCGGCGGTCGCCGACGCCACGCCGGTGTCGGCGAACGAGGTCATGGTGCTGGCACGCGCACCCGGGCTCACCGATGTGCTGTTCAAGCTCGAGTCCGGCGACCTGATGTGGCGGAAGCTGCGCGTCGGGCTCGATGACCGGGAACTCGAGGCCCGCCTGCGCGACGTGGCGGGCACGGACATCGACGTCGAGGAGATCGGCGGCACGGTCACCGTGCGGGGAACGCTCGCGAATGCCGGCACCCATGAGCTCGTGAAGCGCTTCATGGACGCGACCGGCATGAAGTGGGTCGACATGACCGCCACCACCGGCATGGAGGCCGACCTGGCCGACCAGCTGCGGCGCCTCTTCGGCGTCGAGCTTCAGATCGAGGACGTCTCCGGCACCATCGCCGTGCGCGGCACGCTGCCGGACGTCGCCACCGCCGGGCTCGTCAGCCGCTTCATGGCCTCCACCGGCCTCAAGTGGGTGGACGCCACCCGGGTGGCCGGCGTCCAGCAGGTGCAGCTGCGCGTGCGCATCGCCGAGGCGAGCCGCACCGCGCTCAGGCAGCTCGCGTTCGGCGCCGTCGTCGGCGGCAACGTCTTCGGCGGCATCCAGGAACCGGGCGGATCGCCGTTCCAGCCGGTCTCGATCGGCCCCAACCCGAACTCCGCGATCAACTCCGGAGACTTCGTCTGGGGCGGCAACCAAGGTGGCTCGAACCTGGCAGTCAGCAGCGCCACCACGCTCTTCGGCGGCGTCGCAAGCGCCAACCTGGAGGTCTACCTGCAGGCGCTCACCGAGAACCGCTACGTCCGGCTCCTTGCCGAGCCGAACCTGGTGGCCATCAGCGGCCAGCAGGCGACGTTCCTGGTCGGCGGCGAATTCCCGATCCCGATCGTCCAGGGCTCGGTCGTCGGCGGCGGAAGCACGATCACCATCGAGTACAAGGAGTACGGCGTCCGCCTGAACTTCCGCCCCGAGGTGATCGGCGACGGGCGCATCCGGCTCGAGGTGGCTCCCGAGGTGAGCGAACTGAGCCAGATCGGCGCGCTCCGCCAGAACGGGTTCACGATCCCGTCCCTCACGACGCGCCGCTCGAGCACCACCGTCGAGCTCGGGAGCGGCCAGTCGTTCGCGATGGCCGGCCTCCTGCGCTCGACCGACCAGGGAAGCGTTGCCAAGGTGCCGGTGCTCGGCGACATCCCGGGACTCGGCGTGCTGTTCCGAAGCGTGCGGTTCGAGCAGCAGCAGACGGAGCTCGTGGTGATGGTGACCGCCGAGCTCGTGGAACCGCTGGACGACGGCCGTTCGCGGCCGATGCCGGGCGACCTGACCGAGTCTCCGAACGACTGGGAGCTTTTCGTCGAGGGCTCGCTCTTCGGCGCCTCGAAGGTCGGCAACCCGCTTTCCCGTCTCAAGTCGCTCGGGCTTGACGGGATCAAGGGCCCCGGCGCGTGGCGCCGCCCCGACGAGGCGCGTCCGTTCGCGTCCGACCCGCTTCCGGCCGTCGCTCCCGCGCCGGAGCCGTCCGCCGCCGAGCCGACGGAGGGTCCGCCGCCCGAGGGCGCGGGCGCACCGCGATGAGCGATCCCGCTCCCGTGCCGGCGCCGTCAGCCGACCTTGATGCGATCCGCCGCGAGCTGCATGAGCGCCTGCTGGCCACGTTCGACTTCGAGGCTGCCGGACGGCTGAGCGCCGACGATCTCGCGGCGCGCTGCCGCGCCCAGGTCGAGTCGATGCTCGACCGCAGCGGCCGGTCGCTCGGCCCCCACGACCGTGCGTCGGTGGTGCAGGGCGTCCTCGACGATGCATTCCGCCTCGGGCCGCTCGAGCCGATCGTGGCCGACGAGCGCGTGACCGACATCATGGTGGTTGCGCCCGACCGCGTGTTCGTCGAGCGCAACGGCCGGATCGAGCGGGTGCCGGTGCGGTTCCGCGACCGTGCCCACCTGATGCACGTGATCAACCGCATCGTGCGCAACGCGGGGCGACGCATCGACGAGCGCAGCCCGATGGTGGACGCGCGCCTGCCGGACGGCTCGCGCGTCAACGCCATCATCCCGCCCATCGCCCTCGACGGTCCCCAGCTGAGCATCCGTCGGTTCCCGGGCGAGGCGCTGGGCCTCGACCGGCTCGTGGAGACCGGGACGCTTCCCGCCCCCACCGCCGACCTGATCCGAGCCGCCGTCGCCGGCCGATTGAACATCATCTTCTCGGGCGGTGCCGGCGTCGGCAAGACGACCATGCTGAATGCCGCATCCGCGTCGATCGGGCGCGGCGAGCGCGTCATCACCATCGAGGATGCCGCCGAGTTGCGCATGGCGAGCCCGCACGTAGTGCGGCTGGAGACGCGTGCCGCCAATGTCGAGGGCGTCGGCGAGGTGACGTCGCGCGACCTGGTGCGCAACGCCCTCCGCATGCGTCCCGACCGGATCATCGTCGGCGAGTGCCGCGGTGCCGAGGCCATGGACATGCTTCAGGCCATGAACAGCGGCCATGCCGGCTCGATGACCACGCTGCACGCCAACAGCGCGCGGGACGCCCTCCACCGCCTCGAGTCCATGCTTGCCATGGGCGGCCTGGACGTGCCGATCCGCGTGCTCCGCGACTACGTGGCATCCGCACTCGACGTGATCGTCCAGCTTGCGCGCCTTCCGGACGGGCGCCGGGTCGTGAGCGAGGTGGTCGAGGTGATCGCATCGCCCGACGAGGGCGTGCGCACGGAGACCATCCACCGCTTCCGGCTGGTGGGGGTGCGAGACGGCCAGGTGATCGGCGGGTTCGAGGCCACCGGGGTCCGCCCGGGCTTCATGGCCCGCCTCGACGCGCAGGGCATCCGGCTCGAGGGGCGCACCTTTGACGCGGGCCTGATCGGCAAGGAGGTGCCCGGATGAGCCTGCTCCGGAATCCATGGGTGGTCCCGCGCTGGCGGCCGCGATCGCGATGGCCATCTGGTACTGGGCGATCGTCATGCCCGCGCTCCGCGCGGAACGTGCGAAGGCGGCCGCCGATGGCGACGCGGCCCCCGTGCCTTCGCCGGCTGCCGACCGGCACTGGATCGAGGGCAGGGCGTTCAACTTCGCCGGGATCGCCGCGTGGCTGGCCGTCACGGCGCTCGGCGGCTCGGAGGGCCTCGCATTCGCCTCGTTCGCGGTGTCGTTCGGCACCGTGTCCGTGGCGCGGTCTCGGATCCGCGCGCGCCGCGCCGAGCGCGAGGAGCGCGAGGTGCTGGAGGCCATCGGAACCGCCGCGGTCGGGCTTCGCGCGGGCCTCCCGCTCGCCGGGGTGCTGCAGATCCTCGCCGCCGAGTCCGGCGGCGAGCCAGGCCGCGCCTTCCGCGAGGTCGCGCGGCGGGAATCGATGGGCCAGGACTTCCCGGGCGCCGTCGAGCGCGTGCTCGTCGGGTCCCGGCTCATGGCGCTTCGGATGTTCGGCCTCGCGCTCCTCGTGCATGCCTCCGCGGGCGGCAACCTCTCCGCCGCCTCGGACCGGATCGCCCGTTCGCTGATCGACCGCGCGCGCATGCGCCGGCGCAGCCGGACCATCCTCGCCTACGGCATGTTCGCCGCCAACTTCCTGGCGGTCGCGCCAGTACTGGCATTCCTGGTGATCAGCCTGCAGCTCGAGGAGTACGCCGACCTGATGCTCAACCGGCCGGTCGGCCACCTTTTGATGGGCATGGCAGCCGCGCTGGTGGTCGTCGGCCTCGTCACCGTCCGCCGGATGAGCT
>CAYTYU010000088.1:4671-6466 GCA_964440815.1 uncultured Chitinophaga sp.
GAAGGGGGCCTGCGGTGACCATCGAGCAGGTCGTCGCCGGCATCGCCGCGTTCCTGGCGGTGATGGTGCTCGGGTTCGTGCAGTCGCGGCGCGCGTCCGCCGTCTCGGAGGGGCCGTCTGCGCCCCGTGCGGCACGGTTGGCGTTCGTGCCCGCCTCGGTCCGCCGGTCGCTCAGCCTCGCCGGCATCGACGATCCGGCCCGCCAGCGCTTGTTTGCCGCGGCCGTCGCCGGCGCCGTGGCCCTTGGTGGCGGCTGCGGATACGCGGTCGCCTGGTACCTCGACGTGGCCGACTCCCCCGGTGTCGTTCTCGGTACGGTGGCGTTCGGCGTCTACCTGTTGGTGCAGGTGCCGTTCGGCTGGCTCGCATCGCGCGTCGCGGCATACCGGCTCGAGATCCTCACCAACTTCGCCGTCATGCTCGACCTGCTGCAGATCGCGGTCGAGGGCGGCATGGGCCTCGCGTCCGCGTGGTCCACCGTGACCGACGCCGTCGGCCGCCGCGGTGGCGCACTCGCATCCGAGATGCGCCGCGTCGACCTGCAGGTCGGGCTCGGCGTGACCTGGCCCAAGGCCCTGCATGACGCGTCTGAGCGAACGGGCATTGCCGAGTTCGGCGCCCTCGGGTCGCTGCTCGGGCAGGCCGAGCGGTTCGGCACCGAGGTCGGCCGCGCGATCCGGGTGCAGTGCGACGCGCTGCGCCACGAGGAAATCGAGTCGATCGAGGAGCGGGCCCACCGCGCCTCGGTGAAGGTCGTCGTCCCGCTGGTCGGGTTGCTCTTGCCGGCCACGATCCTCGTCACGTTCGTCCCGCTGCTCATCATGGTCATCGGCGCGCTCGCCGAGGTCTCTCCGGACTGAATCGAATTAGGAGCCACTCCATGCACCGTCGCATCCGCCCGATTGCATCGCTCGCCGTGCCCACGGCCCTGCTGGCCGCCGCCTGCGCGCCGAAGCCGCCCGCCGAGGTCGACCGCGTCCGCGTCGACGACCGCCTGCTCGAGCCGGCCGACCGCCAGTTCGCCACCCAGCCCTTCGACGACCAGGGGCGCGCGGCCGTGGTCCGCCAGCGCACGATCTTCGACTACCAATTCGTGCCCGGCTCCGCATCGCTCAACACGCTGGGTTCGCGCGACCTCGGCTACCTCGCCGACGCCATGCGCGTCGACGGCGGCACGATCGCGGTGCGGCGCGGCCAGGCCGACGACAGGCTGTACGCAGCCCGGCTGGACGCCGTGCGCCGTGCCCTCACGCGCCGTGGCATCGGGCAGGACCGCGTCGCGCTGTCGGACGGCCTCGCGGGCGGGGCCGGTGTGGAGAGCGGCGAGGCGCTGATCATCCGCGAGCAGGTGCGCAAGATCCCGTTCGAGATCCCCACGGGCTCGGTGCTGTCGCCGACCGGCGGGCAGTCGACCGTCGCCAGCGAGATCGGAGGAAACTGACCATGCACGATTCACCAATCGATCGTTCACGCCGTCGCCTGGCCGTCGCGCTGCTTGCCGCCGGCTCCATCCTCTGCGGCTGCCAGTCCGCCCAGGACACTGACAAGGACTGGTTCGAGGGTGGGCCAATGCAGCCCGCCACCGCCGAGACGCTGCAGCTCACCGTGCGCGTGCTTGCGGCAAAGGGCCAGACGGCGCAGGCCGGATTCCTCCTCAACCGCATGCTCGTGGATCACCCGGACCACCTCGGCACCTACACCGAAGGGGCCGAGGTCCTGCTGATCGAGGGCCGCGTCGACGACGCAATCGGCTGAGGAGGAATCCGGCCTGCGCCGTCTGGCCCTTTGCCGCAAG
>CAYTYU010000088.1:6476-10958 GCA_964440815.1 uncultured Chitinophaga sp.
GCCACCTGCTTTCGGCGAACCTCGACCGGGCGGCCCGGGACTTCGATGCCGCCCACGCCGCGGACCCCCGCGACGCGGACTTCGTGTCCAACGTGGCGCTGGCGCGCGCGCTGCAGGGCCAAGACGAAGAGGCGCTTCGGCTGTGGAATCTGGTGGTCAGCCCGCAGGAGGCCGCATCCAACCTCAGGATCGCTGCCGCGGCGCGCCAGAAGTTCGCGTCCAACGCTGGATCGGACAGCGTAGTTATAAGACGATAAATTCGGAGAAAACGGCCCCATTCCGTGGGTTCGGCGTTCCTGTCCCGGTCATCCGCTTTACATTGGTCTCGTGGAGCCGTGCGGCTCCTCGTAGTTGAGCCCAACGCATCCAGACAAGAGACAGAGGCAAGAACATGCTGAAGAACCTCGTGATGAACTTCGTTCGCGATGAGCGTGGCGCCGAGAGCGCCGAGGTCGGCGTCACCAACGTGCTGCTCGCCGGCGGCGCGATCTCGGGCGGCAAGTCGTTCCGCGACTCCATCAAGGAGAAGCAGGACCAGATCATCAACGAGCTGGACACGGTCGACGTCGCCTGACGTCGCGATCCAGTCCGAACTTCGCCGATCCGGCCCGCAAGGGCCGGATCGGTCGCTTTTGGGGATGATGTGCGCATGCTGGCTGCCGACGCCATCGTCATATGCTCATTCGCGATGGCGGGCGTCGGCACGTCGCTCGAGATCACCGATCCGGCCCAATCGCCCGTCCCGCTCGCTGCGCGCGGCTTCGGCGCCGAGGAGCTCAGCGGCATCGCGTGGGTTGGGTCTGGGCGCTTCCTCCTCGCAGGCGACGGCGGCCAGCAGGCCGTCTGGGACGCGTGGATCGACATCGACCCGTCGTCCGGCCGCATCCTCGCGCAGTCGATCACCGCCCGCATCCCGGTCCCGGGGCTCGGCACCGACGTCGAGGGCATCGCGATTGACCGCACCAGCGGCACGTTCCTTGCCGCAGACGAAGCCTCGGCAGCCATCCGTCGCTTCGACCTTGCCTCCTTCGCCGCGTGCGGATCGCTTCGCATCCCGCCGATCTACGCATCGCCGAACATGCGCCCGAACTTCGGCTTCGAGGCACTCGGGTGCCTCCGTGGCGAGGCGTGGACTGCCAACGAGGAGGCGCTCGTCTCCGACGGCCCCGTGTCGGGTACGGAGTCCGGCGCGTGGGTGCGCCTGCAGCGCTTCGACGCGCAAGGCTTCCCCGCGGGGCAGTGGGCCTACCGCTGCGACCCGATCTCCGGCATGACCGACCTGGTCGACGTCGAGCGCAGCGGCGTCGTGGACCTCGTGCCGTGGGACCGGCACACGGTGCTGGTGCTCGAGCGGGAGTTCGGCGGAGCGGTGATTCCCGACTTCCGTTCCCGCCTCTACGCCGTGGACGTCTCAGGGGCCACGGACGTCTCGAACGTCCGCATGCTCGCCGCCGGCGGGTTCGTGCCGGCCGCGAAGACGCTGCTCTGGCAGCGCGGATTCCCCTTCAGCAACTTCGAGGGGATGGCGCTTGGCCCGCCGCTTGCGGGCGGCCGTCGGAGCCTCATCCTGGTGTCAGACGACGGCGGCGGCGTGGGCGGGCAGAACCAGCGACTCCTGCCGCTCACGATCCGGGCCGTCCGCCGCGCGCCGTGCGACCTGGACGGCAGCGGCACGGTCGACGGAGTCGATCTCGGGATCCTGCTCTCGGCGTGGGGCCCGTGGCTCGACCCCCACCCCGCCGACATCGACCAGGACTGCGCCATCGACGGCCATGATCTCGGTGCGTTGCTGGCGGCCTGGGGCCCGAACGCCTGACGCGTGCGCCGGCCTCAGTTGAGGCACGTCCCCCAGGTGGCGAGCAGGAGGCCGAGGTCGCGCCCGTCCACCAGTCGGTCCCCGTCGAGGTCGGCGGTTGGGCCATCCGTGCGTCCCCAGGCGGCGAGCAGGAGCCCGAGGTCGATGCCGTTCACGTCGCGGGACGCGTCCAGATCGCCCCAGCACGGGGGTGTCGGCGCCTGGGCGATCACCGCGTTCCCGTCCAGGCCCGACGAGATGCGGGTCACTCCCGCAATGCCGGCCGGCACGGTGACCTGCCCGTAGAAGTTGCTCGTGCCCCAGCATCGGACGCGGCCGTCCGTTCGCAGCGCCATCGAGTGGTTGCGGCCGGCGGAGACGGCCTGGCATGGCCCGAGGTCCGCGGGCACCGCCAGCTGCCCGTAGTTGTTCCGGCCCCACGCGGCGATCGTTCCGTCGGACCGAAGCGCGAGCGAGTGCTGGCCGCCGGCGGCCACCGAGACGACGCCCGTCAGTCCCTCGGGCGGCGTGGACTGGCCGTAGTCGTTTCGCCCCCAGGCTCGAGCCGAGCCATCGGCCAGCGCGGCGACCGAGTTGCCCAGGCCCGCGCTGACGGCGACCGCCGCGGCCATGCCTGCGGGCACGCTGCACTGGCCGAAGTTGTTCCGCCCCCAGGCGCGCACCGAGCCGGCGGTGTCCACGGCGAGCGAGTGCACGTCGCCCGCGTCGACGAGGGTGCAGCTGCCGAGGTCAGCCGGCACCGTCGCCTGTCCATAGGCGTTGGCGCCCCATGCGGCCACCGTCCCATCGGTGCGGAGCGCGAGCGAGTGCTGCCCGCCGGCGGACACCGCGATGGCGGTCCCGACGGCCAGCGGAACGTCCGACTGGCCGGACGTGTTCCTGCCCCACGCGCGCACCTGTCCGCCCGTCGTGACCGCAAGCAGGTGCGATCCGCCGTGCGACACGTCGAACACGGTGCCGAGGTCGGTCGGAATCGTGGTCTGTCCGTAGGCATCGGAACCCCACGCGCGGACGAATTGTCCGTGCGCGGATGCCGCGACGAGGCAGGCCATGAGCGTTCCGAGTGATCGTGGGCGCATCCGGGGGGGGGCGTCGGCGGAACGTGCCGCCGAGCCGTTCACCAAGGCTTCAGTGCAGTATCACCGCACGGTCGCCTGGCGCCAAGCGGGAAACCGCCACGTCCGCGTCTCGGGCCTCAGACGCCATCCCATGCCCCCCCGAACGCCCATTCGTAGTTCCGCCACCGGCCGATCGACGAGCTGTTGATGGACCGGCGCACCTGCTCGTGGCTCAGGGTCAGCACGGTGCGTGTGTTGGCCTCCGGGGCGAGCACCGCATCGTCCCAGGGGACGCCGAGCAGCCCCAGGATCCGCTCCATGTGCTCGCGCGGACGGTCGACCAGTTCCTCGTAGCGCAGGTCGACGTGCGGGATGCCGAGCGCGCGCAGCGCGAGCGGGGCGAGCGCCCGTTCCGCGGCGATCACCTGTCGGATCGAGTCGAGGGACCGCGTCCACCCGAACGACTGCGGGTGGAAATTCGAGAGGAAGAGGCTGATGGCCGTGTCGCGCGGGTCGCGTTCGATGCGGATGCATGCGGCGCCCGGCAGCACGGCCGCCACCGCCGGCAGCCAGCGCCAGGTGTGCAGGCTCTTGTCGAAGGTCCACTCTGCGCCGGCGCGCCGGCTTGCCCGGGCGCCGGACAGGTACTCCTCCTGCATGCGGCGGGCGGCATCGTGCTCCAAGAGCGCCATGTCGCCCGGCCAGACGCCGTGGCCGATGATCTCGTGGCCGAGCGTGTGGATTCCGTCATGCTCGCCGATGCCGCAGACCAGCGGGTGCCGGTCGAGCATCTGCTCGACGAGCGTGGTGCCGCTGCGCGGCATGCCGACGACCAACGCGACCCCGCGCACCGTCGGCGCACGCGCAGGGGTCGGGGCCGAGCGCCTGCCGAGCATCGTCGCCTGGGCCGATGCGTCCTCAAGCAGTCCACCGAGGTCGAAGGGGCCGCCGGTCGTGGCATGCAGGTGCGTCGCGAGGTCGAAGGCGCGGCGGTACTCGCCGTCCGCGTCGAGCAGGCGGACCGCATCGAACCCGGCGATCCGGCGCAGCGCCGGCGGCGAATCGCCACGGGCGATCGACTCAAGACGGGCGATGGTGCCAGGTCGGTCCATTCCGACGGAGACACGGGCGGTGAAGATTGCCGCGCGCGGATCATCGAGCCACCTGCCGCCCGCGGCGATGAGGGCCTCGAGCTCGGGCCGCCGGTTGGCTCGGTGCAGCACCTCCGCCAAGGCGATGGCCGCCTCCCTGGACGCGTCGCCCGACCGCGCCATCAGGTGCCGGAGGCGGCCGATGGCGGCATCGCTGCGCCCCAGTCGATGGTCGATGAGCGCCTGCAGGAGCTGGATATCGGACGATTGGCCGCCCATCGACGCGGCGCGACCGATGGCCTGGTCGGCGGCCTGCAGTCGGCCAAGCCCGAACGCGGCGCGGGCAAGGCAAAGCCAACAGGCGGGATCCCGGGGTCTTGAAGACGTCAGCGTGCGCGCAAGGCCGAGGGCAGCTCCGAACTCTCGGGCCGCCAGCAAGGCGTGCAGTCGGTCAATCTCGGACGTTCGTGACACCGGCGGAATGTATCGGGAAGGTTCAGGGGGTTGCTTGCCTTCG
>CAYTYU010000089.1:0-1505 GCA_964440815.1 uncultured Chitinophaga sp.
TGGCGCAGATCAACGTCGGCGCCGCGACCGAGGTCGAGATGAAGGAGAAGAAGGCGCGCGTCGAGGACGCGCTCCACGCGTGCCGTGCGGCCGTCGAGGAGGGCATCCTCCCCGGCGGCGGCGTCGCCGTGCTCCGCGCCCGCAAGGCGCTCGAGAAGCTCAAGAAGGAGCTCGAGGGCGACGAGAAGGTGGGCATCGACATCGTCCTGCGCGCGCTGACCAGCCCGATCAAGCAGATCGCGGCCAACGGCGGCCTCGACGGCTCGCTCGTCGCCCAGAAGGTGGAGGACTCGTCCGACACCAACTTCGGCTTCAACGCGGCGACCGGCGAGTACGAGGACCTGGTGAAGGCCGGCATCATCGTGCCGACCAAGGTGGAGCGCGTGGCGCTGCAGAACGCGGCGAGCATCGCGAGCCTCCTGCTCACCACCGAGTGCGCGATCGTCGACATCAAGGAGAAGAAGAAGCCCGCCGGCGGGGGCCACTCCCACGGCGAGGACATGGACTACTGAAATACGTCCCGTTCCTCCCGGACCATTTTCCGTGAACCACGCCGCCCGCCCCCGAGAGGGGCGGGCGGTTTCTTTGAAGGGTCTATCCTGGAGGCGATGCCGGAGTCCGGGCTTCAAGCCGCGTTTGCGGGGTCCTTCGACGAGTTCAAGTCGATGCACGACGCGCAGTTGCTCGGGGCGCTCTCCGCTGCCAGCGAGTTCGACGTCGTCGTCGAGCAGCGTGACGCCTGGCTGGGGACCATGCGGGTACTCAAGACGGCGTTTGCTGGATTGGATGGATATGTGGCGCTCGAGTTCGTCGTGCCTCGGATCGGTTCGAGGGCGGACGTGGTCGTCATCATTGGCACGACGATCTTCGTCATCGAGTTCAAGGTTGGCCAGTCCGAGCCGCTTCAGTCAGACCGGGCTCAGGTGTGGGACTACGCCCTTGATCTGAAGTACTTCCATTCAGGCAGCCATGATCGGCGCATCGTTCCGATTCTGGTGCCGACCGAATACTCCGCGGACCTCCGGGAGGTCATCGCCTTGGATCTTGACGATGTTTCGCGGCCGATCGTGGTGCCGCCGCCGTCGCTTGGACAGACATTGTCTGCGATCGCTGGCATGGACTCGGCGCCCGGAATCGATGGCTCCGCCTGGCTCAAGGCGCCGTACCGCCCAACGCCGACGATCATCGAGGCCGCCCGGCGCCTTTACTCACGGCACTCCGTCGCCGAGATCACCCGCAGCGATGCCGGCGCCTCCAACCTGTCGCTCACTGCGGGATCAATCGAGAGCGTCATTGATCTTGCAAGTCGATCCGGCCTCAAGGCAATCGTCTTCGTCACGGGCGTCCCCGGAGCCGGCAAGACACTCGTGGGCCTGGACATCGCAACACGACGGAGAGTTCGCTCCGATCCGACTCATGCCGTCTATCTGTCGGGCAATGGTCCGCTGGTAGCGGTGCTCCGGGAGTCTCTCGCAAGGGATGAAGCGAAGCGGCGGGTCGCTCGT
>CAYTYU010000089.1:1515-10765 GCA_964440815.1 uncultured Chitinophaga sp.
CACCGAAGCGGGGCGCCAAGAAGTCCGCAATGCACGAGGTGAAGGCCTTCATCCAGAATGTGCATCACTTTCGCGACACGGGACTTCGTGAATCCACGGCGCCGCATGAGCATGTGGTGATCTTTGACGAGGCGCAGCGTGCATGGAACCTGCGGAAGACCGCCGCGTTCATGGCACGGAAGAAGAACCAACCTGGCTTCTCGCAATCTGAGCCAGAGTTCCTGCTTTCGTATCTCGACCGCCACGAGGACTGGTCAGTCGTGATCTGTCTGGTCGGCGGTGGCCAGGAGATCAATGATGGCGAAGCCGGGATCTCGGCCTGGATCGAGGCGATCGAGACGAAGTTTCCGCAATGGCGCGTGTTCGTCTCCAAGCAGCGCTGGTACCGAGTATGGGGCGAGCGATGCGCTGGGTCGCCTTGCCGCCACGGGTCGGATCGACGAGCGTCCGGGCCTGCACCTATCCACGTCAATGCGGTCGTTTCGAGCGGAACGTCTGTCGTCTTTCGTGAAGTGCTTGCTTGATCTCGATGCCGCTTCGGCACGCCGACAGTTGATGGAGATCGGCGGTCGATATCCCATCCGCGTGACGCGTGATCTTCCTGCGGCAAAGACATGGCTTCGAGAAAGAGCTCGAGGATCTGAGTCCGTGGGCATGGTCGCATCTTCCAAGGCCCAGCGCCTGAAGCCGCATGCAATTGATGTCCGCATCGACGTGAACCCGATCCACTGGTTCCTTGGCGGAATCGCCGACACGCGATCGTGCCACTTTTTGGAGGATGCCGCGACCGAGTTCCAGGTTCAGGGACTCGAGTTGGATTGGGTCTGCGTGAACTGGGATGCTGACCTTCGAATCGGTGACGGCCGCTGGAGGCACTTCTCATTCCGAGGAAAGAAGTGGCAACGTGTCGAAAAGGAAGAGAATCGCCGCTATCTGCTGAATGCCTATCGCGTGCTGCTTACGCGTGCGCGTCAGGGTCTCGTCATCTTCGTGCCTTCCGGATCGCCCGATGACCATACTCGTCAGCCATCGTTCTATGACGGCACCTACGAATTTCTCCTGAGCGCGGGCGCATCACCGCTCTGAAGGCGATCAACTTCGGCGTGAGTGCGTTTGCAGGAACGCCGCTACTGCATCCTTGCCTGTGTCGCCCTTCGCCACGGCGATCACGAGGTCATACAGCGCGTCATCCGTCGCCGCCACCTCGATGCCGTGGAGGTCGAGGAACACGAGTGCTGCTGCCGCGCCGGTTCGCTTGTTGCCGTCCAGGAACGGGTGATTGCGCGTGAGGTGGAACAAGTACGCCGCTGCCATGGCGAACAAGTCGCCATGCAGGAACTCGCCGCCGTACGTCGATCTCGGCATCGATACCGCCGACACGAGCAGTCCGTGGTCACGCAGTCCGGCGAGCCCGCCGTACCGCTCGAGCTGGTCCGCGTGGATCAGGAGGATGTCCTCGACCTCGAGGAATTCCGGCTGCACTCATTCCCCCAGTCGCTTGAGCGCCTTCCCGTGTCGGTCGTTGATGCGCTTCAGCGAGCGGGCGACCCGCGCGGCCTTGGTGCCGTCGCTCACCGGCCGAATGGTGAGTGCATTACCGTCGGTTGACAGCTCTACTGGCCGCTCAGGGTCGATCTGGAGCAGTTCCAGGATCGCCCGGTCGATGACCAGCGCGTAGCTGTTGCCGTGCTTGGTGAGGGTCTTGAACATGGCGACCAGATTATACGGTGTATATACGGCGTGACAACATAAATTCCGCTCGTTCCGTCTGGAGGGCTCGAGGATCGCCGCGCCATTTCCCGACACTAACGTTGATTTCCCGCCCCGTGCCACTCGTCCCCCCCACCCCCACCCGCTCCCGCATCATGGCCGCCATCCGTGGCCACGACACGACGCCCGAGCGCCTGGTGCGGTCGATGCTCCACCGCCACGGGCTGCGGTTCCGGCTGCACGTGCGCGACCTGCCCGGCCGCCCCGACATCGTGCTGCCGCGGCACCGCACCGTCATCCTGGTGCACGGGTGCTTCTGGCACCGGCACATCGGCTGCGCACGCAGCACCCTGCCGGCAACCAATCGCGCATGGTGGGTTGCCAAGCTCCGCCGCAACCGCGCGCGCGACCGACGGACGCTCCGCGACCTGCGCGCCGCCGGCTGGCGCGTGATCGTCGTGTGGGAGTGCCAGCTCGGGGCAGGGCGCGGCACCGCGGCGCAGCGCGCGTCGCGGCTCGACCGCTTCGCGCGGACGCTCGTGCATCGGGTGGTACGGTAAGCCCGTGGCCCGCCCGCGCCGCATGCCGCCCGAGACGCTCGCCGACCTGGCGAACGTCGGACCTGCCACGCTTGCCGACTTCCGCGTACTCGGCATACGGACGCTCGCGCAACTCGCGCGTCAAGACGGCTTCCGGCTCTACGCGCGCCTGTGCCGCGTCACCGGCGTGCGCCACGACCCGTGCTGCATCGACGTGTTCCTGTCGGCGATCGACCAGGCCAAGGGCAACCCGCCGCAGCCGTGGTGGGCGTTCACGACGTTCCGCAAGCAAGCGCTGGCTGCCCGCGGCGCCCGCTCCTCCCGCGCCGTGCGCTCGCCTGCCCGTCGCGACCCGTAGCATCCCGCGCATGCCCGCCTCCGTCGAAACCCTGCATGCCAGCGACTGCCACGTCGTCGTGCGCCTCCGCGGCGAGCTGTCAATCGACGGCGTGCGCACGGTGGAACTGAAGTTCACCGCCTCGACCGCCAGCCGCCGCACGCACGCGATCGTCGATATGTCCGAAGTGAGCTTCGTGGCCTCGCTCGGGATGGGCATGCTGCTGCAGGTGGCACGCGCGCTTGCCGCAGGACGCCACACGATGGTGCTGGTGTCCCCGCAGCCGCACGTCGCGACCGCACTGCGCACGGCGAAGCTCGACATGGTGATGCCGATCGCGTCCGACCTGGCGGCGGCGCGCGCGGCGGTCGGGGTCAGCGCCCCGAGTCCCTGATCGTCGTGCGGCGGCTGCATCGCCCCGCGTCCCACCCTTCAAGGCGGCGGCGCCGGCTTCACCGGCCTCGCCAGCGATGGCTCCGACGGATCGCGCCTGCGCGCGACTTCCCACTTCGGGGCCGCCTTCTCCGCCGTCTCCACCCAGAATCCGAGCGTTTCCGCGGTCGGCGCCCACTCGCGCCCGGTGCCGACCTCCCTCAGCAGCGCCGCCTCGGGCGACGCCGACACCCGCCACACCCACTTGCCGTCGTGGCGACGGCCGCCGGTGACGACCACCTCGCTCAGGAACGAGACCGGCTCGACGTCGGCCGGCTCCCTGATGCGGCCGAGCGTGTGGGCGTTGATGTCCGAGATCACCGCGTCGAGGCGCGACGTGTCCGGCTCCGGGGGCGCCTCCATGCTGCGCCACCACAGGATCGTCGGCGTGCCCAGCAGGGCGACGTGCCGCAAGTTCTCGTCGTAGCAACGAGGGTCCTTCGGGAAGCTGACGATCGACTGTCCCGCCGCGTCTCCCTCGTACGACAGGTGCGCGACCCACGGGATGAGCGGCACCGTCGGCGCCCCGCGAACGCACGAGCGGGCCTGCTGCTGGCACATCAGGAAGCTGTGCCATGGCGTGCGCTTCATGTGCATCTTGCCCGTCCACGAGATCCGCGTCGGATCCGCCGGATCGATGAACAGGTTGACGATGCTCGACACCTCGCCGTAGAGCGACGGTGACGCAGCGTTCCCGAAGAGGTTGTCCTGCGGCTGCTGATGCCCGTTTCCCTCGGGGGCCGGGCGGTCCATGGAACGCTGCCCCTGGTAGTTGCAGCCAATCAGCTTGGGGAACGTGGCGACCGCGGGCTCCCACAGCGCCACGTTCATGGCTCCTGCCGCGTACTTGCCCATGGCCCAGTTCCACGTCATGTACGTGCCCGCGCTTCCGGGCGAACGGATCGACGGCGCGGGCACCGACGACACTTCGCCAAGCAGCTGGCGGAGCGGCGGCAGCCCGTAGCGCGGCTCGTTCCACCTCGGGTCGGCGCGCAGCGCGTCGATCTGCGCGTCCGTCGCCCACCACGTGGACAGCCTTCCCCATTCCTCGAAGTCGCCGACGAGCAGGTCGATCTCGCCGCCGCAGTACTTGAGCAGGTGCAGGATCCGCGGCCAGTCCTTCGCGATCTCCTTGATGGCCGCATCCGGCCACGGCGTCGGGAACGCCTTGCCGCCGGCTTCGGTCTGATCCGCGCGCTGTCCCCAGAAGCTGTGGCAGTAGCGGTTGATCAGCACCGCCCGCCGCCCGGGCGGGATGGCCTTCAGCCGCCGCGCGATGTCCTCCGGGTTGACCGACTCGCTCTGCGCGAACGGACGGAAGTCCCCGGGAAGCAGCACCATCCGGTCCATCGTGCGGATGCCCGCCGGCACCGATCCCCACGACGACACCCAGATCGGGTCCTTGACGCCTGCCGCGTCGGGCGGCGCCGACTGGGCAGCCGCGGCCACCAGCGTCACCGCCAGTGCTGCCGCCGCGATCACGTCCCTTGTTCCGTGTCGCCTGCCTTGAGCCGCGCCTCCATTGCGGCGAGGCCCTCGTCCCGCCACTCGGCGAGCTTGGCGGTGGGCACGCCGAGCTCCCGGCTCAGCGCCTCGAGCGACTCCCCGCGCAGGATGCGCAGCACGATCGCCGACCGGTTCTGGCTCGACTGCCGTGCGCGCGCCGCCGCGGGCGACTCCTCCTCGCTCGAGAGCACGTTGACCCAGCTGGGCCGGTCGCCCCGCGGCATTCCCGAGATGATCCAGTCGTACAGCGCGAGCGTGCGGGTGGTCACCGACGACCACTGGTACTCGTCGAGCATCCACCGCCTTCCGCGCTCGCCCATCTCGGCCAGCTGCGGTCGCGAGCGCTTCATCGCGTCTCGCATCGCGGCGACCAGCGGTTCCACGCCCTGCTCGATCCACCAGCCCGCGCCGTGCGAGACGATCTTGCCCCACGGCGCACCGGTGGTGACGATGACGGGCGTGCCAGCCGCCAGCGCCTCGGCGATGGTGATGCCGAAGTTCTCCGTCTTGGTGGGCAGCACGTAGACGTCGGACGATCTGTAGGCGTTCAGCTTGTCGTCGCCGGTCAGTTCGCCGTCGAAGCTCACGCGCTCGACGCCGAGCCCGCCCGCCAGCCGCTTCATCTCGTCGATGTAGCCCGGGTTGTCGTAGTCCGGTCCCACGATCCGCAGGTCCCACTCCGGGAAGTCCTTCCACAGCTTCGCCCACGCGCGGATCAGCACGTCCGGCTGCTTGATCGGATGCACCCGGCTCAGGTAGAGCGCCGTGCGCCGCTTGGGCTGCATGCGCTCGAACTGCGGCACCTCGACGCCGATCGGCAGGAGCGCGATCGGCTGCCGGAAGCCGTGCTTGCGGATGTCCTCGAGCTCCGTCTGCGCAGTGGCGCAGAACGCGGTCGCCGAGTCGAGCGCCGGCTTCTGCACGAACCTCCAGAACGGCTTCTTGACGCGCGAGCCGCTCTCGAACGCGGCCGCGGCGAGCGTTCCGTGCGGCGACACGACCGACGGCGTCCAGCTCCACTGCGAGACCCAGCCTGGGTAGACGCACGGCATCTGCCACAGGCTGTGCGTGTGGATCAGCCCCGTCTCGCCTGCCGCCGCCGACTTCCGGAGCCACTGGTGCATCTGCGCGCTCACGCCCAGGCGGCGCGGCCCCGGGCTCATCGGGAACAGCCGGACGTAGTCCGGCATCTTCCGATGGCCCTTCTTGTCGATGGATGCCAGCTGGACGTCCACCCCCAGTCCGATCAGGTTCTCGCACAGGCGAAGCGCCGCCACCGTGTAGCCGTTCGACGCATCCGCCACGGACGGGATCGTGTGCACCACCCGCCGCAAGGCCTTGACGCGCATCGACTTCATCTCGGTCGCGGGATTGTAGGGCGGGCCGCGGTCAACGCCGCTCGTCTGTGCCGAGGGCGCTTCGCATCGCCTCCACCTCGGCCTTCACGCGCTCGTGCAGTTGCGCCGGCGCAACCACCCGCGCATGTCGTCCCATGCCCATCACCCACCAGAACACCTCCTCGAGCCCCGCGACCGAGAACGTGAGCCGCGCACTGCCGTCCGCCCTCACCTCGACCACCTGGCTCGGATGCCACCGCGTCTCGATCACGTTGCCCGCAACCTTCGCATCCACGTCGATCACCACGCGCGTCTCGGTCGCGCGGTCGTCGACGATGATCTCCCATGCGCGCTTCAGGTACCCGTCGACCGTCCACCCACGCGGCAGCGTGAACGACTGCTCGCCAAGCGTCACTTGCCGGATCCGCGCCAGCTTGTACTGCCGCATCCCCTGGCCGGGCCGCTTGTTGGCCACGAGGTACCAGCCGCGCTTCGCGAAGAACACCCCATAGGGCTCGACCGTCACGGTCTCCACCTTGCGCGCCTTGCCCGCCGCCGCGGCCGCGGCGCGCGTGCCCGCCTTGTACGGCGACTCATACGACATGTGCAGCACGCGGTTCTCGAGCAGCCCGTCAAGCACCGTGCGGAACACCTCGGGCCGCTGCGGCTTCGCCGCCTGCAGCATGCGGATCGCGAAGCGTCCCTCGAGCCGTCGCAGCTTCCCACGCACAGCTTCCGCGAGCGCCGCCTCGAGCCGGCCGACCGCCTTGCCCGCGGCGTCGTCGTCGCCCGAGAGGGGCGTGCCGAGCACCGACTGCGTGATGTGCACGCTTGCGATCGCCTCGCTCACCGACATGTCGAGCTTGAGCAGGTCGCTGGCCTGCACCACGTAGGCCATCTTGCCGTCGGAATCGCGCGCGCGCGTCACGACGTCGCAGCCGAGCATGCCCTCGACGTGCGCGATCAGGTTGTTCACCTGCCGCGGCGAGATGCCGAACAGGTCCGCCAGCTCCCGGCGCGTCGGCGGGTTCGGCCCGCTTGCCAGCCGGGCGATCTCCTTGGCCCGCTGGTGCATCTCGAACTTGTCCGCCCGGGCCGGCACGTCCCCGGATTTGCCTGTCTTTCTTGGGTTTGGCACGCGGTGAGTGTAGTTCGTGCAGTCCTATACTTCGGAATTCCCGGCGTGTCCCGGGCCCATCCACCATGACCTCCACCAAGACCTCGTCGCCCGCCGACCTGTCCGCCACGCCGCAGCCCGGGCCGCTCGACCCGCTCGACACGTTCGCGCGCCGGCACCTCGGTCCGACGCCGGCCGAGGAGTGCGAGATGCTGGCGGCGCTCGGCTGCCGCTCGATGGCCGACCTGATCGACGCCGCGATCCCCGCCGGCATCCGCCTGCGCCGCGAGCTCGAGATCACCGACCCGACCAACGCCCAGCACTTCCCCGTGCGCGGCGAGGCCGAGACGCTTGCCGCGCTGCAGCGCATGGCCGACCGCAACCAGGTCTGGCGCAGCTACCTGGGGATGGGCTACCACGACACCATCACCCCGCCGGTGATCCTGCGCAACATCCTGGAGAACCCGGGCTGGTACACGGCCTACACGCCGTACCAGGCCGAGATCGCGCAGGGCCGCCTCGAGGCGCTCCTCAACTGGCAGACGATGGTCTGCGAGCTGACCGCGATGCCCGTCGCGAACGCGTCGCTCCTCGACGAGGGCACCGCGGCCGCCGAGGCGATGAGCCTCTGCTTCGCTGCTGGAAACCACCAGCGCAAGCGCTTCTTCGTGGCCGAGGACTGCCACCCGCAGACCATCGCGGTCGTCGAGACGCGCGCCTCGGGCCTGGGCATCGAGCTCGTGATCGGCAAGCCGGGTTCCGCGCCGATCGCGGACGGCACCTTCTGCGGCGCACTCATCCAGTACCCCTGCACCAGCGGCCGGATCCATGACCACCGCGCGTTCGCCGAAGCGGTGCACGCGGCCGGCGCGCTCCTCGTCGTCGCGAGCGACCCGCTTGCCCTCTGCCTCCTGTCGCCCCCGGGCGAGTGGGGCGCGGACGTCGTGGTCGGCAGCGCGCAGCGCTTCGGCGTGCCCATGGGCTTCGGCGGCCCGCACGCCGCGTACTTCGCCACCCGCAACGAGCACGTGCGCAAGATGCCCGGCCGCCTGATCGGCGTGAGCCGGGACTCGACCGGCGCGCCCGCCCTGCGCATGGCGATCCAGACGCGCGAGCAGCACATCAAGCGCGAGCGCGCCACCAGCAACATCTGCACGGCGCAGGTGCTCCTCTCGGTGATCGCCGGCATGTACGGCACGTGGCACGGGCCGGACGGGCTGAAGGCGATCGCGTCGCGCGTCCACCGCGCGGCCAACGCGCTGGCCGCGGCCTGCAAGGCCCTCGGCCACGACTGCGGCACCGGACACTGGTTCGACACGCTGCGCGTCAAGCTCGGAGGCGGCGCCACCACGCAGGCGGTGCTGTCGGCCGCGGCGGCCAAGCGCATCAACCTGCGTTCGTTCGCCGACGGCTCGGTCGGCGTGTCGCTCGACGAGACGGTGACGCCCGCCGACCTGCAGGACCTCGTCGACGTGTTCGCCGCCGGCACCGGCAAGCCCGCACCGCGCGTGGCGGACCTCGCGCGCACCGCAGCCGATTCCAACATCGGCCCGATGGCGCGCGCCGGCACGTTCATGCAGCAGCCGGTCTTCCGGCAGTTCCACGGCGAGCACGAGATGCTCCGCTACATGTGGCGGCTGCAGGGCAAGGACCTGAGCCTGGTGCACAGCATGATCCCGCTCGGGTCGTGCACCATGAAGCTCAACTCGACCAGCGAGATGATCCCCGTCACGTGGCCGGGCTTCGGCAAGCTGCACCCCTTCGCGCCTGCCGAACAGTGGAAGGGCTACGCCGAGCTCTTCTCGACGCTCGAGCAGTGGCTCTGCGAGGTCACCGGCTTCGCGGCCGTCAGCCTGCAGCCGAACGCCGGCTCGCAGGGCGAGTACGCGGGCCTCATGGTGATCCGTGCCTACCACCGCCACCGCGGCGAGCCGAACCGCACGGTCTGCCTGATTCCTGACAGCGCGCACGGCACCAACCCCGCGAGCGCCGTGATCGCCGGCATGCAGGTGGTCCCGGTCGACAGCGACGCCGAGGGCAACGTCGACCTCGTCGACCTGCGCAAGAAGGCCGAGCTGCACTCCAAGGACCTCGCCGCGTGCATGGTGACCTACCCAAGCACCCACGGCGTCTTCGAGGACCGCATCCGCGAACTCTGCGAGATCGTGCACGCGAACGGCGGCCAGGTCTACATGGACGGCGCCAACATGAACGCCCAGGTCGGCCTGACCCGGCCGGGCGACATCGGCGCCGACGTCTGCCACCTGAACCT
>CAYTYU010000090.1:0-10640 GCA_964440815.1 uncultured Chitinophaga sp.
ATTCTCGCCCGGCACCGAGGCGCTCCTGTGGCGCGGCGGCGTGCCGTTCCACGGATTCGACCCGTACCGGGACCTCGCGTTCCTCTGGGAGCGTGCGCCCGCGGGCGAGGCGGTCGACCTGCTGGTCGAGGCGGCCTGCAACCTGCCGCTTGGCGTCAGCACCTTCTGGTGGGAGAGCGCCGAGCACCACGCGCGCTGGCGCGAGGCGAATCCCGGCCGGCTCGAGTCGGCGGAGCTGGTGGCGGTCGACGAGGCGGTCTGGCGGTTCGCGCAGGGCTTCGACACCGCGCGCAAGCTGCTGGCGGCGCTGCCCGCGCACGAGGCACGCGCGCACGAGCTGGACCGCGGGCTTCGCGCGCTGACGGCGCGGCTTCCCGTGCAGGGCGCACCCGGCGCGATGCACGCCGCGTGCACGTCGCTCTTCCCGGAGCTGGCGGCGCTCCTGATGGGGCGCGGGCCGACGACGCCCGTGACGTGCAACGCGGTCGGGCACGCGCACATCGACACCGCCTGGCTCTGGCCGATCGCGGAGACGAAGCGCAAGTGCCTGCGCACGTTCGCGAACGTCCTGCGGCTCCAGGAACGTCATCCGCATTTCCACTTCCTCTGCAGCCAGGCGCAGCAGTACGCGTGGGTCGAGGAGTCGTCGCCCGAGCTCTTCGCCGAGATCGCCGCGCGCGTCGAGGAGGGCCGCTGGGAGGCCGCGGGCGCCATGTGGATCGAGCCCGACTGCACGTGTCCCTCGGGCGAGAGCTTCGTGCGCCAGATCCTGCACGGGTGCGCCTACTGGCGGTCCCGCTTCGGGACCGCGGCGCCGCAGCGCTTCCTCTACCTGCCGGACACGTTCGGGTTCCCCGCGTGCCTGCCGCAGGTCATGGCGCAGGCGGGGATCGACACCTTCATTACCAACAAGATGAGCTGGTGCGAGACCAACCGCTTCCCGAACGTCACCTTCCTGTGGCGCGGGCTCGACGGCACCGAGGTGCTCTCGCACCTGACGCCGGGGCACAACTACAACAGCGCGATCGAGCCGAGGGAGTTCATGCACGGCGTGCAGGTGCTCGTCGACCTCGACGGCGCGCGCGTGCCGGCGTACCTGCAGCCCTACGGCTTCGGCGACGGCGGCGGCGGCCCGACCCCCGAGCAGGTGGAGCGCGCGAACATCGGCGCGCGATGCGAGGGATTGCCCCGCGTCGAGCAGAAGCCGGTGCGCGACTTCTGCGAGGACCTGCACGAGGCGCGCCGCGCCCTGCGCCGCGCGGGGCAGGACCTGCGGGTGTGGGACGGCGAGCTGTACCTGGAGCTCCACCGCGGCACCTACACGAGCCAGGCGTGGATCAAGGAGGCGAACCGCCGCTGCGAGGGATTGCTGCGCCTGGCCGAGATGCTGGCCTGCATGCGCGCCGGGGCCGAGGCCGATGCCGCGGTCGCCGCGGAGGCGCGCGCGGCGCTCGATGCGCCGTGGAAGACGCTCCTCCTCAACCAGTTCCACGACATCCTGCCGGGCAGCTCGATCCGCGAGGTGTACGACGACGCCCGCGTGCAGCTCGATGACGTCCGCCGCGAGGCCGTGCGCGCGGTGGGGCGCGGCATGCAGTGGCTGGCGGGCGCGGTGGCCGCGGGCGGGGACGATGAGACGGGCGGGCGGATCGCGGTGTTCAACCCCGCGTCCACCGCGCAGACCGGGACGGTGGCGGCCGAGGGCGGCGCCGTGCACTGCGTCGAGGTGCCCGCGCTCGGCGTGGCGGTGGTGGATGCGGCGGCGCGCCCGTCGATCGCGCCGGGGAGCGAGGTGCGCGTCACCGGCGCACGCTCGATGCGCAACGGCTTCCTGGAGGTCGAGCTCGACGAGGCGGGGCGAATCGCGGTGATGCGGCGCATCGCCGACGGTGCCGTGGCGAACGCCCTCGACGAGCACGGCGCGCCGCTTCCCATGAACCAGCTGGTGACCTACGTGGACCGGCCGCGTCGATGGGAGGCGTGGGACATCGACCGCGACTACCAGGAGCAGGCGACGCGGCTGATGGGGCCCGCCGACCGGATCGAGTTCACCGTGCGCGGGCCCGCCGAGGCCGAGCTGGTGGTCGAGCGCGCGGTCGGCCGCGCGAGCCGCATCGTGCAGCGCCACCGGCTGGTGGCGGGGTCGCCGCGGCTTGACATCGTCACCGACGTCGAGTGGAACGAGGAGCAGGTGCTGCTTCGCGCGCTCTTTCCCTGCGCGGCGCGCGCGCGGCGCGCGACCTTCGGCACGCAGTTCGGGCACGTCGAGCGCGCCGCGCACGACAACACCAGCTGGGAGCGCGCGCAGTTCGAGGTGCCCGGGCATGGGTGGATGGACCTCTCGCAGCCGGGGCTCGGCGTGGCGGTCCTGGACGACGGCAAGTTCGGGCGCAGCGCTCGGCACGGCACGCTCGGGCTGAGCCTCCTGAAGGCGCCGAACTTCCCCGACCCGACCGCCGACCGCGGCCGGCACCGCTTCACGTATTCGCTCATGGTGCACGGCGGCGACTGGCGGGCGGCCGGAGTGGATGCGCAGGCCGAGCAGCTGAACCACCCGCTGGTGGGGATCGAGCTGCGTGGCGCGGCGCCGGCCGGGGCGGCGCGGGTCGCGCCCGGCTGGCAGGGCGTCGACGTGCACTGCGACGGCGCGGGGCACCTGGAGGTCTCGGCGCTCAAGCCCGGCGAGTCGACGGGCACGGTGGCGCTGCGCGTGGTCGAGGTGCGCGGCGGCAGCGGCACGGCCGAGGTGCGCTGGGGCTTCCCGGTACGGGGCGTTCAGGCGGCCGACCTCTTCGAGGAGCCGCGCGACGTGGCCGCCATCGAGCACGACGCGGCGGCGGGCGTGACGCGCTTCGCGGTGCGTCCGTTCGGGATCGTCACCCTGCGGGCGACGCTCGCGGGGGCCGGCGCGTGAGGCTGGCCGCGATCGACTGGACGATCGTCGGGGCGTTCATGTCGGCGCTTGCCTGGAGCGCCTGGAGCATGCGCCGGCATGCGACGAGCGTGAGCGGGTTCCTGAGCGCCAACCGCCTCGCCGGCCGCTACCTGCTCACCGTCTCCTACAACATGGCGCAGGTCGGCGTCATCACGCTGGTGTGGTACTTCCAGCTCGGCTACGACGTGGGGTTCACGCAGTACTGGTGGGGCTACCTGGAGGGGCCGGCGCTCATCGTGCTGGCCGCCACCGGGTGGGTGATCTACCGATTCCGCGAGACGCGCGCGATGACGCTCGCCCAGTTCTTCGAGATGCGCTACTCGCGCCGGCTGCGCATCTTCGGCGGGCTGGTGGCCTTCGTCTCGGGCATCCTCAACTACGCGATCTTCCCGGGCGTGACGGCGCGGTTCTTCATCGCGATGCTCGGGCTTCCGGACGGCTTCGAACTCTGGGGCGCGCACGTCGAGACGTTCCCCGTGGTGATGGCGGCGCTCCTCTCCTTCGCGGTCTTCATGGTCTTCGCGGGCGGGATGCTCGCCGTCCTGGTGACCGACTTCTTCCAGGGCGTGTTCTGCTTCTGCACCTTCGTCACGGTGTGCTGGTGGGTCATGCTGCGCTTCCCGTGGCTCCAGCTCGAGGAGACCATGCTCATGCTGCCGGCGGGCAAGAGCATGCTCAACCCGCTGGGTCTGTCGGACGAGCGGAACTTCAACGTCGTCTACTGGCTGATCAGCGCGTTCACGCTCTTCTACGCCTGCCGCGCGTGGCAGGGCGACCAGGGCTACAACAGCGCCGCGCGCGACGCCCACGAGGCGCGCATGGGGCAGCTCCTGAACGGCTGGCGCTACCGCACGCTGATGCTCGTGACGGTGCTGGTGCCGCTGGCGGTGCGGGCGTTCCTCACGCACCCGGAGCATGCGGCCGCGTCGGCGGGCCTGCAGGAGATGATCGCCGCGCAGCCCACGGAGGCGCTGCAGGCGGAGATGCGGGTGCCGCTCGCCCTCGGCGTGATGCTGCCGGCCGGGATGCTTGGGCTCGTGGTCGCGGCGATGATGGGCGCCGCCGTCAGCACCGACGAGGCGTACCTCCACTCCTGGGGCAGCATCTTCGTCCAGGACGTGGTGCTGCCGTTCCGCAGGCGCCCGATGGCGCCGCGGTCGCAGCTCGTCCTCCTGAAGCTTGCCGTCCTCGGCGTGGCGGTGTTCGCGTTCCTCTTCAGCCTGCGCTGGCAGCCGGGCGAGTACATCGCGATGTACGGCGCGCTCACCGGGAGCATCTTCGTGGCCGGCGGCGGCGCGGCGATCATCGGCGGGCTGTACACGCGGTGGGGCACGACGGCAGGGGCGTGGTCGGCGATGCTCGCCGGGATCGGCATCTCGGTGCCCGGCCTCGTGGTGCTGAACGCGCCGACGGCGTGGGTGGAGGCCATGGCGGCGCCGGAACCGGCGTTCCCCGCGCTGGCCGCCGCGTTCAACTGGGTGCGCGCGAACGTCACCGGCATGGAGCTCAGCTTCGTCGCCATGATGGCCAGCTGCGGCGCGTACGTGGTCGCGAGCCTCGCCGGCGGCGTCCGGCGGTTCGAGCTCGACCGCATGCTGCACCGGGGCCGCTGGCGGGTGGAGGGCGACGCGGCGCTCGACGAGGCGCCGCGTACGTTCCTGGAGAAGATCGGATTCGACCGACAGTACCGCGGGTGGGACCGGTTCGTGGCGGTGATCACGCTCGCGTGGCCGCTCGCCTTCACGGTGCTCTTCCTGGTGGCGACGCCGTGGCTTCTCTGGAGGCGTGCCGCCGGCGAGCCGGTCGGCGACCAGGCGTGGTCGGCGTGGTGGCACGGCTGGACGTGGGTCATCCTGGTTGCGAGCACCGTCGTGACCGCGTGGTTCTCGATCGGCGGCATCCGCGACTACGTCCGCCTGCGCCGCGACCTGCGCGCGTACCGGCCGGACGCGGCCGACGACGGGCGGGTCGGGTGAGGGGCGCGCGATGCCGGTGATCCGCCCCGATCCCTCCGCATGGACGGTCACGTGCACGGCGTGCGCGCATCCGCAGGCGCCGCCGGCGATCGTCGGCCGCTCGTTCCCGGCCGAGGTGCCGGGGTGCGTGCACCTCGACCTCGGGCGCACGGGCGTGCTGCCGCCGCTCGACGTCGGCGACGGGGAGGAACGGCAGGCCTGGGTCGGCCACGCCGACTGGACGTGGACGGGGCGGATCGACGTGCCCGCGGAGATGCTCGGCCGAGGCGCGGTCGAGCTGTGCCTCGACTCGGTCGACACCGTGGCGGAGGTCGAGCTGAACGGCGTGCCGGTCGGGATGTGCGCGAGCCAGTTCGTGCCGTGGCGGTTCGACGTGCGCGGCGCGGTGCGCGCGGGCGCGAACGTGCTCGTGGTCCGCGTGCGCGCCCCGGTGCCGTACGTGCGCGCCGAGGAGGCGCGCCTCGGGCCGCGCCCGGTGAACGGCGACTGGACGCCGTACCCGTTCATCCGCAAGAGCGCGTGCAACTTCGGCTGGGACTGGGGGCCGCGCGTGCCCACCTCGGGGATTCCCGGAGACGTGCGCATCGAGGGCTGGAGCACGGCGCGGATCGATTCGGTGCGGCCGCTCGTCGATTCCTGCGATGCCGAGCGGGCGCGGGTCTCGGTGCATGTCGACGTGGCGCGAATGCCCGATGCGCCGCTCGACGGCGTGTTCGTGCGCTGCGAGCTGCGCCGGCCGCCTCGCGCGCCGGGCGAGGAGCGCGATCGCGCGCGCGACCGCGACCGGGGCGCGCGCACGATGTCGTCGATCGTTCCGGTCGGCGGGGACGGCCGCGCATGTGCGTCGTTCGAGGTCGAGCGGCCGGAGCGCTGGTGGCCGCGCGGCTTCGGCCGTCAGCCGATGCACGCGGTGCGCGTCGACCTGGTGGATGCGGACGGGCGTCCGGTCCCGGGCGCGGGCCCGCGCGAGGTGCGGCGGATCGGCCTGCGTTCGTGCGCGCTCGATGCGTCGCCGGATGCGGACGGCGGGCGATTCGCCTTCATCGTGAACGGCGTGCGCATCCCGGTGACGGGTGCGAACTGGATTCCCGCGTCGCCGTTCCCGGTCGCCGGCCGCGATGATGCCGCGGTCGATCGGCTGCTCGAGCTCGCGGCCGCGGCGAACCTGAACATGCTGCGCGTCTGGGGCGGCGGGATCCATGAGCCCGGCTCGTTCTACGACCGCTGCGACGAGCTCGGCATCCTGGTCTGGCAGGACTTCATGTTCGCGTGCGCCACGTACCCGGAGGACGCGCCGATGCCGGCGCTCGTCGAGCGCGAGGCGCGTGCGCAGGTCGCGCGCTGCTCGGCGCATCCGTCGATCGTGCTCTGGTGCGGCGGCAACGAGGACGTGCTCGCGTGGCAGTCGTGGGGATTCAGGGAACGGCTCGCGGCCGGGCAGTCCTGGGGCCGGCACTACTGGCTCGAGCTGCTGCCGCGCGTGTGCGCGGAGCTCGACCCATCTCGCCCGTACTGGCCCGAGAGCCCGTGGAGCGGGTCGCTCGAGGTGAACGCGAACGACCCCGACCGCGGCGACCGGCACACGTGGGACCTCAAGCTCGCCGCCCAGCGGTCGATGGTGCCGCGCTTCACCAGCGAGTACGGCCACCAGTCGCCGCCGACCCTCGCGTCGCTGCGGGAGGCGCTCGGCGAGGACGCGCTCGTGATCGGGTCGCCGGCGCTCGCCAGGCGCCAGCGCGCCTGGGGCGGCGACGAGGTGCAGTACGCGCCGTACCTCGCGGCGAACTTCCCGGCGCCCGCGGACTTCGCGGCGTGGCTCTGGCAGGCGCATGTCCTGCAGGCGCGCGCGATGCGCACGATGATCGCGTGGACGCGCGCGAATCCCGGTCGCTCCGGCGGGAGCCTCTTCTGGCAGCTGAACGACGTGTGGACCGGGCACAGCTGGAGCGTGGTGGACGCGAAGCTGCGCCCGAAGCCGTCATGGCATGCCGTGCGCCAGGCGGCGCGGCCGCGCCTGGTGACGATCGAGCCGGTCGGGCCCGCGGGGCAGGGCGTGGCCGGCGGCGACGGCGCCGCCGGCTCGCTGCGCGTGGTGCTCGTCAACGATGCGCCCTCGGCATGGAACGCGCCCGTCGAGGTGCGGCGCGTCGACGTGCATGGCCGGGTGCTTGCGTCGGCCGTGCGCAAGGTGCGCGTGCCGCCGCGCGGGATCGATGCGTCGATCGACCCGGCCGAGCTGGTCGGGCCGCCCGCCGACCCGGCGTCCGAGGCGTGGAGCGCCGAGGTGCCGTCGGCCGAGGATCACCTCGAGGGCGTGCCCGACGGCGGACATGTGCGCAACCGCGCCTGGTGGTGGTTCGCGCCCGAAGCGGCGCAGCCGCGGACGTCGCCCGGGTTCTCGGTTCGCGTTGAGCGCCGGCACGACGCATGGTGGGCCGACCTGACGGCGCGCACGCTGGTGCGCGAGGCATGGGTGGAGCCCGAGGGAGATTGGGTCGAGTGCACGCCCAACCTGCTGACCCTGATGCCGGGCGAGCGGGCGTCGGTGCAGGTCCGCATGCGGGGGAACGATGCGTCGGCGCCCACGGTGCGCGTGCACTGCATCTGAACGCGCTGCCGGAAAAATGGCGGCGTCTTCGGGGAACGCGCCCGCGCGCCGATACGGTGCGCGCACGCAGGGCAGGAATCGGAGGTTCGACATGTGCTTCGGGATCACGGGTTCGGAGGCGCGCGCGGCGCGCCGGAGGCGGCTGGTCGGCGGCATCTCGCGCGATCGGCTCGATGCGATGGCCGAGGAGGTGATCGGCACGCGGCGCAGGATGCACGCCGACCGTGCGCGCCGCATCGACGAGCTGGTCGCCAAGGCACGCGCCGCGGGCGGCATCGAGGACCGCTTCCACTGGACGCTGGTCTATGACCTGGAGATGGCGCCCGTCACGACGGGCCGCGCGCTGCTCCTCGAGCACCGCATCGTGCCGGTGCCGCCGCAGGACCTGGACTCGGCCGATGCGCTCCATGACGAGCTCTGGACCGTGATCGAGGCGCTCGCGGCGAGCGGCGTGTTCCTCCTGAACACCGACCACCTCGACGACCGCGACCTGTACGGCCGCCTCTACTACCGGATCCTCGACGAGCCGACGCGCGCATTGCCGCCGGAGTCCGAGGCCTCGGAGTTCATCGACTGCCTGCATCCCCTCGACATCGAGAGCGGGGGCCTGGGGCGCCGGCTTGCCGACCGGATCGCCGCCGGCGAGCACCAGTCGCCGTCGATGCGCGCCGCCGGCGTCCGTGGCCCCGCGTTCCGTCGGGCGCCGGCCGATCGCGACCGCTGGCTGCCGCGCCCGACGGGGTGACGCGGTGCGCCGCCCCCCCGGCACGGTCGATGCGCTACCGTGCGACGCATGAACGTCGCCCGAATCCTGGTGCATGCCGTCGCCGGCGCCGCCGCGCTGTCGGCGGCGGCGTGCGTGTCGACCGAGAAGGCGCAGGCCGCCGACCCGAACGTCACGGGAGCGTGGCGGTCGATCGGCGACGGCTCGACGATCTCCTTCGCCGAGGGCGGGCTCTACTCGCTCCTCGTCAAGGGACAGTCGCGCGCCGTGGTCGGCGGCTGGTCCTACGACCCGCGCGAGCGGCGGCTGGCCCTCTCCACCCGGCGCGAGTCGCCGCTCTGCGCCGACGACCAGGCGGTGTACGAGCTGCGGATCGGCCCGCTCCGGATGGACGCGGATCCGGTGCGCGAGGGGTGCGATGCGCGCCGCGCCGTTTTCGCGCAGTCCTTCGAGCGCGTGGGCGGGGCCCCGAACGCCGCGCCGGCCCCGCGGCCCGCTCCATGAGCGTGCCGAGGGCGCTGGTCCTCGTGCTGGTGGCGGCGATCGCGTCGTTCGCGCGCGCGTCCGCGCCGCCCGCGCTCGCCTGGCCCCAGCGGATCGAGGGCGGTGGGAGGACGTGGACCGCCTTCGCCCCGTGCTTCACGGCATTCGACGGCTCGCAGGTCGAGTTCGAGCAGGCGATCGTCCGTGGAGACCTGCCGGCCGGCGCACCCGACCCGGCCGCGATCGGCCGCGTCACGGTCGTCGCGTCGGTGCAGGCGGGGGCGCTGCCCGGCGAGCTCGAGCTCTCCGGGTTCACGGTCCGCTCGCTTGCCTTCGCGGGCCGGCCGGCCGACGACGGGGAGCGTGGCGCGCTGGCCGAGGCGATCGCCGGGCGCGCGATGTCGACGACGCGGCGTGCCGTCACGCACGACATGGTGGTGGCCGACGCGCGCGCCGCCACCGCCGACGGCCTCGGCGACGACGCGCCCGCGTTCAAGGTCGTGCGCCGGCGCGCGGTCGGCCTGTGGATCGACGGCGAGCCGCGCATGGCGCCGGTCGCCGCGACCGGCTGGCGCCGCTGCACCAACACGCCGTTCATCCTGCTGCAGGACCCCGGCGGCACGCTCTTCGTGCGGCTTGCCGCGGACCGCTGGGTCGCCAGCGACTCCCTCGGCGCGGGCTACGCACCGGCGGCGCCTCCGCCCGGCGACGTGGTCGCGGCGCTCGGCAGCGACCCGGCACCGCGCGGCGTCGCGGCGGGGCCGGCGGACGCCGATCCCGCCCCCCGCCCGCGCACGCCGCCCGAGCTCCTCGTCTTCACCGAGCCGACCGCGCTCCTCTCGATCGACGGCGAGCCCGACCTCGTCGACGTCGCGCCGGGCGTGCAGTGGGCGCCCAACGCGTCGCCGCTCCTCCTGCGGACCGCCTCGCCCGAGGCGTGGTGGACCATCGCTGCCGGCCGGTGGTTCCGCGCCGATTCCCTCGACGGCGCATGGATCCGGGCGCGTCCGGCCGACCTGCCGCCTGCGTTCGCGCAGCTCCCTGCGGGCCGTGCGTTCCTGCCGGCACGCGCAAGCGTTCCCCACACTCCCGAGGCGGTCGCGGCCGTGGCGGCCACGCTCGAGCGCCGTGGGCAGTCGCTGTCGCGGGCCGACGCGCGCTGCTCCGCGCGCTGGAACGGTGCGCCCGCCTGGCAGGCGGTGCCCGGCACGATGCTGCGCGCCTCCGTGAACGCGTCGCAGCCGGTGGTCCAGGTGGGCCAGCGCTTCCTCTGCTGCGACAACGCCGCGTGGTTCTCCTCGGATTCGCCCGACGGGCCCTGGACGCTCGCCGACGGGATCCCCGACGCCATCGCGTCGATCCCGCCGGCATCGGCGGCGTACCCGGTCACGTTCGTCGACGTCGTGGCCTCCGACGACTCGTCGGTGACCTTCGCGTGGTCCCCGGGCTACCTCGGCACCTACGTCGACGGCGGTGCGGTGGTCTTCGGCACCGGGTTCTCCCCGCCTGCGGTCGAGTTCGCCGCCGGCGCCTTCGCGTCGCAGCCGCAGACCTTCGCGCAGCCCGTGGCATTCGACGCGGACGTCGGGGCGTTCGTCGCCGTCGCCGGCACGGCCGATGCCGACGCCGCGCCGGACGTGGTACCCGACGTCCTGGTGGATGGCTGCATCCCGTGGGGCTGGTGCCCCGGCTGGACCAGTGCGTGGGCGTGGGAGCTGTCGCGCCCGGGCTGGTGGGCCGCGCAGGACGGTGCGCTGGCAGCATGGACGCCCACTTGGAACCGCTGGGCCAACGCGCGCGCCGCGGCGCAACGCGCGCGCGACGAGGCCGATGCCCGGTCGCTCGCCGAGCGCGCCGCGGAGGACGCCGCGCGCGCCGAGGGCGAGGAGGAGGCGATGCGCCAGGCCACCGCCG
>CAYTYU010000091.1:0-10512 GCA_964440815.1 uncultured Chitinophaga sp.
CGCGATTGCCGGGGGCGCCCGGTGCACCGGCCCCGCGTGCGCCCGCGCCGGGGGCGCCGACGCCGCGGGCATCGCCCACGCCGCGGCCGTTCGCCAGTCCATGGTTGTCGTTCCAGTGGTTCCACGCCGCTCGGTCGTTGGCGCGGTCCCAGTTGCGATGCCAGTTGTCCCAGCCGCCGTAGCCCCAGCCGTAGCCCCAGCCGGCGCCGTAGGCGTACGCCGAGCCCCAGTACGGGCTCCAGCCCCAGCCCGGGTAGCCGTAGGCGTAGACCGAGGGGTACACGTCCGCGTAGCAGTAGCCGTAGCCCTCCTCGGGTGCGTACGTGCCGGTGTCGTAGGAGTAGGTGGCCTGGTCGCCGTAGGTCTCCGGGTAGCCGGGCGCGACGTACGACGCCACGTCCGCCTGCGCCGGGTCGACCGCCTGCGGGTGCGCCGCGTCGTAGTCGTGGCCCGTGCCATGGACCGGCGTGCCGTCCTGCATGTAGGTGCCGAGGTAGCCGGGCGTCGCACCGAAGGTCACGGTCTCGGGCGTGTTCGCGCACACCTCGACGTACGTGCAGGCGTACACCGGGCAGGACGGCGGAATGGCGTAGACGGATGCCGGCACCGCGTCGCACACCGACCACTGGCCGGTCGCGTTCGGGGCCACGAACCATGCGCCGTCGTCGCAGCAGTAGAAGATGCTGCCGGCGCGGATCACCGGCTGCGACGCGTTGGTCGCGAACGACAGGTCGCCGGCGATCGGCGCGAACTCGGGCGAGCCGCGGTACTTCACCGAGCACTTCGCCCCCTGGCGCTGCACGGTGACGGTGCGCACCATGCTGCTGGCGACCGCCGCAGAGCGGGCCTCGAGCGTTCCCGGGACGCTCGCGCGCGCGGGCGCGAGCGGGCCCTGCGCCGGCAGGTTGGCGAAGGCGGGCGGCACCTGGCCGGCCGGCACGAAGGTCCACGGGCCGCGCTGCAGGGTGCGCGTGGTGAACCAGCGCCCGGACCCGAGCGTCCACCAGGCATCCGAGGCGCGAAGCAGGACACCTTCGCAGTTGGTGGCCCACTCGACGCCGTCGCAGGCGGGCTGCATGGCCGGCGCGCCGTCGACCGAGAGGAGGAGCGTCGGCACCGTGGCGACGATCGCCTGCGGCACCGCCTTCGCGGGCGCCGGGTTCTGCGGCGCGGTCGCGCCGGTGGGCGGCGGCACGGTGCCGAGGCTCGCCACGACGTCAGCGGGCGGGGAGGAACTCGTCGGCTGCAGCGGATCCTGGAGTCGCTTGCCCGTCAGCCAGTGCTTCCCGCCGACGCGCGTCCACCAGCTGCCGTCCGGGCCGCGGAGCAGCACGCTCGGCGTGTTGACCGCGCGCTTCCATCCGCCGCCGCAGCTGCCGAGCGCCGGCTGGCCGTTCACGGAGATCAGCACCGTCGGGCGGTCGGTGACCACGATCGCCGGCACCGGGTTGGCAAGCCCCTTCACGTCGCGCGAGGAGTCGATCGCCACGTCCTGCACGATGGTGGTGAGCGTGGCCTCGATCCCCATGTCCTTCATGAGGCCCGCGAGCGCCGTGCGGATCGCGTCGGCCTGCCCGCCGGGAGCGTCGCAGGTCTCGATCTCGAAGCCGCTCAGCTCCACGTAGCCGGGTTCGGAGGACGGGGCGATCGCAGCCGTGAGGCCGACGGTCGCCTCGACCGGCGATCCCTGCGCGGGCTTCGCCTGCACGGTGGTCTTCATCGAGACGGTGTTGCCCGCGATCGCCGTGTAGGCCGGCGCGTGCATGACGTACGTGGTGCCGTCGACGGTGGCGGTCTGCGGCCACGCGGTCGAGGTGCCCGCCGCGGGCGGTGCCGACGGGGCCTGCGCCAGGCCGGCGGGGGAGGCGAGCAGGGCGGCCGTGAGCGCGATCGCGAGTCGGTGCATTCGGCGGAGGCTACCGCCCCGCGCTCACAGCCCCGGCGCGAAGCCCCGGCGCATCGTGTTCTCGCAGCAGGCGCGCGGCTCGACGAACTGGAGCAGGTAGTCGCACCCGCCGGCCTTGCTGCCGACGCCCGACATGCCGAATCCGCCGAAGGGCTGGCGCCCGACGAGCGCGCCGGTGATGCCGCGGTTGACGTAGAGGTTTCCGACGCGGAACTCGCGCCGCGCGCGCTCGAGGTGCGCGGGCTTGCGCGAGTAGATGCCTCCCGTCAGCTTGTAGGCCGGGGAGTTTGCGATGCGCAGGGCCTCGTCGAAGCTCGACGCACGGATCACCGCGAGCACCGGCCCGAAGATCTCCTCGGTGGCGATGCGCGCGTCGGCGCGGATGCCGCTGAGGATCGCCGGCCCGACGTAGGGCTTGCCGACGCGGGCCTCGAGGCCCGCGGGCACCTCGAGCGAGAGCTCGAGCTTCCCCTCGCCGCGCCCGATGTCGACGTACTGCCGGATCTTCTTCGCCGCCTCTTCGTCGATCACCGGGCCGACGTCCGTGCCCGGCTCGCGCGGGTCGCCGACCACCAGTGCGCGCGTGGCCTCCACCAGCCTGCGCAGGAACACGTCGTGCGCGCCGTCCAGGACGATCACCCGGCTGCACGCCGAGCACTTCTGCCCCTGGAACCCGAAGGCGCTCTGGCGCACGCCGAGCACCGCCTCGTCGAGGTCGGCGCTCTCGTCGATGATGATCGCGTTCTTGCCGCCCATCTCGCAGACGACCTTCTTGACGAAGTGCTGCCCCTCGGGCGTGCGTCCGGCCGCCTCGAGGATGTCGAGGCCCACGGCCTTGCTCCCGGTGAAGGCGATGAGCGCCACGCGCGGGTCGCGCACCAGCGCGGCACCGACGGTCTCGCCGGGGCCGGGCACGAAGTGGAGCACGTCGCGCGGAATGCCCGCCTCCCACAGGATGTCGCAGAGCACCTTCGCGATGCCGGGCGTCTGCTCGGCCGGCTTCACGACCGCGGTGTTGCCGGTCACCAGCGCCGCCACGGCCATGCCGCAGCAGATCGCCAGCGGGAAGTTCCACGGGCTGATCACCGCCGCCACGCCGCGGGGCTGGTACCACTGCTCGTCCAGCTCGCCGACGAACCTCCCGAGCCGCGCGCGTGCGAAGAGCCGCGTCGACTCGCGGGCGTAGTACTCGCAGAAGTCGATCGCCTCGCAGACGTCTGCATCGGCCTCGCGCCAGGTCTTCCCCGACTCGAGTGCCACGATCGCCGAGAGCTCGTCGCGCCGGGCGCGCATGGCGGCCGCGGCGCGCACCAGGCACTCCGACCGTTCCGCGGGCTCGCGGTCGCGCCAGCGCGGGAACGCGGCGTCCGCCGTGGCCACCGCGCGGGCGGCCGCTTCCGCGGTGCCGTCGTTCGCGACCGCGGGCACCTTCGCCGCGGCCACCGCGCGGCCGAAGGCCTCGCGCACCGGGGCGACCGCGAAGTTGCGCATCGGCTCGGTGAAGAAGGGCCGGCCGTCGCCGATCCCCGCCGCGGCGCAGGAGAGCGCGTGGCGCTCGGGCGCCATGCGGATGCGCTCGATGCCGGGGTCGGAATCATGCTCGCGATGCGGGCTCGCCACCAGCGTGGAGACGTCGGCGTTGTCCAGGAAGCCGGCCTTCAGCCAGCTCTCGTTCGAGGTGTTCTCCAGGAGGCGGCGCACCAGGTACGCCATGCCCGGGATCATCTCCCCGACCGGCACGTACTCGCGCACGCGCATGCCCATGGCCATCGCCGCGGCCTTCAGGGCGTCTCCCATGCCGAAGAGCATCTGCAGCTCGATCGCCGACTTCGGCAGCCCGCAGCGCTCCAGCGTGGCGAGCGCCGCCGCGATCGAGCGCGCGTTGTGCGAGCCGAGGGCGAGCTTCACGCCACCCTCGCCCAGCGTGCGCGGGGTCTGCTCGATCAGGTACTGCGCCACGCGCTCGAAGCACGCGTCGGTGTCGGACTTGCGGCTCCACACCGGCACCGGCCATCCCTGCTGCTCGGCGTGGATGGTCTCGTAGTCCCAGTAGGCGCCCTTCACGAGGCGCACCGTGACCACGCGCCCGCGGCGCTTGGCCCACTCGACCAGCCCGCGCGCGTCGTCCTCGGCGCTGCGCAGGTAGGCCTGCATGGCCAGGCCCGCCTCGAAGTCGATCTCCTCGCAGCAGCGCTTGAAGAGCTCGATCGTGAGGTCCTTGAGCGCGAACTGCTCCATGTCGAAGTTGACCAGCACGCCGTTGGCCTTGGCGGCCAGCAGGATCGGGCGGATCCCCTCCATCAGGCCCAGGATCGAGCCCTCGGTGTCGATCGGGTCGACGCGTGCACTCAGCGAGCTGATCTTGATGCTGACGTTGGTGCGCGGCACCGCGCCGAGGTGGTCCTGCTCGAGGACGGGCTTCGACGGCCATGACGCGACCCGCTTCGGCAGGTTCTCGACGAGGTCGAGGTACTTCTGCCGGTAGGCCCGCGCCTCCTCGTCGCTCACGCACGCCTCGCCCAGGAGGTCGACGCTGAAGCACATGCCGTTCTTCCACATCCGCTCCAGCGCGGGCACGGCGCTCGCCGCGTCGGTGCCGGCGATGAACTTGGAGGCCATGCCCTCGATCTGCGAGGCCATGGTGCGCGCGACGAGGCCCTTGGCCAGTCCGCCCGCGGCCATCCCGAGCTCGAACCCCGGCGGGGGCTTCACGCCCGGCTGCGACAGGTAGTCGGTCAGGTGGTCGTAGATCGCGTCGCTCGTGCGCAGCGTCGGGAAGCAGTCGACGAACCGGAACAGCTGGACGCGGAACGCCTCGTCCTGCATCGCCCAGTCCATGAGCTTGTCCTTGAAGACCGACAGGCTGCCGCTGAAGACGCCCGCGCCTGCCTCGCGCGCCTGGCCGAGGAACTCGGCGCCGAGCTCCTGCACGCGCCGCTCGAAGGCGGGGTCGCGCGCGGCGGCGCGGCCCTGCGGCGCGGCAGGTGCCGCGGCGGGCTGGGGGCGTGCGGGAGCGGGCTTCCTGCGCGTGAAAAACGCCATTGGCGAAGTATAGGAGCGCTTCCCCCGGCCTCGGGATCAGCGGCGCGCGCCCGTGCCGACGGTCTGCATCGCGCCGCGGTACACGGCGATGCACCGCTCCGCGGCACCCTCCCACGTCAGGCCGCGCACCTCGTCGAAGCCGTGGTCGATCAGGGTGCGCTGCAGCGGCGGGTGCCGGAGCACCGCGATGATCTTGTTCGCCATGTCGTCGACATCCCAGAAGTCGACCTTGAGGGCGTTGACCAGCACCTCGCTCACGCCGGACTGCCGGCTGATCAGGACCGGCACCCTGTGGCCGATGGCCTCGAGCGGTGCGATGCCGAAGGGCTCGCTGACGCTCGGCATCACGTAGAGGTCGGCCATGCTGAACACGCGCGGGATGTCCTTGCCGCGCAGGAAGCCGGTGAAGAGCACCTTGTGCCCGATGCCGAGCTCCGCGGCGAGCGCGATCATCCGCTGCGCCTGGTCGCCCGACCCGGCCACGACGAACTTCACGTCCTCGAACTTCTCCAGCACCCGCTTGGCCGCCTGCACGAAGTACTCCGGTCCCTTCTGCATGGTGATGCGCCCGAAGTAGAGGACGATGCGGTCCCGCCTGCCGATGGTGGTGACGCCCACGGCCTTCGGGTCGAGGTCGACGCCGTTGTAGACCACCTCGCACTTGGAGACGGGCACGGCGTAGCGGTTGGCGCAGATGTTCCGGGTGAGCATGCTCACCGTGACCACCCGGACCGCCGCGTGCATGCCGCGCCGCTCGATGTTGTAGACGGCCTGGTTGACGTGCTCGCCCGAGCGGTCGAACTCCGTGGAGTGGACGTGCACCACGAGCGGCCGGCCGGTCACGCGCGCGAGCGCGATGCCCGCGGGGTAGGTGAGCCAGTCGTGCGCGTGGATCACGTCGAAGTCCATGTCGCGGCAGCGTTCCACCACGAAGCGTGCATAGGCCTCGCTCTGGGCGAGCAGGTCGCCCGAGTAGTCGGGCGCGGTGCCGCCGCGGCGCAGGGAAACGCCCGCCCCGCGGCCGTTCGACTCCGGCACCGCCGAGCGGACCGCGCGGATCATCTCGACCATCTCGGCGACGCCGCCGGGGTCCTCGGCACCGTAGCGCTCCCACGCCTCGAGCAGCGAGAGCACCTCCTGGCGCGACGGGTCGTCGAGGCCGTGCAGCAGGTCGCCGTCGTCGGTGGCGGCGGAGGAGGCCGCCTCGGCGAGGACGCCGGGGCGAAGGAGCCGCGGCGGCGCGGCACTGGCGGTCGCAAGCCGCTCCAGCAGGACGCGCGCGGCGGGATTCTCGTACGCGCCGGAGGCGACGAAGGGCGCGGTCACCAGCCGGATCGCGCGCCCGAGCTGGGCGCGCAGTGCGGCGGGGTCGGGCTTGGTTGCGGGCGCGGTGCGCCCGGCCGCGGCGGAAGGGCGGGTGGTGGGCATCGTCGCTGCCACCGTGCGCGCGCCGACGCCGCGGTCGGCCTTGCGGCGTTCGATGCCGACGGGCGCAGGCCCGCCTCCGGAGCGCAATTCCGGTCCGCGGCCCTCGTTCACGCCCGGCGCCAGCAGCTCGACGTGGGACGAATGGTCTCCCGCGACGCCCTTGGGCAGCACGAACGTCACATGCGCCCCGAGCGCGTCGAGCGCCTTGGTCAGGCCGTGGCACGCCGTGCCGAGGCCGCCGGTGATGAAGGGCGGGAACTCCCACCCGAGCATCACGACCTTGGGCGGCCGGTCGGCCACCGCTCAGTCGCCCCCGCCCATGTCGCCGAGCTGCCCGAAGGCGGCCTCGAACGCAAGCAGGAACGTGGCGATCGCCGCGGGTGCGTCGTCGAGCCCCTCGAGCGGCACGTCGGTGCGGAAGACGTAGGTCTTGTCCTCGTCGCGGAAGTGGCGCACCTTGCCGCAGCGGTTGCGGAAGCCGACCTCGACGAGCTCGTCGTCGACGAGTTCCTCGGCGCTGTCGCGGCCCTCGAGCATGTCGCCCTCGACCGACTCGCTCAGCCAGCGGTCGGGCGTCAGGAGCGCGACGCTCCAGCGTCCGCCGTCGCGGTCGACCACGTACCACGCCTCGGCCTCGGCGCCCTTCGCGCGGCACCTCAGTCTCTCGCCATCGATGGAGACCGAGGCGAAGCGCCCGCTGGAGGAGGCACGGTCCCGGACGGCGGCGAGGATGTCGGTGACGGCTTCGATTCCCGGCATGGTTGGGGTCTCCGAAAGGGCGGATTAGGATACTCCCGGCATGGAATCCGCCACCCGCCGCGATTCCCCGCAGAACGCGGGCGAGGCCTGGACCACGCGGCGCCTGGTGCGCTGGATGGATGGCCACCTGGCCCAGAAGGGGATCGATTCCCCTCGCGTGTGCGCGGAGATGCTGCTTGCGCACGTGCTCGGCTGCGAGCGCATGCGGCTCTACATGGACGCGGACCGCCCGGCGTCGGCCGACGAGCTCGACCGGCTGCGCGCGCTCGTCGTGCGCGCGGGCCGCCACGAGCCGGTGCAGTACCTCGTCGGCGAGGCATGGTTCTGGTCGAAGCGCTTCGCGGTCGGGCCGGCCACGCTGATCCCGCGCCCGGCGACCGAGCACCTCGTCGAGGAGGCGGTGGGCGCGCTGCGTGCAGCGGCCGCCGCCGGCGCGTCGCCGGTGCGCATGCTCGAGATCGGCACGGGCACCGGGTGCGTCGCGGCCTGCGTGGCGGCGGCGCTCCGCGGCCAGCGGCGCGGCGTGGATCCGTCGGAACCCGGGCCGGCGCCCGTCGACGTGCGCATCGTGGCCACGGACCTGGTGCCGGCGGCCCTCGGGCTCGCGCGCGCGAACCTGGACGCGCACCGCGTGCTCGACGCGGTCGACCTGCGCGCCGGTGACCTGTACGCCCCGCTTCGCGCCGACGAGCGCGGCTCCTTCCACGTGCTGGCCTCGAACCCGCCCTACGTGCGCGACGACGAGTGGGCCGAGATGGCGGCGAACGTCCGCGACCACGAGCCGCGCTCGGCGCTGGCCGGCGGGGCGGACGGCATGGACGTCATCCGTCCGCTGGTCGCAGCGGCGCACGGGTGGCTGGTGCCCGGCGGGGTGCTTGCCGTCGAGGTCGGCCACCGTCAGCGCGACGATGCGCTTGCGGCCGCCCGCGCCAACCCGGCGCTCGAGGGCGCCGAGGTGCGCAAGGACTTCGAGGGCTTCTGGCGGCTGCTGGTGGCGCGGCGGCGCTGAGGGCTCAGCGTCCGTCGGACATCGGGCGCTCGCCCTTCCACTCGGCGACGGCCTTGCGGACCTCGTCGACGAGCTGCTGCGCCTGGAAGGGCTTGAACAGGAAGCAGTGCAGGCCTTCCTGCGTGCTGCGCACGATCGAGTGGTTCGGGTCGTAGCCGAAGCCGGTCATCAGGATGACCTGGGTGCGCGGGCAGCCCTGCTTGGTGACGCGGAAGACCTCGTAGCCGTTGCGCCCCGGCATGCGCACGTCGCTGACGACGACGTCGTACGGCGCGCCGGCGGCGGCTGCGCGCTCGATGGCGTTGCAGCCGTCCTCGCTCGACTCGAAGCGGTCGACCGCGGCGCCCGCCTCCGCGAGCACCATGCCCACGGCATCGCGGATCGGGGCCTCGTCGTCGAGCACCGCGATCCGGCGACCGGCGATGTCCGGGTCGACGCCCCGCGCGCGGTCCGCGCGGTCGACGCCGAGCACCGTCTGGGGCCCGCCCGTGGCGCCGCGCACGCGCGTCTCCACGCTTGCGATGGCGCGCTCGAGCTCGGCGATCGCCTGCGGCGGCACGTCGGGGTCGCGCTTCAGGTCGGCGACCGCGGCGTGGATCGACGAGATCGGCGCCGCGATCTCGTCGCGCAGCGTGCCGCTCACGCGCTGGTTCGTCGTGTACCGCTCGACCACCAGCATGTCCAGGATGTTGAGCGCCATGGCCACGTAGCGTCCGAAGAGCTCCAGGCAGAGGAGGTCCTCCTCGTCGAAGCGCGACGGCTGCCTGCTCTCGACGTTCAGCGTGCCCACCACCTTCTCGTTGAAGAGGAGGGGCACCGTCATGCTGGAGCGCGCGCCGGCCAGGCCCGCGACGTACGCGGGGTCGTGCCCGGCATCGCGGCAGAGGTAGGCCTCGCCGGAGGATGCCACGCGGCCGGAGATGCCGTTGCCCTCGGGCGTGGCATGCAGGAACCGTCCGGGCGGGAGCGGGTCGATGCCCCGGCTGGTCACGAGTTCCAGCCGCTGCGTCGACGCGTCGAGGAGGCGCACCTCGAACTCGCGCGCGCCGAAGAGCCGGTCCAGCGCGGAGATCGCCTTGTCCTCGATGAGGCGCAGCCGCTCCGCGACGTTGAGCGGCCCGATGCTCTTGGCGTCGAGGGCCAGGAGGTCCGCGCCGGCCGCGTCGATCGCGTCCACGCGGTCGAGGACGCGCTGGCGCGCGGTGACGTCGTGCAGCACGCCGACCACGCGCGTGGCCGCGGCCCCGCCCTCGGGGACGAGCGGCGTGATCGCCGCCTCCCACGTGCGCTCGCCGGCCTTGAAGGTGCGCAGGTGCGTGCGGCGACCGGTGCCGTCGGACGCCAGCTCCGCCATCAGCGCCGCGCAGCAGTCGCAGAAACGGCGCATCGTCTCGGCGTCGAGCGCCTCCAGGCGATGGTTCATCCAGATGAGCTCGCCGCCGCGGTCGACCACCCCGATCCCGTCGCCGATCTCCTCGAGGAGGATCGCGGGATCACCACCGTGCAGTTCGTGTCGGGACGTCGGGGACATCGCGCTCCGTGCGGCGGACGAGTGTATCCCGGCGTGCCCCGGTACGATTCGGGTTCCGTCGCGGTTTCCCACCTGCGCGCGTCCCAGGTCATGATCGAGGCGCATGCCATCGTCAAGCGGTTCGGACGCGTCCTCGCGGTGGACCGGGTGTCCTTCACGGTTCCTGCACGGTCCGTCTGCGGCTTCCTCGGCCCGAACGGCGCAGGCAAGTCCTCCTCCATCCGGATGGTGGTCGGCGCCATGGCCCCCGACGAGGGCGAGGTGCTCGTGGGTGGCCGGCGCATGGAGCCAGGTGCCGCGGCGGTGCGCCGTGCCGTCGGGTACCTGCCCGAGGAGAGCCCCGTGACGCCCGACCTCACGGTCGAGGAGTTCGTGCGCTTCCGGGCCGAGCTCTGGGGCGTGCCGCGGGCTGCGCGCGGCGCGTCCGTCGACCGCGCGCTGTCGCGGTGCAACGTGTCCGACGTGCGCCGCCGCCTCTGCGGCCAGCTCTCCAAGGGCTACCGCCAGCGCGTCGGCATGGCCGCGGCCATCGTGCACGCCCCGGCCGTGCTCGTCCTGGACGAACCCACGTCGGGGCTCGACCCCGCCCAGGTCCGCGACTTCCGCGCGCTGGTGCGATCGCTTGCCGAGGAATCGACGGTGCTCCTCTCGAGCCACGTGCTGGCCGAGGTGGAGGCGAGCTGCGACCGCGCGGTGCTGATCGACCGCGGCCGCGTCGTGGCGGACGGGGCGATGGCCGACCTGCGCGCCCGCGGCGCGTCGGGTGCGGTGGTGGTCGTCGAGTGCGCGCGCGATGCGGCGGCGGCGCTTGCCGGCGTGGCCGGCGTGCGGGCGGCG
>CAYTYU010000092.1:0-10320 GCA_964440815.1 uncultured Chitinophaga sp.
TGGGCGACGGGGCCGGCGCCGCGGGGGCGGCCGCGGGCACGCGTGCCACCGTCGCCGGGGCCCGCGAGGCCAGTGGGTCACGACGAGCCGCGGGCGGCGTCTGCGCGCAGCCGTGGATCACGAGGGCCGCGCCCAGCATCGACCAGACCGCCGAGGCGGCCAGGTCTGCGAACCGGAACGGGGTGCGGGCGCGCGGCATCCAATCCGATGGATCGGCTCGACGCCGCGCGGCGCGGCAGCAATTCCGGGGGGGGCGTGGCCCCGCGGGCTCAGTCGAGCTCGCGCAGCGACAGCCCCAGGTCGACCAGCTTGCGCTTGATCTCGTCCAGGGAGTTCTGCCCGAAGTTCTTCACGCCCATCAGCTCGGCCTCGGTGCGGGCGGCCAGCTCGCCGATGGTCTGCACGCCCAGGTTCTGCAGGGCACGGCGGGCGCGCACCGAGAGCTCGAGCGTCGAGACCGGGCGGCCGAGCACCGACGAATCCACGCGCTCGGCGAGGGAGTCGATGTACTCCTTGGCGGCGCGCGCCACGTAGCCCTGGTCGAGGCCCTGCCCCAGGCGCAGGCCGCGCTGGGCGAGCATCGCCTCGATCTCGGCCAGGCTGGTCTCGCCGAAGTTCTTGTAGGAGAGCAGCTCGGCCTTGGTGATCATCAGCAGGTCGCGCAGCGTGCGGATGTTCATCTTCTTCAGGCAGTTGCGGCTGCGGACGCTGAGCTCGAAGTCGGTGACCGGCGTCTCCAGCTCGCCCGTGACGCGCGCCATCTCGCGCTCGTTGCCCTCGTCGTAGACGCCCTCCTTCGCCGCCGACACGTCCTTCATGAAGAGACGTGCGCGCAGGTGGTTCGGGCGCGCATCCAGCACCTTGCGGAGGCAGCGCTCGGCGCTGGCCATCTCGCCGCGGTCCTCGAAGAGGACCGCCAGGTTGATGAGCGCGTTGACCGGCGGCTCGGGCTGCCCGCAGATCTCCTTGTAGAGCTCCATCGCGCCGTCCTCCTCGCCCACGAGGTCGAGCATGAACGCCAGGCGGAAGAGGTGCTCCGCGGAGCGGTGCCCCTCGCACGCGGCGGCATAGTGCTCGATCGCGGCCCACCGGTCGCCGGCCTTCTCGCACTCGTTCCCCTTCCTGAAGCGCTCGGCCGCGCCCTTCGGGTCGTTCGAGGTCGAGGTTCCGCCGATGACCGTGTCGAGGCCGGTGGTGGACATGCTGCGTGGCTCCTGGGAGGGGAAGGCGAGAGGCGACGGGGCGCGGCGCCGGACGCGCCGAGCCACGCAGTGTAGCGAGGGCCGGAAACCGCCCGGCGGCGGCCGGTTATCGCGCCCGCGCGGCCTCTTCCTCGGGGGTCTCCAGGATGCGGATCGAGCGCCACGCGCCGCGCTTCCAGCGCACGGCGAGCACGACCGAAAGCACCGCGATGTACGCGCTCGCCGCGATCCACGGCCCGAGCGGCCCGAGGCCCGGCGCGCGCTCGACCAGGAGCCATCCCCCGCCGACGATGATCGACCAGCTCAGGATGACGGTCGCGATCCCGGGCCAGAGCGTGTCGCCGGCGCCGCGCAGGGCCCCGAGCAGCACGATCCCCACCGCATCGAACACCTGGAAGAAGGCCGCCGCCACCATGAACGACGCGCCGGCCTCGACCACCTGCGCCGCCACCTCGGGCGCGGTGCGCGCGCCGGAGGCGAAGACCGAGATCATCGGGCCGCGGAAGACGAGCATCAGGATGCCGCAGGCACCCATGTAGGCGACGGCGATCGCAAGCGCGATCCGCGCGCGCGATGCGGCGAGGTCCGGCCGGCCCGCGCCGATGTGGCGCCCGACGAGGCTGGTGGCGGCGATGCCGAAGCCGACCGCCGGCATGAACGAGAGGTGCATGTAGCGCAGCGTCGACCATCCCGCGCTGAGCGCCACGTCGCCGAACCGGCCGACGAGCACGCTCATGAAGATGGCCCAGGTGAGGATCTCGCTTCCCTGCTGGAGCGATGCCGGCGTGCCCAGCCGCACCACGTCGCGCATGGCGGCAAGGTCCGGTCGCCATGCACGGCGGATGCCGTACTCGCGGTCCATGCGCCGGCCCAGGAAGAGGACGAGCGGCACGGACAGCTCGACCGCGGTGCCGATCACCGTGGCGATCGCCGCGCCGCGCACGCCCATCGCCGCCATGCCGGGGATGCCGGGAAGGCCGAAGGAAGGCAGCCCCTCCTCGCCGTAGATGAGCGCGTAGTTCAGCGCCACGTTCACCAGGTTCCCGGCGATCGCCGCGGCGGCGATCACGCGTGGGCGCTGGATGCCGAAGAAAAAGTGGCTCATCGACTTGCCGAGCACGGTCACCAGCGAGCCGAACACCAGCACGGTCGCGTACTGGGATTCGAGCTCCGTGGTGCGCGGCGAGTGCCCCATGAGCGCGAATGCCGACGGCAGGAGCAGGCCGAGGGGCAGCAGGATGACGAGGTAGGCGACGAGCGCAAGCCACACCCCCGCCCATGCGTACCGAGCCACCTCGTGCGGCCGCTGGGCACCGACGGCCTGGCTCACGAAGGTGTTGACCACCGTCAGCACGCCGACCACCGAGAAGATCACCGCCCAGCTCCAGACTCCGCCGTTTCCCTGCGCAGCCACCTCGACCGGCCCCAGCTGCGCCACCATCAGCGCGTCGACGAACTGCATGATGGTGTAGGACACCATCGTGAGGACGGTGGGCCAGGCGATGCGCCACACCTCGGCGACGGCGCCGCGGGTGCTCAGGTCATCGGTCGCGGCTGCCTGCATCGGCGTCCGTGGCGCCGCACGGGCGCGGTCAGTCCGCGGCGAGGCGCTTGGCCTCGAGCCGCTCCGGCGAAGGCAGCCGGATGCCGCGCACCAGGCCGACGGCGGCCAGCGAGCGGATGGTGATCCAGCTGATGTCGAACTGCCACCACTCGAGTCCATGCCGCGCGCTCGCGGGGAACGCGTGGTGGTTGTTGTGCCAGCCCTCGCCCATCGCCAGGATCCCCATCGCCGGGTTGTTGCGGCTGTGGTCGCCCGAGCGGTAGGTCTGCCATCCCCAGAGGTGGCAGATCGAGTTGACGCTCCACGTGGCGTGGTGGACCAGGAACATGCGGATCACGCCGCCCCAGAGGAACCCGAGCAGCGCACCCATCCAGCTCTGCGACACCAGGCCGCCGATGAGGGCCGGCAGCGCGAAGCCGAGGGCCACCCACAGCGGGAAGAGGCGGCTGATGCGGCAGGCGCGCTCGTCCTTGGCGAGGTCCGGCGCGTAGCGCGCGATCTGCGCGGGCGGCACGGAGCTGAAGAGCCAGCCGATGTGCGCGTGCGCGAAGCCCTTCAGCCAGCCGACGAAGCCAGGCGCGCGGCCGGCGTGCGGCGAGTGCGGGTCTTCCTCGTGGTCGGAGTGCTGGTGGTGGGAGCGGTGCGTGGTGGCCCACCAGAGGAGCGGGCCCTGCACGGCCATCGAGCCCAGGATGCCGAAGGTCCAGGCCACCGGGGCGGACGCCTCGAAGGACCGGTGCGTGTACAGGCGGTGGTAGCCGATCGTGATGCCCATCGCGGTCAGGCAATAGAGGACGACCATCATCACCAGGTCGACCCAGTTGAACCACCCGCCCCACGCGAGCCACATGGCGAAGGCGATGGCGAGCGGCGGCGTGACCACGGCGATGAGCGTGAGCAGCTTGACGCCGTCGGCGACCTCGCCCGGGGCGTCGTGATCGTGACCGTGATGGACGTGCATGGTTCGGGAGGTTCCTTGCGGCGAACGTGCGCCGCGCTCCGGCGGACCGCTTCGGAGGTGCCGAATCCTATACGGAATCGAGGCAATCCCGGCGGTGAAAGGGGACAAATCCCCCACATTCGCCAATCCACCCGCGGCAACGCGCATGCGCTTCGCGTATGGTCGGGCGCTTCCCATGCCGTTCGCCGCACTCCGTCTCAACGCCTCGCTCCTCAAGGCCCTCGCCGAGGAGGGCTACCGCACGCCGACGCCGATCCAGGAGCGCACGATCCCGCCCGCGCTCGAGGGTCGCGACGTGCTCGGCTGCGCCCAGACCGGCACCGGCAAGACCGCGGCGTTCGCGCTGCCCTTGATCCAGCGGCTGGTCGCCGCGCACGAGATCGGCGGATCGGCGCGCCGCACGCCCGGCCGGCCGCACGCGCTGATCCTCGCGCCCACGCGCGAGCTCGCCGTGCAGATCGGCGAGAGCCTGGCGACCTACGGCCGCCACGCCAAGGTGCGCGTGGCGGTGGTCTTCGGAGGCGTGGGGCAGAACCCGCAGGTCAAGGCGCTGCGCGACGGCGTCGACGTGGTGGTGGCGACGCCCGGGCGGCTCCTCGACCTCATCCAGCAAAGGCACTGCAGCCTCGCCGAGGTGCACGTGCTGGTCCTGGACGAGGCCGACCGGATGCTCGACATGGGCTTCATCAAGCCCATCCGGACGATCACCGGCATGGTGCCGGCGAGGCGGCAGACGATGCTCTTCTCGGCGACGATGCCCAAGGAAGTCCGCCACCTGGCCGAGTCGCTGCTGCGCGACCCCGTCAAGGTGGAGGTGACGCCGGTGGCGAGCGCGGCGCCGAAGATCGAGCAATCGGTCATCCACGTGGCGCGCGACCTGAAGCAGCCGCTCCTGGAGCGCCTGCTCGAGCAGGACGCCCTGGCAAGCGTGGTGGTGTTCACGCGCACCAAGCACGGCGCCGACCGCGTGATGAAGCGGCTGATGCGCGCCAACGTCGACGCGGCCGCCATCCACGGCAACCGCAACCAGAACCAGCGCCAGCGCGCGCTCGAGTCGTTCCGCTCCGGGCGCACGCGCGTGCTGGTGGCCACCGACGTCGCCGCGCGCGGCATCGACGTGGACGGCATCACGCACGTCATCAACTACGACATCCCGGTCGAGCCCGAGAGCTACGTGCACCGGATCGGGCGCACGGGCCGCGCCGGCGCGACGGGCCAGGCGATCGCGTTCTGCGAACCCGCGGAGCGCGGCGCGCTCAAGGCCATCGAGAAGCTGATCGGGAAGGCCGTGCCCGTCGCCCCCCTGCCGCAGGGACTCGCGGCGCTCTCGTCGCTGCCGACGGCGGCGCGGACGGAACCGAAGGCACCGCGCGGACAGCCGAAGGGCGCACGCCCGGCGGCGAAGGGTGGTCGCAACGAGGCGAAGGGCACGCGCACCGATGCGCCCGCACCGCAGGGGCGCGCCGAACACCCGGTCGCAAGGCATCCGCGCGCGCACGCACTGCCCTCCGCGCGGACCGCGCCACGGCGCGGGCGCGGGCGCCGCTGACCCCCCGCCGGCCGGCCCGTCAGCCGCCGGGTCAGACTTCCGCGAACTGCATGTCCGAGGGCTGCTCGAAGGAGAGGTCCGGGACGTGGACCTCCTTCGCGAAGCGCTCCAGGCCTGGCACCGCGGCCATCGCCGACCGCACCACGGCGGGGTTCACCGAGCGCGACGACTGGTTCTCGAACGACGCGCAGAGGTCGGCACCGATCTGGCACTCGGACCGCGCGAAGTCGACTGGCTCGATGGCGCGCAGGAACGCCTGCAGGCGGCCCTTCGCGTTCTCGAACGTGCCGGCCTTCTCCATCCAGGTGGCGCCGGGAAGCACGCACTCGGCCACGTTGCAGAGTGCGTTCTCCAGCGTGTCGACCAGGACGATCGGCGTCGACAGCGCGGCATCGCGCAAGGCCGGCGTCACCCAGTCGCTCGGGTAGTTGCCCGTGAGGACCGCGGCGCCGAAGCCGCCCGAGCGCAGCGCGGACAGGAACGAGGCGAAGTCGTGCACCTTGGTCTGGCGGCTCGCCACCAGCGCCTCGAGCACGCGGCGCACGCCGCGCGCGTTCGGGGCCTTCTCGGCGTACATCGTGAAGCCGCCCTTGAAGGTGCGGTCCTCGCCGACGAAGGGCACCGGGCCCACGGCGAGCTCGGCCTTCGGGTCGAGCGAGAGAACCCACGAGGCCAGCTCGAAGGCGTCCTCGCAGCTGAGCATCGGGCTCACCATGAGCGCAACGCGCTTGCCGGCGTTCACCGCGGCGGCCAGCGTGCCCTGCGCCTTGGCGTACGCGGCCCGCCAGGCCTGCGCAGCCTGGCCGGGCTCGAACGCCTCCAGGCCCTTCACCCGCGGCATGCGGATGCGGCCCTCGGAATGGACGTGCTTCCACGAGTGGCGCACCTCGTCGGTGATCCACCACGTGTTGACCTCCATGTTCGTGCGCGGCTTGATGCGGTGCACCTTCCCGTCGTTGTGCTCGACGAAGAGGTTGTCGCCGCTTGCGGTGAGGCCGTCGATCGACGGGGTCTTGGTGAGGAACCACACGCGCTGCTGGAAGAGGAACTCCTTGTCGAGGAGCGCACCCACCGGGCACAGGTCGACGACGTTGCCGGCGAGCGGGTTGTCGAGCGGCTTGCCCGGGAAGACGTCGATCATCTCGCGGTCGCCGCGGCCGTCGACCATCAGCTCGTCGGTGCCGGTGACCTCGCGCGTGAAGCGCACGCAGCGCGTGCACATGATGCAGCGGTCGCTGTAGAGGAGGATGTTCGGCCCGATGTCCTTCTTCGGGTTCTTGACCTTCTCCTCCAGGAAGCGGCTCTGCCCGCGGCCGTACTCGTGGGAGTAGTCCTGCAGGTAGCACTCGCCGGCCTTGTCGCACACCGGGCAGTCGACGGGGTGATTGATCAGCAGGAACTCCATCACCGCCTTCTGGTTGGCGATGGAGCGCGGGCTGTCGGTGTAGACGACCATGCCTTCCGAGCAGTCGGTCTGGCAGGTCGGCTTGAGCTGCGGCATCGGCTCGAGCGCGCCGGACTTCGGGTTCGGGGCCCACACCTCGGCGAGGCAGATCCGGCAGCTGGCCGGGATCGACATCGACGGGTGGTAGCAGTAGTGCGGGATCTCCACGTCGTGGCGCAGCGCCACCTGCAGGATCTTCTCGCCCTTCGAGAACTCGTAGGCCGTGCCGTTGATCGTGATCTGCGCCATGGGGAGCGGAAAGTGTAGTCCCGGCCCCGCGACGCCGGGCGGCCTGCGGCCCGCGCGGTCAGGGCGCGGCGGCCGCCGTCTCGCAGTCGAGGATCGCCTCGCCGCCCGCGAACTCGGCGTCCACGATGCGCACGGTGCGGCCGTCCCCCAGGCGCGACTCGAGCGGCAGCGGCCGGCCGAGTTCCGGCACGAACCACGCCCCGACGCCGGCCGCGAAGGGAATCGGGAGCGAGCCGACGCTGGTTCCCGCCGCGCGCAGGGTGGCCGGCCGGCCGGGGGCGCCGGGGTCGATCGCCCAGCGCGTGGCGACCACGAAGCCGTTCCAGTCGGCGGCCAGCGTGAAGCCGTCGGCGTCGGCAGTCGCCTGCACCGCGCCGACGCCCTCCGGCCACGGCAGGCTGCGGTCGTGCTCGAGCCACTGCGGAAGGCGGGCGCCGAGCCAGGCATTGACGTCGGCCGCGCGCACGCGCACGCTCCAGGGCTGCGCGCCCGGGCCGCGGACGCGCGTGGTCTCGCTCGCGATGCCCTGCTCGAGCGCACGCGCGACGTCGAGCGCGCCGGATGCGTCGCGCTCCGTCGGCTGCCACCACGCGGGCGCGCGGCGGGCGAGGGCTGCGAGGCCCGCGGCCAGCGCGACCACGACGAGCAGCGCGAGGAAGAGCTTGCGGTGCAGGGGCATGCGTGCGCCGCCCGCCGTCACGCCGTGAACCGACGCACGACGAGCGAGTCGTTCTGGCCGCCGAAGCCGAAGTTGTTGGAGACGCAGACGTCGACCGGCACCTTGCGCGCCGCGTTCGGCACGTAGTCGAGGTCGAGGTCGGGGTCCGGGGTGCGCAGGTTGCGCGTCGGGGGCACCATGCCGTCGCGGATCGCCAGCACGCAGGTGATGAACTCGACGCTGCCGGCCGCGGCGATCAGGTGGCCCATCATGCTCTTGATCGAGCTCATGGGGATCTGCCGCGCGCCCTCGCCGAAGACGCGCTTGACGGCCTTCGTCTCGATCGAGTCGTTCTCCTTGGTGCCGGTGCCGTGGGCGCTGATGTAGTGGACGGGCGGGCGGCCGTCGGCGCCGCGCGAGGCGGGATCGATGCCCGCCTGGCGGAGCGCGGCCTCCATGGCCACCGCGGCGCCGCGGCCCTCGGGCTGGATGTCGGTGATGCGGTAGGCGTCGCAGCTCGAGCCATAGCCGACCACCTCGCAGAGCGGCGTCGCGCCGCGCGCCTGCGCGTGCTCGAGGGTCTCCAGCACGATCATGCCGCTGCCCTCGCCCATCACGAAGCCGCTGCGGTCGAGGCTGAAGGGGCGGCTGGCCTCGGTCGGGTCGCCCTCGAACTCGCTGAGCGCGGTGAGGCGGTTGAAGCCGGTCACGCCCAGCAGGTGGATCATGGTGTGCGTGCCGCCGGCGACCATCACGTCGGCGTCGCCGCGGCGCAGGATGCTGAAGGCCTCGCCGATTGCCTGCGTGCTGGCCGCGCACGCGGTGAGGCAGTTGTAGGCCGGCCCGCGCGCGTTGAACTCGCGCGCCAGGTGCGCCAGCGGCATGTTCGGCTCCTGCTCGATCTCGCGCGCCGGGGTCATCCGCGAGAGCGCGGCCTCTGCCCAGCGGCGGCCGTCCACCTTGCCGGTGGCGGCGTCCCAGCCGGCCAGGTTCGAGCCCACGTAGTTCTCGGTGTCGAGCACCCCCTCGCCGGCGCCCAGGTACAGGCCCACGCGGCGCGGGTCGCGCGGCGCGGCGCGGTCGAGGCCCGCCTGCCGCCACGCCTGGCTCGCGGCGCCGAGGGCGAACCGGCTGTTCAGGCCCGCGGTCCGGTGCACGGCCGGGTCCTTCACGAACCGCGACACGTCGTAGTCGCGCACCTCGGCGGCGAAGGTGGTCGGGAACGTGCGCGCGTCGAAGCGCGTGATCGGCGCCATGCCGCTCTCGGCGGCGAGCAGGCGCTTCCACACGCCCTCGATGTCGTGGCCGAGGGGCGTGATCCAGCCGGTGCCGGTGACGACGACGCGGGGCGCGCTCATGCGATGCTCCTGATCACGGCGGCGGCGTTCTGCCCGCCGAGGCTCGGCGTGAACACGAGGATGGCGGAGAGCTTCGCGTCGCGCGCGGGGCACGCGTTGGCGTCGAGGCCGTTGACGCCCGCGGCATTGATGCGCGCGGGAAGCCGCTGGGTGCGCAGGGCGCGCACGGCGACGGCGGCGGCGATCGCGCCCTGCCCCGCGCCGCAGTTGCCGATCGACGGGCACATGGTGACGATCGGGAGCTTGGCGGCGCGGGCGCCGAAGACCGTCTCGATCGCCGCACGCTCGCTGGCATCGAGTGCCGCGACGCCGGTGCCGAAGGGGATCACCGCGTCGACGGCGTCGGCCGCGATGCCGGCGTCCGCGAGCGCGGCCTCGATCGCGTCCACGATGCCCTGCCCCGAGGATTCCGGCTCCACGCCGAGCGTGTCCGGGCAGAAGCTCTGGCTGGCGCCGAAGCCCGCGAGTTCCGCGAGGATCGTCGCGCCGCGCGCCTGCGCGGTCTCGAGCGCCTCGAGCACCAGCAGGCCACCGCCCTCGCCCGGCACGCAGCCCTTTGCGTCGGGCGCGAACGGGCGCACCACCTTCGCGGGGTCCTCGCCCTCGGCGGTGGCCGCGAGGCGCCCGGCGTAGTGCTGGCGCATCATGCCCATGAGGTTCGTCTTGCTCTCCGCGCCGCCCGAGAGGCACGCGTCGGCGTCCCCGCGGCCGATCACGCGCATCGACTCGCCCATCGAGAGCAGGCTGCTCGCCTCGCCGCAGGTGATCGTGTTCGACGGCCCCTGGCAGTCGTGGATGATCGTCACGTGGCAGGCCAGCATGTTGGGCAGGTACTTGAGCATCCAGAGCGGCGTGAGGTTTGCCATGCCCTCGGTGCCCCAGCGGCCGAAGTCGAAGGTGCCGTCGGCCCCGCGCGCGGTGGCCAGGGCGCCCGTGAGCTCGTTCTCCTCGGCGGCGATCAGCCCCGCACCGATGTGGCAGCCGAATCGGCCGGGGGGAATGGTGACCGTTCCCTGCTCGTGGGCCTTGGTGAGGAGCCCGGCCTCGCGCACCGCCTCGAAGGCGGCGCCGACCGCAAGCTCGATGTCGCGGGACATGACCTTGGTCGCCTTGCGGTAGGACTTCGGCACCACGTTCTTGACGTCGAAGCCGCCTTCGGGCACCTGCGCCACGAAGGGCGTGGGGAAGCCGCCGAAGTCAAACGAGCGGCACGGGGCCACCGGGGTGGTGCCGGCGCAGAGGCCCTCCCAGAGGGCGTCGGTGCCGAGCCCGAACGGCGTGACCGTCCCGGTGCCCGTGATGACCGTGCGTCGAGGCTGCCGAGGCATGAGGGCG
>CAYTYU010000093.1:0-10070 GCA_964440815.1 uncultured Chitinophaga sp.
CGACGCGGCCGGTCTCGGCGGGCGGGGTGGAGCGGGACGGATGCGGGCGGTTGGAGCGCATGGCATCCGGGAAATCGGCGCCGCGACCGGCGGACTTCACGTGCGCCCACGATCGAAGGTCGCACGCACCGACCTGGAACGGAACAACCGGAATCACCGGGGCGGACCGCACGGTTATCAGGCTGAAGCGCGGTGCCGGCGGTCCCAGAGCGTCACCGCCTCAGGCGGCCGTGGGTAGATCGGCGCCACCGCCGCGGGATCGCTCGACGCGCCGGACGCTTCGAGCGCCAAGGCCACGTCGAGGCACGCACGCGCGCAGAAGCGGGCGTCGATCCACCGTTCGGCCGGCACCGCAGGCCAGAGGACTCGCGCGTGGGCGTCACCCACGACCACCATTCCCGGATCGACGCCCACAGGCACCAAGGCCGAATCGACCATCCTCGGCATGCCCGACTCCATGCGCACCGACGTTCCCCAAGCGTCGGCGCCCTTCGCGGCAAGCAGCACGCACGCGTCCGTGCCCTCGGCCGGCGCCCACCGCTCCTGCATCACGAGCGTCCGCGCCGCGACGAGCGCCGACGGCACCGCGATCGCCCCTGCCCCGGTCGCATCCGCGATCGCACGTGCCGTGGCGCACGCGACGCGCAGCCCGGTGAATCCACCCGGCCCCACCGAGACGGCGACGACGCGCAGGTCACGCGCACCGACCCCTGCCGATGCACACAGCCGGTCGATCACGTCCATCAGGTGGTCGCCGCGGTCATCGGAAGGCGGCACGTCGGCCGCGACTGCCGCTCCACCCGGGGCAGGCCGCAGCGCGACCGACCCGGCCCGCTGCGAAAGCTCGATCGCCAGCACCGCACCGGCCGCGGCGCTTGCCCCAGGCACGCTGCGGGCCCGCGCTCTCACGGCACGACCGTGGCGGCGACGAAGACGGGACCCTGGCCGGTGGCGGTCTCGATCATGACGGGAACGTACATCGGGCCTTGCCGCCCGGGCGCCGCCATGAAGCGGAAGACGAGGTCGACGAAGGAGTCGCCGCGCGGCGTCGCGGACACGAGCTCGGCCGTGCCCTCGCCGCCCGGGACCGCCACGCCGCGCACCTGCGACCACGCGGGGTTCGTCACGCGCCCCTGCGCCGCGGGGTTGAGGTGCTCGATCGTGGTGCGCAGTTCCACCGGCGTGCCCGGGCGGACGCGCCCCGCGAGCACGATGCTCTCGGGGACGAACCAGAACCGCGTGGTGCGGCCGGGGTCAAAGCGCGCGCCGGTGGTCTCGTGGCGGATGCGCAGCGGCACCTGCGGGCAGTCGGCACGGTCGGTGTCGATCACCCACCACTGCGGAAGCGCGGGGGAGCCGAGTTCCTGCATCCGCCAGCGCAGGCGGTACTCGGCGCGCGGCGCGTCGACCGCGGGGTCGAAGCCGACGAACGCCGGGGCCCTGCCGCCGGCGGCAGTCACGCGAAACGGCGCGCCGTCGACCGAGGTCACCCGGATCTCGCCTTCCTGCACGCCCTTCAGCGCATCGACATGGGCGGGCTCGACGCGCACCGGCATGGTGACGTCCGCCTGCATCCGCGCGCGCGCGACGCCCGGGACGCCCTGGAGCGCGATCAGCACCTCGGCATCCTTCTGGCCGGGCGAGCCCGGCACCGCCAAGGTCGCGGTCAGCTCGATCGCGGCGCCCGGGGCGATCGTGCGGCCGACGATGTCGGAGAGGTCCGTGCACTTGCACGACGGCATCGCGCGGGCGACGGTCACGGGCGCGGACGAGACGTTGCGCACCATGAACCGGGCGGGATGGCGTGAACCGGGCGCGACGCGCCCGAAGTCGATGAGCGGGGGTTCCACCACGACCGCTGCCTGCGCGGCCGGTGCGGGGGCCGTGCCACCGGGGCTCGGGGCCTGGGCCACGGACGCCCAGACGGGACCCACGAGGGCCGCAAGGCCCAGAGCGAGGGCCGCGCCTCGCCGCCGGGCGGTCACAGCGTCCAGAGCCCCAGCAGCTGGCCGAGGTCGTTGCCGTCGACCGCGCCGTCGCCGTTCATGTCGGTCGGGCATCCCACGCAGGCACCCCAGTCCGCGAGCATGATGCCGAGGTCGTTGCCGTCGACCACGCCGTCGTCGTTGAAGTCACCGGGCGCGGCCGGAGGCGCACACGTGCCGTCGCCTTCGGCAGGGATGATCTTGTAGATCTGGCCGCCGTGGTCGGCGATGTACAGCTCGCCGCTTGCGTCCTCGCCGAATGAGGCGATCTGGTTGACCACCACGCCCTCGACGGACGGCGTGATCGAGGAATTGCGCAGCGTGAACTCGGTCTTGGTGCCGTTCACGTAGCGGAACGACCAGACGTTGTTGCTCACGTAGTCGGCGAAGAAGTACGTGCCCTGCAGGAGGGGAATCCGGCAGCCGCGGTACACGTAGCCGCCGGTGATCGAGAATCCGCCGGAGGTGCCCGAGGTGTGGCCGTAGGTATGGATCGGCATGGTCAGCGCAGGCGAGTTCGCGGTGCACCCGGAGAGGCCGGTCGAGCTCGAACCCTCCATGCAGCGCCATCCGTAGTTCCGCCCGCCCGCCGCATCCGCGGGCTGGAAGTTGACCTCTTCCGCCGCGTTCTGGCCGACGTCGGCGATCCACAGGTCGCCCGTCTGGCGGTCGAACGCGCAACGCCAGGGGTTTCGCAGGCCGATGGCCCAGAAGGTGTCGTCGGTGGTGTTGGTGCCCCCGACGAACGGGTTGTCCGCCGGCACCGTGTAGTACGGCGCTGCGCCGCCGACCGTCGGCCGGATGCGGTGCAACTTGCCGTGTCGCGTGGTGAGGCTCTGGCCGGCGCCGTTGGGGTCGTTGGCGCTGCCGCCGTCTCCGGTACCCATGTAGAGGTTGCCGTCGGGACCGAAGCCCAGCCAGCCGCCGTTGTGGTTCGAGAAGGGGTCGGACCAAGACATCATCACCACGCCCGCGGCGTTCGCGACGTTCGGGTCGCTCGACACCGTGTAGCGGGCCAGCACGTTGGTGCCGGAGCCCGTGTAGTAGACGTAGAACTGCCCGTTGGTCGCGTAGCCGGGGTCGAACGCCAGGCCAAGCAGCCCGCGCTCGTCGCTGGTGCTGGTGCCGCCCGTGACCGCGATCGTCAGGAAGGGCGTCGTGCGCAGCGTGTTCGTCGCGAGGTCGACGATCCGGATCCGGCCCGCCTTCTCCAGCACGAAGAGCCGCGAGGCGTCGCCGGGCGCATGCGTGACGAGGGTCGGGAACTGGAGCCCCGACCCGATGATGCGCTTGGTCCGGATGGCCTGTGCGTCGGCGGGGGCGGCGAGGACCGCGGCGAGGGCCAGGGCGATGGTCGTCGGGAGGATCTTCATGGCAAGTCCGGCAACGATACGCCTGCCCTGCAGGAGCGGATCGGCCGTTCGACCAAAGATGTTCTCGGATGCTCGGCGAGGCAACCGGACGTGCCCGAGGCACACTGGTTCCGGGACCCTACGCCGACGGAACGGTCCCACCCGGCACGTCCGCGGCGGCCCGCCGGATCGCTGCATCAATCCGGTCGAACACCCGCTGGTAGCGCTCGACGGCGCTGCGCACCCGGTCCGCGTCGCCGGAGCCGACGGCCTCGGAGAGGAGCGGCAGCATCACCGCCGCGTACCCGCTGTCCCGGTCGCTGGCGGCAAGCATGCTCCGGAACCACGGTCGACCGTCGAGGCCCGCCGGGTCGATCCATGCGCGGTCGAGATCGACGAGCGCCGCATCGATGCGCGCGCGGGCCGCCGGCGCGAGCGTCGGGCCCGCCGTGACGATCGCCGCGTCGAGCCGTGCCCCTGCCTCCGCGGTGCGCTGCGCGCGCGCGCGCAGCGCGTCGATCGCACCGGCCGCCGGGCCCTCGGGTGAACGCGCACGGAGGGCATCGAGGACGCGCAGTGCGTCACGGCCATGGCGTGCCGCGCTCACTGGAAGCACGGGCGACTGCGCAAGCAGCGCGACAAGCGCGTTGGTCATCCGCGTCACCATCAGGGCCGGTTCGTAGTCGGCGCCCACGGTGGCGCGGTACCAGGCGATCGTGTCGTAGTTCGAGTGGTAGCTCGAGCCCGGCGCGCCGCCCGCGCCGATCGCCACGCACGGCACCCCGAGGTGGCAGTTGAACGCCACGTGGTCGGAACCGCCGCCGAGGTCACCGAATCCCGCGGGCCGCGTGCCTCCGCGGGTCATCCGGTCGTAGGCCGTCTCGCCGTCGGAACCGCGTGCCGCGGGAACGCGCACCGACGCGCCCAGGAACGCGTCGCGCAGGCTCGGCGAGCCGGATGCACCGGGCTCGATGCCCATCGACGCCATGTCGAGGTTGACGTACGCCACGGCGCTGCGCTGCAGCCGCGATCGGTTCGCCTCGGCCCACTCGGTGCTTCCGAAGATGCCGAACTCCTCGGCGCCCCATGCGGCGAACACCAGGGTCCGCTCGGGCGCCAGCCCCGCGCGCGCCGCGGCCGCGAAGCTCGAAGCGCACTCCAGGAGGGCGACCGTCCCCGCGAGCGGGTCAGCCGCACCGAAGCCCCACGCATCGTGGTGGCAGCCGACGACGATCCACTGGTCGGGATGGACTCGGCCGGGGATGACGCCGATCACGTTCGCGCTCGTGCGCAGTGCGCGGTCCTGCTCGACCCTCACGCGCACGCGCAGCGCATCGCCGCCTTCGAGCCGGTACTCGAACGGGATGCCCCCGGTCCAGCCGGCATCCTTCGGCACCGGCGCCCCCGCCATGCGGCGCACGATCTCCGACGCGGCCGCGTAGCCGATGGGCTGCACCGGGATCCGCGGCAACCCGACCTCGTCGAGCGACCGGCGGCGCGTGCCTTCCACCGAGGGACGCATCGGCGTGGTGGGGTCGCCCGGCTGGTCGCCCACCAGCACCGAGCCGCGCTGGATGCAGGTGTCGTTCGCCCAGCCGCCCTCCGGCCACACCGGGCCCTTGCCCATCCCGGAGTCGGCGGGATCGGTGAAGATCAGGACCGCCGCCGCGCCCGCATCCTCGGCGAAGCGCACCTTGAAGCCGCGGAAGTTGCCGCCGTAGCGCGCGAGCACGATCTTGCCGCGGCAGTCGATGCCGAGCGCGCGCAGCCGGTCGAAGTCGGCCTTGGTCCCGTAGTTTGCGTAGACCACGCCCGCGGTCACGTCGCCCGAGGCGCTGAAGGCGTTCCATCCGAAGGTCAGCCCGGGGTGCGCCGATGCAGGATCCTCGGCGAGGTTGCGCTCGACCACGGGCAGCGGCACCACGCCGCGGCGTCCGGCAACCGGCTCCGGCACGTCGGGTCCGCCGACGATCTCCACCAGCGCCGAGACCGGCTGCGGCAAGGGCACCTCGAACTCCTCGACCGTGGTCCGCAGGCCCATCGCCACGAACGCCGCGCGCAGCCGCTCGATGCAGCGCCAGTCGCCCTCCGTCCCGGCCACGTGCGGCTCGGAGCCCAGGAGCTCGTGCCACCGCGCAAGCGACTCGGTGGTCGGGATCCGGTTCACCTCATCGACGAATGGCTCGACTCCCGGATACGCCGCCCGGGCCACCGGCGGCGCCAGGAGCGCCCCCGCGACCCCCGCCACCGCGGCCGCACGCACGGGCATCGACCGCGTCACGGGCATGCGATGCTCAGTGCGCGGGCGCCGGCGAGGTGGCGCCGAACACCGCGGGCCACGGATTCGAGCCATGGCATGCGCGGCCGGTCTTCTCGACGTAGTCCTGGTGGTAATCCTCGGCGGCGAAGAACGTCCCGCCCTCCACCACCTGGGTCACGATGCGCTTGCCGCCGTAGCTTCCGGCGTCGGCAAGCTCCTTGATCGCGGCGCGCGCCGCGGCGGCCTGCGCGGGCGTCGCGCAGAAGATCGCCGAGCGGTACTGGTCGCCGACGTCCGGCCCCTGGCGGTTGAGCTGCGTTGGGTCGTGCATCATGAAGAAGCCCTGCAGCAGCTGGCGGTAGGTGACCTTGGTGGGGTCGAACACCACCTTCACCACCTCGGCGTGCCCGGTGTCGCCGCGGCAGATCTCCTTGTAGGTGGGCTTGTCGGTCTTGCCGCCCATGTAGCCGCTCTCGGCGCTCTTGACGCCGGGGCAGAGCTGGAACCAGTGCTCGATGCCCCAGAAGCAGCCACCGGCGAAGTAGGCGGTCTCGACGGACGTGGTCACGGCGGGCTCCTTGGCGGCGGGTGCCGCCGGCGAGGCGGGCGAGGCGGACTGCGCGGCGTCCCCGCGCGCGAGGCCGGTCGGATCCTTGGTGAAGGCGTCGCGCGGCAGCGCGCCGGCGTCGAAGAAGCGCAATGCCGCCGAGTTCAGGCAGTAGCGCATGCCGGTGGGCTTCGGGCCGTCGTCGAAGACGTGGCCGAGGTGCGCGTCGCAGCGCGCGCAGTTGATCTCGTCGCGCACCATGCCGTGGCCTCGGTCCACCTTCTGCGACACGTGCGCCGGGTCGACGGGTGCGTAGAAGCTCGGCCAGCCGGTGCCGGAGTTGAACTTGTGCTCGCTCGAGAAGAGCGGCAGCCCGCACACGATGCATCCGTAGGTGCCGGGCTTCTTGTTGTCCAGGAGGTTGCCGCAGAAGGCCGGCTCGGTGCCGGCGCGCTGCGTCACGCGGTACGCCTCGGGGTCGAGCTTGGCGGCCAGGCCCTTGACCGTGTCCTTCGGAAGAGGCGTGACGTCGTACCCGGAGGCGGAGATGCTCTGGCTCTTGTTCATGGTGGCCTGCGCCGGGGCCGGTGACGCGCCCGCATCGGTGCACGCGGGCCATGGCCAGAGCATGGCCAAGGCGAGTACGGCGGCGATGCGAGGGAAGTACGTCATTGGAAGGCCTCCAGGCACGGAAGGATAGGCGTGGCGGCGACGACGCCTCGCACGGGTCTCGCTACCCTGTTTCCCTCCGCATGACGCTCTCCGCCCTGATCGCCGCCGTCGCCGCCCAGTCGGCTGCGCCGCCGCCGGACACGTCCCGGCCGGTGCCGGTGCCGCCGGTCGCCGAGGACCGGAGCATGCGCCAGGCGGGCCCGGACGAGGCGGCGCAGGCGCTCGAACGGTCGCTCGAGGAGGGGCCGCCGAAGCCCCTCCCGGAGCAGCTGGGCCTGCGGCTCTTCCCCACCGAGCAGCCGCGGATGATGCCGTACCTCGCGTCGGCGAACCTCTACGGCAGCGAGTGCCTGCAGTCCGGCGCGCTCGTCGAGAAGGACCCGGTGTCGGACGCCGCCCAGGCAGTCAAGACCGCGCTGGCGGCCTACGGCATCAACTACGGGCTGTGGCAGTCGTACGACTTCGTCGGGGTGACGGGCGCGCAGTCGGGCACGCGCAGCACCTTCAACTACTACTCGATGGACTTCTACGGCACGCTGAACGTCTTCTCGACCGACGAGATGGGCGGGACCGCGGGCTGGCTCACGTTCGCGGCATCGGCCGGCAGCGGCCTGGGCTACGACGCCGAGTTCCAGGGCCCGCGGCAGAGCATCGGCGCGCAGGGCTACCCGCTGGGCGTCGACTACCAGCAGGACATCTTCGTCGCGCAGCTGGCGTGGCAGCAGTCGTTCCTGGACGGCGAGCTCGTGGTCACCGCGGGGTTCCTGAACCAGGAGTACTACCTCGACCTCAACACCTACGCGAACAACCAGTACAACCAGCTGCTGAACTACGAGTTCGTCACGCCGTCCCTGCTGCCGTGGTCGTTCCAGTCGATGGGCGTGGTGGTGCAGTGGCAGCCCACGGAGTGGTTCTACGCCATGTGGGGCAGCGCGGCCAACAACACCCCGCAGAGCAAGCCGGCGTTCGAGAACCTGTCGAGCGACAACTGGACCAACACGTTCGAGGTCGGCCTGATCGCGGAGGACTTCCTGGGGCTCGGGCCCGGCATCTACCGCGCGGTGCCGTTCGTCGCCACCGTGAACGGCAGCACCGGGGCGGGCGTCGTCTTCAACGTCGAGCAGCGGCTCGGCAAGGAAGGCGCGCTCGCGGTGTTCGGCCGCGGCGGCTTCGGCAACCCGAACGTGACCCAGCTCGGGGGAACCGAGGCGTCGTTCGCGGGCGGCGTGGTGCTGCTCGGGCCGACGGACGCCGCGTTCTTCCGCGGCCAGCAGGCGTACCTCGCGGCCGGCTTCTACTGGCTCGACTCCGCGCTCCAGGGCACGCCGAACTCGCAGGAGTACGGCTTCGAGCTCACCTACGTGCTGCAGGTCACGCCCACGGTCACCGTCCAGCCCGACCTCCAGGTCATCCTCGACCCGACGTTCAACGCCGAGCATGACACCGCGGTGGCGCTGACGCTGCAGCTCAACGTGGTGTGGTGACGGGCGGCGCGGCGGCGGCCTCCGGGATCCGCACCTCGACCTCGGCGGTGAACGCGGACTTCGGGTCGCAGCGTTCCCTCAGCACGCGCTCGACGGTGGCCTTCGAACGCGGGGCGCGGCCACGGAAGAGCTCGGCGCCGGCGAAGGTGATCCGGACGTCCTGGTCGAGGTCGGCCATCTCGTCGTCGAGCCGCACGGTGAGCCCGATGCCGGGCGGCGCCTCCAGGATCCGGATCTCCTGTCCCTCGCGCTCGCAGACGATGCGCTGGCCCGCCTGCGGACGGTCGACGGCCAGCCAGTAGAAACGCGGCTCGACCACGTCATCCTGCACCCACACGATCCGGCGCGGCCGTGGGTCGCGCACGTACTTGGCCATCCACGGGATCGCCGAGGCATCCTGCCCGTCCATCCAGTGGCCCTTGCCCGGGCGAACCTGCACGTCATGCACGTAGCCGCCCGGGTCGGCGCGCTGCAGGGCCGCCAGGCGCTCGCCCCACGAGGCGGCGACCGAGTTCCGGTCGAACGCGCCGTCGAGCGCACCCACCTGGATCGAGAACGGGAGGTTGCGCAGGCCGTCGGGCACGGCCTCGTTCGGGTGCCCGGCCATCATCGCCGCGGCGGCGAATCGGTCGGCCATGCGCGGCGCCAGCTGGTAGACGCCGTCACCGCCGGCGCTGTAGCCCATCAGGTACACGCGGTCCGGGTCCACGCGCTCGCACATCACCACGTTCTCGATCAGGCGGTCGAAGAGCGCGTCGATGTGTCCCTGGTGCCAGAGATTCCACTCGTTGGTGGGCGCGCGCGGCGCGACGTACACGCCCTCGGGAGGCGAGTAGAGCCGCTTCTGGTTCTCCCACTGCGCGTCGTTGACCGGCGCCGGCGCGCCGCCGCCGCCATGCATCGAGATCCAGAGCGGGCGCAGCTCGTCCCCGGCCATGCGGCCGAACTCGCGTGCCCAGATCCGCATCTTCATGCCCGCGGCGGGAATGACGCCGGCCTTCAGCTCGGCGGCGCGGTCGGCGCGCTGCGACTTGCGCATCGACGCGAGCGCGGCCTTCACCGCCGCGTCCGCCTGCGCACGCGAGAGGCCCGCCGATGGCGCCGTGCCCGGAGGCGGCGCGAGGGCGACGGCGATCGCGACGACGACGGCAGCGGACACCATGGCCCGAGGCTACCGGGCGCGTCGCTCACGCACGGGGCGAGGCGCGCCATGCCGCGGCATCACGCGAGGTCGGGCGACCGCCGTGCATCGCCGTCGCCGAGTCCGCGCGCCCGGCATGCACGGCGGCCGCGGCCGCATCGCCGCGCGCCTCGGCCACCGCCGCCGCGAACTCGGCCGCCTCGCGGTACCCCGGCGCCAGCGTGAGTGCCACGTCCAGGCTGCGCGCCGCATGCTCCAGCTCGCCGCCCCATGCGAGCGCCGCGCCCAGGACGAAGTGCACCTCGGGAACCACCATCGAGCGCTCCGCGGCATCGAGCGCGTGCTCGGCGGCCGACTCGAAGTCGCCGAGCTCGAGCGCCGCGCGTGCCACGGCAAGGTGTGGCTCGGGCAGCCCGGGCTCGTGCGCCAGCGCACGTCTGGCATGCGCCAGCGAGTCCTGCCATCGCCCCAGGCGCGCGCAGAGCTCGGCCATCGTCCGAGCGTGCCCCGGCTGCGCGCCGTGCGCGGCCTCGAACGCGGCAAGCGCATGCGCGGCCTCGTCCGTCCGCCCGAGCCCCGACAGCGCCGCCACGCGCAGCACCGCGGCATCGGCCGATCCGGGAGCCATG
>CAYTYU010000094.1:0-10042 GCA_964440815.1 uncultured Chitinophaga sp.
AGGAACGGGTGTCCCCATTTTCCTCCGGAAAATGGGGACACCCGTTCCTGGCACCTATTTCTTCCGCACCACGTCCACCAGGCTCTCGGCCACCCACAGGCGCTGGTCCTCGGTGAGCTCGCCGTAGATCGGGATCGCGATCACTTCCTGCGCCGCGCGCTCGGCGTGCGGGAAGACGCCGGGGCGGTAGCCGAGGAACTTGAAGCACTCCTGCATGTGCAGGCAGAGCGGGTAGTAGATCTCGGTGCCGATCTTGCGCTTGGCAAGTTCGTCGCGCACCGCGTCGCGCATGCCGGCGGGCACGCGCACCACGTACTGGTTGTAGATGTGCCGGCCCTTCGCGGGGGCCTTCGGGAACCGGATCGGGAGGCCGCCCTGGTCGACCGGCACCGAGCTGTCCGCCGCGCCGTGGGCGCGGAAGAAGTCGTCGTACCAGCGCGCGTTGCGCTGGCGGGCCTCGCTCCACGCGTCGAGGTGCCGCAGCTTGATGCTGAGCACGGCCGCCTGCAGCGCGTCGAGGCGCGAGTTCATGCCGATCTCGTGGTGGTAGTACTTCGGCTCCATCCCGTGGTTGCGCAGCCGCTTCATGCGCGCCGCGAGCGCATCGGAGTTGGTGGCCATGATGCCGCCGTCGCCGAAGCCGCCGAGGTTCTTCGAGGGGAAGAAGCTGTAGGTCCCGATGTCACCCACGCTGCCGACGCGCCGCCCGTGCACGTCCTCGGTGCCGATCGCCTGCGCGCAGTCCTCGACCACCGACAGCCCGCGGGCCTTGGCGATGCCCATAATGGCATCGAGGTCCGCCGCCTGGCCGAAGAGGTGCACCGGCATCAGGCTCTTGACGCGCTTGCAGCAGCCGAAGGCCTCCTCGACCGACTTCGGGCAGATGTTGTAGGTGACCGGGTCGATGTCGACGAAGACGGGCCGCGCGCCCAGCCGGTGGACGCTGCCGGCCGTGGCGAAGAAGGTGAACGTCGGCAGCACCACCTCGTCGCCCGGGCCGATGTCGAGCGCCTGCAGCGCGAGGAGGATGGCATCCGACCCGTTGGCGCAGCCGACCGAGTGCTTGGTGCTGCAGTAGGTCGCCACCTCGCGCTCAAGATCGTCGATCTTCGGGCCGCCGATGAAGTACTGGCTGGCCATGACCTCGAGCACCACAGGCTCGACCTCGGCACGGATCGTGGCGTACTGGGCCTTGAGGTCCAGGAGCGGGACGTTCACCTCGCGGGCGGTCATCGTGGCCATTCCGAAATCATAGGGGCATCGGCATGCCGCCCGGCCGCCGCGCACCCAGCCGCGCGCCCCGCCGCCGCGCCGCCCTCACCGCCCGGTGCTGCCAAAGCCGCCGTGGCCACGCGCGGTGCCGTCGAGCTCGTCCACCTCTCGTACCAGGGCGCGCGCCACCGGCGCGATCACCATCTGCGCCACGCGCATCCCGTGTTCCACCGTGAACGCCGCACGGCCGAGGTTGACGAGCGGCACCATCATCTCGCCGCGGTAGTCGCTGTCGACGGTGCCAGGGGCATTGGGCATGCCGATCCCGTGCTTCGTGGCGAGCCCCGAGCGGGGCCGCACCTGCGCCTCGAATCCGTGCGGGATCGCCATCGCGAACCCGCACGGCACGAGCGCAATGTCGCCCGGCGCCAAGGTCAGCGGCGCTTCGAGGCACGCGTGGAGGTCGAGGCCCGCCGCGTGCTCGCTTTGGTACGCGGGGACCTGCGCGCCCGCGCGGAGGCGCTTGAAGCGGACGTCGACCGGGGTGCCTTGCATGCGGCGGAGGGTAGCGCGGCGGCCGCGGCGAGGATCTCGTCCGCGTGGCCCTCAGGCTTCACCTTGTCGAAGCGCGCGGCGACCTTTCCGTCGGGACCGACGAGGTAAGTGGTGCGCGCCACGCCCATGTACTTCTTCCCGTACATCGACTTCTCCTGCCACGTCCCGTAGGCGGCGCAGAGGCGCGGCGCCTTCCCGGCCGCGGGCACGTCGGCGAGCAGCGCGAACGGCAGCTTGAACTTGCGCGTGAACTTCGCGTGGCTCTCCGGCGAGTCCGGGCTCACGCCGAGCACCTCGATCCCCGCCGTGCGGAACCTCGCGAAGCCGTCGCGGAACGAGCAGGCCTCGACGGTGCAGCCCGGCGTGTCGTCCTTGGGATAGAAGTAGAGGACGAACGCCCGGCCCTTGAACTCGGCGAGCGTGCGGACGGCACCCGTCTGGTCGGGCGCGGAGAACGCGGGGGCCTTGCGGCCGGCATCGATGGGGGGCATAAATGGCTCCCGTTCCCCCCGGACCATTTTCCGGCGGCGGGTGAACGTGTGGCCGAAAGCCTACCGCCTTCGGAAAATGGTCCGGGAGGAACGGGACCGATTTACCTGTCGTCGCGGCGGTAGTCGAGGCTCGGGCGTCGGTGCGTACGGCCCTCGAGCTCGGGCGTGCGCCAGCACCCCACCCAGCGGTTGGGGCGCACCTCGACCAGCACGTGCTCGTCGCGGCCGGCGACCACGTCGGGCCGCGTGCCCGCCGGCATGTCCGGCCACCACGGCACCGCGCCCGGGATCTTCCGGAACTCGGCCGGGTCGTTGGTCACGTCCCGCACGGTCACCAGGCGGTGCTTCACGTCGCGCAGCATGGGGATCGAGCGGAACAGCCCGCGCGTGTACGGGTGGAGCGGCTCGTCGAAGAGCTCGAAGACGTTCGCGTACTCCACCACGCGGCCCGCGTACATGACGCACACCACGTCGGCGTTCTCGGCCACCACGCCCAGGTTGTGCGTGATGAGCATGATGCCCATGTCTCGGGTCGACTGCAGCTCGCGCAGCAGTTCCAGGATCTGCGCCTGGATGGTGACGTCGAGTGCCGTGGTCGGCTCGTCGGCGAGCAGCACCCTCGGCCGGCACGCGAGCGCCATCGCGATCATCACGCGCTGGCGCATGCCGCCGGAGAACTGGTGCGGGTACATCGAGAGCCGCTCCTCGGGCTTCTTGATGCCGACGTCCTTCATCGCCTGCACGGCGATCGAGCGCGCCTCGCCCACGCCCACCTTCTGGTGGAGCAGGATCGCCTCGAGCAGCTGGTCGCCGATCGTGTAGACCGGGTTCAGGCTCGTCATCGGCTCCTGGAAGATCATCGCGATCCTGCCGCCGCGGATCGAGAGCATGTCCTCCTCGCGCAGCGTGCAGATGTCGCGGCCCTCGAAGAGGATGCTGCCGCGGTCGAAGCGGCCGGGCGGCCGCGGGATGAGCTGCATCGTGCTCATCGCGGTGACGCTCTTGCCGCAGCCGGACTCGCCGACCACCGCCAGCGTCTGGCGCGGGAAGAGCGTCATGTTGACGCCGTTCACGGCCTGGATGCGCGGGCCGCCGGCCGAGTTGTCGAAGCTGACGGCGAGGTCGGCGACCTCGAGGACGGGGCGGGATGCCTCGCTCATCAGTGGGCCGCCTTCCGGAGCTTGGGGTCGATCGCGTCGCGCATGGCCTCGCCGAGCAGGTTGTAGCTGAGCACCGAGAGGAAGATCGCCGCGCCGGGGAACACCGCGAGCCACCACACGAAGGTGCCCGTGGCGGCCGTCGCGCTGGACAGCAGCTTGCCCCAGCTCGCCTGGCCGTCCGGGCCGAGGCCGAGGTAGCTCAGGGTCGCCTCCACGGTGATGGCCGCGGCGATCGCGAAGCTCGCGTCGACCAGCACCGGCGTCACGCCGTTGGGCAGCATGTGGCGGAAGAGGATCTTGGAGACGGGCAGCCCGTTCGCCCGCGCCGCCTGCACGAAGTCCTGGTTCCTGAGCTTCAGGAACTCCGCGCGCGTGAACCGCGCCGCGCCCGTCCAGCTGAAGCAGCCGATGATCGCCATCATCACGTAGGTGTCGCGCGGCAGCACGCCCGCCGCGACGATCAGCAGGAAGAGGAGCGGCACCGCCATGAAGATCTCGACCACCCGGAACAGCAGCAGGTCGACCTTCCCGCCGAAGTAGCCCATGCACGCGCCGATCGTCACGCCGATCACGACGGAGATGCCCGTCGAGACGATGCCGATCGAGATCGAGAGCCGGCACGCCCACAAGAGCTGCGACAGCACGTCGCCGCCGAGCGCGTCGGTGCCGAGCAGGACGCGGCGCTCGCCGAACGCGGTGCCCTCGTAGGAGGAGAGCTTCGGCCAGTCGGCCACGCGCGTGCCCGGCGGCACCGCGACCATGTCGCTGCGCGAGTACTGCGGGGACCACGGCACCGGGGCCCACGTCACGTCGCGGATCGCGCCGCTGCGCTCGTCCTCCACGTACTGCTCGAAGTCGACAAGCGTCGCCCCGCCCGCGAAGCTGCACGCGAGGACCGCCGCCGCCGCGACCAGCACCGCCGCCGCCCCGCGCACCGCCCGGCCGTCCACGGTCGGCACCAGGAACGCCAGCACGCTCACCGGCAGCGCCACCGCGGCCGCGATGGCGACCGGGCCCCACTCGCCGCGCGCGAACGCCTTCACCGCATCCGCGCGCGCCGCGCCCGCCGCCCACCCCTCTGCCCACGAGGAGAGCAGCACGACGAGCCCGGCCTGGATCGCCGCCGTGACCAGGATGCCGAGCCGCTGCGAGCGCCGCAGCGAGCGCGGCCCGAGGAACACCCACGTCACCCCGACCACCGCGCCGATCACCAGCAGCCAGTCCGACGGCGACAGGTGCGCCAGGAGCGGCCACGACCGCACGCCCTGCGCATCGACCATCGTGTACGGGTGCGCGTTGGCGATGAACGGCGCGAACACCGCCATGAACGCCACCAGCGAGATCCAGCAGAGCCCCGCCACCGCGCCCGGGCGGCGCAGGACCCGCTCCCACGCATCGGCCCAGAAACCCTTCGCGCGCACCGCACCGACGCCGCGCATCACGTCGATGCCGGAGATCGCCGCGGGGACGGCCGGGGATGCCGGGGCGCGCTCACTCATAGCTCACCCGCGGATCCGCCGCCGCATAGAGGATGTCCGCCAGGAGGAGCGCCAGCAGGTTGACGCACGCCACCATGAACGTGTTGGCGAGGATGATCTCGCGGTCGCGCAGGTCGATCGCCTCCAGGATGAGGCTTCCCATGCCCGGCACCGTGAAGATCCGCTCGATCACCACGCTCCCGGCGAGCATCGCCGGGAAGATGCCGACGAACATCGTGATGAGGGGCAGCAGGCTGTTGCGGAAGACATGGCGCAGCACGACATCCTTGCGCGGCACGCCCTTGGCCTTCGCGGTGCGCACGTAGTCGGCGTTGAAGTTGTCGAGCATCGACGCGCGCGTCTGCTTGGACAGCACCGCGAACGACGCGTAGACCAGGCACAGCACCGGAAGCGCCACGTGCCACACGGTGTCGAGCAGGTAGCCGCGGTGCCACGTGCCAGCGGCGTCCGTGAACGGCAGGAACGTCATCGTGGCCGCCGCGCTGTCGTGCAGCCCGCTCACCGGGAACCACCCCAGGTACTGCTGGTTCGCCAGGAACCCGATCGCGAACACGCCCGCGAGCACCGTGGGGATCGAGTAGAGGCCGAGGAACAGGAAACCCGACGCCACGTCGAACCAACCGCCCCGCCGCATGCTCGCGAGCACGCCGGTCGGCACCGCCACGAGGTAGCTGATGGGGAACGCGATCAGGTTGATGAGGAGCGTGACCGGCAGCGCCGTCAGGATCAGGTCCGCGACCGGCCGGTTGCGGCTGAACGAGACGCCGAGGTCCGGCGTGTCGAGCGACACGAGGCCCGGGACGAGCGGGATCCCGCTCTTCGGGTAGGGCTCCGCGCGGAAGGCGATCATGGCCCGCGCCTGCGCCTCGCGCGCGGCGATCCACTTCGCGTGCATGTCGGCCGCCGCCTTCGCGAGGCCGGCGCACGCGGGGTCGCCCGGCGCGAAGCGCACGTCCTCGAAGCGCGCGGGACTCGCCCCGCCCTTGGCATCGAGCCGCACGGCCATCTCCGGCCCCGCCGTACGCGCCCAGTCGGCGAGCGCGTCGCGGAACAGCCGCACGCTCCCCACGTACTCGCGCCGCGTGCCCTCGGCGTCACGCTGCAGCTTCTTGAACTCGGGCACCGCGCTTTCGCCCGAGGCCGGCACGAACGCCACCTCGGGCGGCACCGGCGGCGGGAACGCGCCGGCAAGCGGCGGGTCGTCGATCGCGCGCGGCGGCGCGACGCGCTCGCCGCCCGGGGTGCGCAGGTCGCGCATCCCGAACTTGACGGGCGAGATGCGCCCGAGCCAGCGCACGTACTGCACGACCACCGGGTCGTTCAGCCCGTAGCGGTCCTCGAGGTACGCCTGCATCTGCGCGACCTTGCTGGTGTCGCTGACCTGCCCGCCCGACACCGCCAGCCCCGCCCCGATGCCGCCCGGCGCGAGCGCCAGCAGCATGAACACCATGAACGTGATCCCGAGGATGGTCGGGACCATGAAGGCGAGGCGTCGGAGGAGGTACGACAGCATCGGTTGGCCGCGTGGCGGGGCGGCTCAGCCGCCGGGCGACGCCTGCATCGACCGGAAGAACTCCTGCGGCTCGATGCCGGTCTTGTAGGTGTTGACGTTGCCGAACTCGCGCTTGACGAACCGCAGCCACGGCGCCACGCGCACGAACGTGTAGGGCTGCTCCTCGGCCACGCAGGCCTCGAACTCCCGCCACACCTTCATGCGCTCGGCCTCGTCCATGGTGCGGCGGCCCTTCTCGATGAGGGCGTCGCACCTGGCGCTGCGCCACTGCACGAAGTTGTCGCCGCCCTCGCGGATGCTGTCGGAGTGGAAGATCTGCCGCGGGTCGCTCTCCGGCGCGGTGGCGCCCCAGCCCATGGTGATCGCGTCGAAGTCGCGCAGCTTCAGGATCTCCTGGTAGCGGCTCCAGTCCACCGGCCGCGTCTTCACGACGATCCCGGCCTTGCCGTAGCTGTCCTTCACGAACCGCGCCAGGCGCTCGGCGATCTCGCCGCCCGTGGCGTACGTGTACTCGAACTCGAAGCGGTCCCCCTTGGCGTCCTCGAGCACGCCGTCGCCGTTTCGGTCCTCCCACCCGGCCTCGGCGAGGAGCAGCTTCGCCGCCTCGGGATCGAAGGGCAGCGGCTTGACGTCGGGGTCGCTGCCGGGGCTCTCCGGGTTCACCGGCCCCTTGGACACGGTCCCGATCCCGTCCCAGATGTCGCGGATCATGCGCTCGCGGTCGAGCAGCATGGTCATCGCGCGCCGCACGCGCACGTCGCGGAAGGGCGTCTCCCTGCCGTTGCGCGGGCCGCACTGCCAGGCGATGAAGCTGTAGCCGCAGCGCATGTTGTTCCACTTCAGGGCGTAGCTCGTCTTCTCGAAGTCCTTGTCCTCCGCGAGCACCTTGTTGAACTGCGGCGACGAGGGCAGCATCATCGAGCCCTCGCCGTTGCGGTACGCCACCAGGCGCCCGAGCTCGTCCTTCACCGTGCGGTAGCGCAGGCGCGCGAGCGGCGGCTTCTCGGCCCAGTACTGCTCGTTTCGCACCAGCACGACGTCGCCCGGGGGCGTCCACTGCGAGGCGAGGTCGCCGGGACCGGCGGGCAGGCGCTCGATGCGGAACTTGCCGCTCCCCATGATCAGCCCGGTTGCCTGGTTGACCTGCGACGGCTCGAACCGCGCGTAGTAGTGCTTGGGCAGGATCGGGTTGCCGAAGGCGATCAGCACGTTGGTGAAGAGCGGCTCCTTGAAGAGGAACTCGACCGTGCGGTCGTCGATCACCTTGACGTCCGCCAGGTTGTCCTGGGTGCTGCGGGAGCGCTCCGCCTCGATGAGCGGGTTGGCGATGAAGTCGCGGTAGGTCCAGCGCACGTCCTCCGCCGTCACCGGCTGCCCGTCGCTGAAGCGGGCGCGCGGGTTGATGTGCGCGCGGATCCACAGCCCCTCAGGGTCGATCTGCCACCCATCGGCCAGGACGCCCTGCATCCTCAGGGTCTTGGGATCGAAGGTGCCGAGGTTCTCGCACACCCGGTCGATGACGCGGGTGCCGTAGACGTCGCTGGAGATGTACGGGGTGAGCTTCGCCGGCTGCGCCTCGAAGAGCTCGGTGAACTCGCCGCCGAGGGCGAATCCCGGCTGGCCCTCGGGATCGGTGGCCGGGCGCGGCGACGGCCAGCGCTCGACCTTCACGCCGGGGCGCGCCCAGGCCTCCGCGGCCGGGGATCCCGGTCCGTCCGTGCCCACGCGCACGCCGCCGGCCGCCGCCTCGAGCGCCGCCTGGGGCAGCTGCTCGAAGCCCCGCTCGACCTTGCGAGACAGCTGCGCGACCTGCTGCTCGATCTCGGCCAGCTTGGCCGTCGCGTCCTGCTGCGCGAGTTCCATCCGGGTCTTCTGCACCATCGACAGCCATACGCTGCCGAGCGTGGCGAGCAACACGGCCAGGAGCACGAAGTCCTTCAGTCCGAAGCGGTTCTGCATGGGTTTCCTCGGGGCTCCGAAGGGTAGCCGAAGCAGGCTGCCCCGGCCCCGGATCCGCCGGGATCACCACCGCGCGCGGGAGGCGGTGGGGTCGTAGCGGGCGCGCAGAGAGTCGCCGATGAAGTTGAGGGACACGAGCGTCGCCGCGATCATCGCGCACGGCGCGGCGAGGAGCCACCACCGGCTCACGACGAGGTTCACCTCCGAGAGCCCGGAGCTCGCGAGGCTCCCCCAGCTCGGCACCGGCTCGCGCACGCCGATCCCCAGGAAGCTCAGGAAGCTCTCGCTCAGGATGGCCGCGGGCACGGCGAGCGTCGCGTAGACCACCATCGGGCCGACGAGGTTGGGCAGGAGGTGCCGCATGAACTGCCGGTGTGCGGGCACGCCCGTCGCGCGGCACGCCTCCATGAACGGCTGCGCCCGCAGGCTCAGCACCTGCCCGCGGATCACGCGCGACATCGTCAGCCAGCTGGTGCCGCCGATCGCGACGAAGAGCACGAGGATGCCGGCGCCCTGCGGCAGCGACCCGCCGCCGAGCCGCGCCGCGATGCCCTCGGCCGCCACCGAGAGGAGCACCACCAGCAGGATCGATGGCAGCCCGTAGAGCACGTCGACGGTGCGCATCATGAGGGCGTCGGTGCGCCCGCCGGCGTAGCCCGCGAGCGCGCCCCACAGCGTGCCGATGGTGACCGCGATCACCGCGGCGGCCAGCCCGACCGCGATGCTGAAGATCCCGCCGGCGAGGAGCCGGGCGAAGGCATCGCGCCCGAGGGCATCGGTGCCGAGCAGGCGGCCGGGCACGTAGTCGCCTGCGGCGATCGCGGCATCACGACGTGCGCGCTGGCCGTCGTCGAGCGGCATCCACGAGGGCGGCAGCAGGTTGAGCTGGAGGTTCGACGCCGCGTAGCGCGGCACGTCCACCTCGCCCATGCGCACGCGTCCGAACGACCACGGCATGGACAGGACGCATGCCGCGACGATGGCGGCAAGCACCGTCCATCCGGCGACGGCCCAGCGGCGCTGCAGCGGATCCACGCGACGGAGTCTACGGAGCGGGCGGCGGGCCGCGGCGCGGCGCCGGGGGCTGGCCGCTCTTGACGGCCTCGATGCGCTCGCGCACCCGTTCGGCCGTGCGGCGCTGCTCCTCGGCAAGCTCCTCGCGCAGCGACTTGAGCTGCGCGTCGAGTGCCACGAGCTCCTGGGCACGCGCCTTCAGGTCGACGTCGACCTGCGCGCGCGCCTTGGTCTCGATCTGGGCGGCGAGCGCCGCGGCATTCGCCTCGTCCTTCGCCGCGGTCGCGGCGCGCCACCGCTCGCCGAGGTCGCGCAGGTCGAGCTGCAGCCGCAGCTCCTCGACGCGGATCGCATAGAGGCCCGGATTGCGGTCCTTGAGGACCGCCAGGCCCATCAGGCGGCGAGCGTTCATCCGCACCGACTGCGACATGCGGTCCGGGATCTCCGCGCGCACCTTCTCGATCTCGGCGGCGAGTTCCGGCGACACGTCCCGCGCGACCGCGATCACGCGCTCGGCCATCTCGGCCGCCATCGGGGCGTCTCCCCGCCAGCGACCGCCCTCGACGCGGCCCTCGCCGCGCCGGCCGGGCTCGCGCGCCGGGGCATCGGCCGGGGGCGTCGCCTCGGGCGGTGCGGGTG
>CAYTYU010000095.1:0-9873 GCA_964440815.1 uncultured Chitinophaga sp.
TCGCCGGACGACTACGGCGACAGCGTGTTCACGGTGATCCCGATCGGCCACCAGTACACGTACCGCTTCCGCATCCCCGAGTACCACCACCCCGGCACCTACTGGTACCACGCGCACAGCCACACCACGACGCAGCGCCAGGTGATGCAGGGCGTGGCCGGCACGCTGATCGTGGACGGCGAGCTCGAGCGCTGGCCCGAGCTGAAGGGCATCACCGAGCGCAACTGCGTCCTGCACGACTACCAGAAGGGGCTGAACAACGAGGTGGTGCAGGGCATCCAGGTGTCCTGGCCCACGTACCGGCTGGTGAACGACCAGAAGTTCCCCGACGTGCCGATCCGCCCCGGAGAGACGCAGCTCCTGCGCCTCTCCGCGCAGGGCGCCAACATCTACTACTACCTCGACTTCGGCGGCGAGAAGTTCTGGGTGGTGAACACCGACGGCAACCCGGTCAACCAGATGTTCGAGACCGACCGCTTCGCGCTCCCGCCCGGTTCGCGCGTCGACATCCTGGTGCAGTTCCGCAAGCCCGGCCGCTACAAGCTGCACACCTCCGAGATCCGCACCGGGCCCGCCGGGGACGGCTACTCCGCCGAGAACCTCCTCACCATGGTGTGCGAAGGCGACCCGGTCGAGAAGCCGGTCGACCTGCCGCTCAAGGACGATGGCCCGTCGCCGCTGCGCGACCTCTCCGAGGTGCAGGTCGACAACGTCCGCACCATCGTCTTCAACGAGACGGACAACGACTTCCGCATCGACAACCGCTACTTCGACGGCACCCGCATCGACCAGCTGATCAAGTGGGGCACCGTCGAGAAGTGGATCATCCGCAACTCGACCGACGAGATGCACGTCTTCCACTTCCACCAGACCGACTTCCAGGTGGTGAAGGTCAACGGCAAGCCGGTGCCGTTCAACACGCACCGCGACAACATCAACCTGCCCTTCCGCGGCGAGGTCGAGGTGATCATCCCCTTCGACATGCCGTGCCAGATCGGCGACTACGTCTTCCACTGCCACATCCTCTGCCACGAGGACGGCGGCATGATGCAGAAGGTGCGCTGCTACGACCCGAGCCGGCCGATGCCCCCGGTCCGCCCGGGCGACGGCTACGGCCCGGTGCCCGACGAGGACCACAAGCCGCTGCAGGCGGCGAGCCCCAACGCCCAGGGCGGGCCGTTCATGCTGCAGGATGCCGCGGGGAAGCCCTTCGGCGACGCGCAGCTGAACGACGGCCTGAGCCTCATGACATTCGGCTACACGGAGTGCACGGGCGCATGCCCGCGCACGATGGCCATGTTCTCCGCGGTCGACGACGACCTCGACCTCGACGGCCCGAGCAGGCCGCCGCTCAAGTTCGTCTTCGTCAGCGTCGACCCGGCGCGCGACCAGGGCAAGAAGCTCGAGGAGTACGCGGCGAACGCGCCGGTGCCGCTCGTCGCGCTCACCGGAAGCCCAGAGCAGATGGTGGCGGTGACGCGCACCTTCGGCGTCGCCTACGAGCCGCAGCCCAAGCGCGCAGACGGCAGCTACACCGTGCGCCACTCGACCGACGTCTACCTCGTCGGGCCGGGCGGACGCATCTTCCGCCGCTTCGCGCTCAACACCGATCCGCGCACGGTCGCGGCGGCCGTCCGCGAATTCTCCGGCCGCGTGCCCCAGAAGGCTGCCGCGGCGATCGAAGGAGGTGCCCGATGAGGTTCCGCGCACTGCTCGTCGCGCTCGTCGCACTGGCGTCCCTCGCGCTTCCGTCGACGGCCATGGCCCAGGGCGGCGGCAAGACGCCCGACCCGCGGCCGTTCGCCCTCTTCCGCGACATGTTCGACACCGCGGGCGAGTGGCACGGGCCGTGGGTGAACATGTCCTGGCAGCCGCAGCTCGAGTGGTCGTGGCAGAGCGAGGGCGTGCCGAAGAACAACTTCAACGCCCAGGTCGCCTGGCAGGCCTACGTCTGGTTCACGCCGGAAGTGACCATGAACGTCAACATGACGTTCGAGCAGGTCGAGACCCCGCAGGCGAACAACCAGTGGTTCATGTACGGCGAGGGCGTCACCGCCGGCGACGTGTGGGTCCAGTGGAGCGACCAGCGCACCGGCATCATCGGCGGCCGCTACACGGCGCCGTTCGGCCTGGCGCCGCTCGTGCTGCCCGGCGTCTTCGACACGAACTTCGTCAACAACTACAACTTCGGCGGGCTGATGGGCGGGCTCGCAACGCTGTCGACGGGCGACGAAGGCGGCGGCATCCACGCGCTGAACGCCGGCTTCTTCGGGATCGACACAACGTTCATGGCCGACGGCATCTTCGCCAGCACCGCGGCGCCCTCGGGCCCCGGCACCGGCGGCGGCGTCGACAGCTGGGTGATCGGCTACTCCGGCGCGAACATCCCGCTCCTCTACCCCACCCTCGACATCAACGTCGCCTACATCAACTTCGGCGAGGGGATCGGCACCACCGCACAGCAGCAGGGCTTCAACGCCGGCGCGTACTGGCAGTACATGATCAACAACGACGGCCTGGACACGCTCGACGCGCGGTACTGGTCGATCGGGCCGCTCTTCGAGTACGTGCACTTCTGGAACAACAACGGCATCCAGGACGCGACCGCCGACTACTACACCTTCGGGCTCATCACCAACTACGGCAACTGGCAGGCCGACGCCACCGTCGGGTGGCAGAACCTGACCGAGCCGGGCTCGCCCGACCAGGACAACTTCCTGTTCACCGCGAACCTGGGCTACAACTTCTTCGGACCCCAGTCGCTGGTGCAGGTCGGCTACGCCTATCAGGAGACGGCCGGGACCATCGACCACCAGGTGGGCATCCAGGTGAACTTCCCGATCGTGGCGCTCGAGTACTTCCCCTTCTGGAATTGACTTCCGCCGGGCCACCCGGCCCGCTACAGTCATGTCGTGCGCGTGACCGCCGCCCAGCGCCTGCTTGCCGCGATCCTCGCGATCTGGATGCCGCTCAGCTGCTGCTGCCAGGCGATGGCGCTTGCGCGGACCGCCGTCGCGGCGGTGACGTCGCCGGATGAGGCCGCGCCCTGCACCGCCAAGGCGCGGTGCTGCAGCGAGCCTGAGGCGGCGACGGCGGTCGAGGCGAACGCCGACCGCGACCGCACCCCGCCGCCCTGCGACCAGTGCCCCGCATGCGCTGCCGCGAAGGGGAAGGCGCCGCCGCCGACGTCGCCGAGCATCGACCATGACGACGTGGGCCGCGAAGTGGCCTGGGCCCCCGCCGTCGACGAGTGCGCCGAGGCGCACGCCGTGCGAGCAGACGCCTGCACCTGGAGCGGGGCAGACCCGCCCTGGCGACCGGCCGGCCGAACCGCGCTGGCGCGGCACGCGCGACTGCTGATCTGAGGTCTCCGGAACGATTCCCGACGTGCGGCCACGAGCCGCGCAGCGATCGCATTCCAGGAGACCACGTCACATGCTTCCATCACCGACGGCCGCACTCGGCGTGCGCCACGCTCGAGGGTCATCCCGCGGCGCCGGGGCCATCGCCGCCGCCATGGCCGCGCTGTTCGCCGCGGCATGCACGACCAAGCCCGGCCCCACGCTCTCCGAGGCCGTCCCCGGCCTCGACGCCCGGCTTGCGCAGCCGGACGGAACGCTTGCCGCCGCATCCACACGCGACTGGAAGGTGCCGGGCGCCGCCTGGGACGGCCGCGCCCCGCTCGAGGCCACGGTGGCACAGCGGATCGCGCTTGCCGAGAACCGCTCGCTGCGTCGAGTCCTGGTCGAGGTCGAGCGTCGTCGGGCCCTGACCCGGGATGCTCAGCTCCCCCCCAATCCCGTGGTGAACGTGGCCGGCGGCATCCCGCTCGACATGGGCGTGGTGCCGATCCTGGCCATGGTCGGGCAGCAGCTCGACTGGCTGTGGAAGCGCGAGGCGATCGCAGGAGACGCGGATGCGCAGCTCGAGTCGCTCCTCCTGGAAGCGGCAGCGGTCGCGGTCGCGACGGCCGTCGAGGTGCGGACCGCGTACGTCGCCTGCGCGGCGGCGCAGGAGATCGAGCTCCTCACGCGTCGCGACGCCGAGGTGGCCGGGCGCGTGCTGCTTGCGGCGCAGGCTGCCTTCGCCGAGGGCGAGGCAACCGCGTCGGTTGTCAACGAGGCCCGGATGAACGCCGCCGAGGCATCGAACCGGACAATGGAGTCCATGGTCGAGCTCGTCGCCGCCAAGACGCGCCTCCTGGAGGCGATCGGGCGCGGCGATGCCGGGCTCGCATGGGACGTCGCCTCGCGCGGCGCGCGTGCCGCACGCGAGGCATGCGCCGTGGCCGAGCCCCCGGTGCCCGAGGACGACGATGCCCTTCGCCGCCTGGTCACCGACCGACGGCTCGACCTGCGCGCGGCAGAGGCGCGGGTGACGGCCGCGGAGGCGCGGCTGGCCCTCGCGGTCGCGTCGCGCGCCCCATCGGTGATGGTCGGCGCCGGCTGGGAACGGGACATGGAGGACGACCAGGCCGTGATGCTGCAGGCGCAGGTCACCGTGCCCGTCTTCAACGACGGCCGCTTCCGGGTGCAGGCCGCCGAGCAGGATGCCGAACTCGCCCGGCTCGATGCGGAGGCGCTCCGGCAGCGCGCGGTCGCCGATGCGCGCCGGGCGCTCGCGGCCGTCGACGCCGCCTCGCACCACGAAGCCATGCTTCGCGGCACCACCCTCGCCTCCTACGAATCCAACAAGGCGATCCTGGAGGCGGCCGTGGCCGAGGGCGACCGGCCGGCGATCTCGCTCTGGCGCAGCGAGCACCAGGAGAACCACATCCGAATCCAGCTCGCGCGTGCCGAGCGCGACCGCACGATCGCCGCGCTCGGCTTCGAGCGCGCCCTCGCCGGCGGCCGCCTGCCGTCGATGGGTGGCAGCGCCCCGATGGCCGTCCCCGACGCCATGGGCATGGGGATGGGCGGGCTCGGCCCCGCGCAGCCGCTCGACTTCGCCGCGATGGAGACCATGCAATGACCGCCATTCCCGCGCCGTCCCGGCACGTCCTCACCCGCATCGCCCTGCCCGCGGCGCTCGTCGTCGGCGCGGCATCGCTGCTCGCCTGGACCGGCTGGCGCACGATCGCGCCCGTCCGGACGGTCACGGTCCGGCCCGTGGTCGCGCGCCAGGCAGCGACCCCGTCGTCCGCCGGCGAGGTGCGCGAAGGCGCGCCCATCCAGGCTCCGGGATGGGTGGAGCCGGCGCCCTTCCCGATCGGCGTCCGCGCGCTCGTGCCGGGCACGGTCCGCACCGTGAAGGTCCTGGAGGGCCAGCAGGTGAAGGAGGGCGACGTCGTCGCCGAGCTCTTCGACGAGGAAGCCCGCATCGCGCTCGACCTCTCGGATGCGGCACTTGCCGAAGCGACGGCACGGCGCGACGAGATGGCCGACGAGCATGCGCGCAAGTCGCGCCTCGTCGACAAGGGCGCGGCGAGCGCCGGCGAGGTGGCGCGCCTGCGCCTGCGCGTCGCGGCGATGGACGCCGGCGTCAAGGCCGCCGCCGCGGACCGGCGCATGAAGGCGCTCGCCCTCGAGCGCACCGTCGTGCGCGCGCCGGCCTCCGGAACCGTGATGTCGCGGCGCGTCGTGCCCGGCACCGCGGTCGGGATGGCCGACGAGATGCCGCTTGCGGAGCTCTTCGATCCGTCGAGCCTCCAGGTGCGCGCCGACGTGCCGCTCGCCGACATCGGCGCCGTCGGCGTGGGCGACCGGGCCGAGGTCCGCATCGACGCGTTCCCAGACCAGGTCATGCGCGGCGAGGTCGTGCGCTTCGTCCGCCAGGCGGACGTCGCCAAGAACACCGTCCAGGTGAAGGTGCGCATCGACGCGCCGCCCGCCGGCCTGACGCCGGACATGCTGGCGCGCGTGCGCATCTACCCGCGTGCGGCCGCCGGCGCGGCCGGCGCGGCGCCCGCCGGGCGAACGCGGCTCTGGGCGCGCGACGAGTGCATCGAGAAATCGGGCGAGTCGGCGCACGCGCGGGTGGTCATCGGCATCGCCGGGGGCCGCGGCACCATCGAGCGCCGTCCGGTTCAGATCAACGAGGGACGCGACGGCGGATGGGTGGAGGTCACGGGCGGCCTGCGCCTCGGGGATCTCCTCGTCACGGCGGATTCGGATGCGGGGCCGGGTGCCCACGTCGCAATCGACCCGTCATGGCGCGACGGCGATCCGCCGGCACCTGCGCCCTCGCGCACCGTGCAGAAGGAGGCGCCCGATGTCCGCGATTGAGTGCCGCGGCCTGCGCAAGGACTACCGTCGCGGCGACCAGGTCATCCACACCCTCATGGGCGTCGACCTCTCGATCGAGGCCGGCGGCTTCGTGGCCCTCATGGGACCCTCGGGATCCGGGAAGACCACGCTCCTCAACCTGCTCGCAGGCATCGACCGGCCCACGGCCGGCTCGATCGAGGTGGGCGGCACGGACATCGCCCGCCTCGGGCGCACCGCCCTCGCCCGCTGGCGAAGCGGGCACGTCGGCTACGTGTTCCAGCTCTACAACCTCGTGCCGGTGCTGACCGCCTACGAGAACGTCGAGCTGCCGCTCCTGCTCCATCCGATGTCCCGCGGCGAGCGCCATCGCCGGGTCGCCGAGGCGCTCGAGCTGGTCGGGCTGGCCGACCGCCATGCGCACCTGCCCCGGCAGCTCTCCGGCGGTCAGGAGCAGCGGGTCGCGATCGCACGTGCCATCGTCACCCGCCCCAGCCTGCTGCTCGCGGACGAGCCGACCGGCGACCTCGACCGCGAGAGCGCCGGACAGGTGATGGACCTCCTCGCGCGGCTCAACCGCGAGCTCGGGCAGACCTTGGTCATGGTGACGCATGATCCGGCGACGGCCGCGCGGGCCGCCCGCACCGTCCGGCTCGACAAGGGCCTGGTCATCGACGCACCCTCGCACGGAGTGGCGGCATGAGCATCCTTGCCTCGGTCATCCCGTACGTCTGGCGGAACCTCGCGCGCCGCCCGACGCGCACGCTGCTCACCGTCACGGGCATCGCGGTCGCCACGTTCCTCTTCGCCTTCGTCGAGAGCATGCGCGAGGGCGTGCGGCGTGCCACGGAGGCCGGTTCCGGCGAGACCCGCCTGGTCGTCTACCGCCTGAACCGCTTCTGCCCGTTCGCGAGCCGGCTGCCGCAGTCCTACGAGCACGAGATCCGGCGCATCGACGGCGTGCGGTCCGTGGTGCCGATCAAGATCGTGGTCAGCAACTGCCGGGCGTCGCTCGACGTCGTGACCTTCCGCGGCGTCCCGGAGGAGGGGTTCATCGAGGCGAAGCTGCGCGAGGCCACGCTGACCGCGGGGAGCGCCGAGGACTGGCGGCGGCGCGGCGACGCGGCGCTCGTCGGGCAGTCGCTCGCCTCGCGCCGGGGCATCCAGGTCGGCGACCGCTTCACCGCGGCGGGCGTGACGTGCTGGGTTGCGGGCATCTTCGCCAGCGACGACGCGCAGGACCGCAACGTCGCCTACGTCCACCTGCCCTTCCTGCAGGAGACCGCCGAGCGCGGCGGCACGGGCGGGATCGTCACCCAGTTCGACGTCGAGGTATCCGATCCCGCGCGGCTCGAGCAGGTGGCCTCGGCGATCGACGAGCGCTTCGCCCGCGACCAGAACCCCACCACCACCCGCCCCGAGTCCGCCTTCGTCGCACGGGCAGCACGTGACGTGGTGGTGATCGTCGAGTTCGCCTCGGTCGTCGGATGGGCGAGCCTCGCCGCCGTCTTCGCGCTCATCGCGAACGCCATCGCCCTTGCCGTGCGCGACCGCGTGCGCGACCACGCGGTGCTGCAGACGCTCGGGTTCACGGGCGGCGTGCTGGCATGGACGGTGCTCCTGGAGGCGGCCATGCTCGGCCTCGCGGGTGGCGGGCTCGGGGCGCTCGCGGCCCATGCGGCCATCCAGCTCGCCGGCATCAACTTCACCATGGAGGGCGTCTCGATCGAGGTCATCGCCCGGCCCGGCGTGACGGCCGCCGGCATCGGGCTTGCCGCGCTCCTCGGCGCGGTGGCCGGCGTGGTGCCCGCCTGGAGCGCCGCGCGGCGCGAGATCGTGGAGGGGCTGCGCAGCGCATGAGGCTCCTGCCCCTCACCTACGCCGCCCGCAACCTCGGGCGAAGCCCGGCACGCCTCGCCATGAGCGTGGGCGGCGCGTTCCTCGTGTCGCTCCTGGCGATGGGCGGGATGGCGTTCGTCCTCGGGATGGACGGCGCGCTGCGGGCGAGCGGCCATCCGCGCAACGTCGTGCTGCTCGGCGCAGGCAGCGAGGAGAGCGCCGAGCGCAGCGAGATCGCCGCCTCGACGCCGGGCGTCGTGGTCGCGAGCCTCCGCGGCATCGCGACCATCGACGGCATGCCGCTGGCGAGTCCGGAGATCAACGTCGCGCTCACCGTCGATGCGGGTGCCACCGACGGGGGCGGCAAGCCCTCGACGGGACTGGTGCGCGGCATCACGCCCGCGGCCTTCCTCGTGCACCCGCAGGTGCGCATGGTGGCGGGCCGCGCGCCCGAAGCCGGGTCCGACGAGGTGGCGCTCGGCCGAAGCGCCGCGCGCGCCGCGGGGCTGGACCCCGACCTGGTCGCGCGCGACCTCGCCGACGACGGCACCGGCGGCCCCACGGTCTCGATCGACGGCCGGCCGTTCCGCGTGGTCGGTGCCTTCGACGCCCGCGGCACCGTCATGGACGGCGAGGCATGGATGCCGATCGGCGATGCGCTCGTCCTCACCAAGCGGGAGACCGTCTCCGCCGTCATCGTCGCCCTCGCACCGGGCGCGACTCCCGGCCAGGTCGACGCGTTCGCGCAGCGGCGCGTCGACCTCGAGCTGAGCGCCATCCACGAGCCCGAGTACTACGCCGTGCAGGCCGCCTTCTACCGGCCCGTGCAGGCGATGGTGCTTGCGAGCGCCGCGCTGGTCGCCGCCGGCGCGCTGCTCGGCGGGCTGAACACCATGTACGCGGCGTTCGCCAGCCGCATCCGCGAGATCGCCATGCTCCAGGTGATCGGCTTCGGCCGGGCCGCGGTGGTCGCCAGCATGGTGCAGGAGTCGCTGATCGCCTCGATGGCCGGGGCGCTGTTCGCGGCCGTCGCGGCCGTCGCCCTGCTCGACGGCCGCGCAGTGCAGTTCTCGATGGGGACCTTCGGCCTCGCCGTCGACGAACGCGTCATCGCGACCGGCCTCGCCGCCGGCCTGCTCACCGCCGTCGCCGGATGCGTCATGCCCGCGGTGCGCTGCATGCGGATGTCGATCCCCGCCGCCCTCAAGTCCGACTGACCGTCCACCCGAACCACCAACTTGGAGCCCCAATGACCATGAACCGCCTCAACCAAATCGCCTGCCTCTCGCTCGCCGCGTCCACCCTCGCATTCGCGTCCTGCAGCCGTTCCGACGATGCCTCCGCCCGCGCCAAGGCAGCACCCGCGGAGCCGACGGGCATGCCCGCGATGGGCATCGTCCGGCTGCCTGATGGCCTCGTCGTCCGTGGCGAGCCGTCCGGCGCGCACGTCGCGGCCTGCAAGGCGGCCGCCAAGCAGGGCGAGGAGGTGACCATCGTCGGCCGGATCGGCGGCACGCGCAACCCGTTCGTCGCCGACGCCGCGGTGTTCACGATCGTCGACCCGTCGCTCAAGGCGTGCGGCGAGTCGGGCGACGACCATTGCAAGACGCCATGGGACTACTGCTGCGAGGACCGCGAGGCGATGAAGCGCGGCATGGCGACCGTCGAGATCGTTGGCGACGACGGCCAGCCCCTTGCGCTGCCCTTGCGCGGGCTGCAGGGACTCGAGCCGCTCGCGATGGTGGCCGTCACCGGCACGGTGACGGAGCGCAACGACCAGGGGGTCTTCGTGGTGCGCGCCAAGAAGATCGCCGTCCGGTAGCCGCCGGCG
>CAYTYU010000096.1:0-5758 GCA_964440815.1 uncultured Chitinophaga sp.
GCTCGCGCGTCGCGCGGGCCTCCTGCTGCGGCATACCTCGCTGCCGCCGCCCGCGCGCGCCTGAGCGCGCCCCCGCCGCGCCCCGTTGCGCGGCGCCCCTCCCGCGAACCGCGGGCCATCCGTCCATCCTTCCGCACCGACTCCACGACGCCGGCGTCGCCGCCGGTCCTTCCACCAATGTCAAGCAACCAGCTCCTCAAGGGCATCCCCATCCTCGACTGGGTCGTCCGCAAGACCCTCGGCACGCAGAACCAGCGCATGGTCAAGCGCTACCTCAAGCAGGTCGAGCTCGTCAGCCGGCTCGAAGCGGAGGTGCGCCGGCTCACCGACGCCCAGCTCATGGCCAAGACCGCCGAGTTCCGCGACCGGATCACCAAGGGCGAGAAGTCGATCGACCTGCGGCCCGAGATCTTCGCCGTCGCCCGCGAGGCGATGGACCGTGCCGTCGGCATCCGCAACATCTTCAACCCGGAACTCCCCGAGGACCAGCGGTTCGACCCGTCGCGGCTGCCGGCCGCCGCGCGCGCGCTGTACGACGATGCGCTCGCCCGGATCGCGGCCACCCCGGCCGCCCTGCCCGAGGGCGCGTTCCGCGGCTGCGAGCGGGAGATCCCCAGCTGGGTGTTCGTCGAGCTCGACCCCGCCCTCTACGAGGCCGTCCGCGAGCTCTACCCCGAGAGCCGCCCGCCCTTCCGGGCGCGGCCGTTCGACGTGCAGATCATCGGCGGCGTGGTGCTGAGCGAGGGCCAGATCGCCGAGATGCGCACCGGCGAGGGCAAGACCATCGTCGGCCCGCTGGCGTGCTACCTGGCGTGCATCGAGAAGCTGCAGGTGCACGTCGTGACCGTGAACGACTACCTCGTGCAGCGCGACCGCGACTGGACGTTCCCGTTCTTCCGCGCGCTGGGGCTGACGGTCGGGGCCATCCACCCGATCCACATGCAGACGCACGAGGAGAAGCGCGCCGCCTACGGCTGCGACGTGGTCTACGGCACCACCAGCGAGTTCGGATTCGACTACCTCCGCGACAACATGAAGATGCGCCCCGAGGACCAGGTCCAGCGCAGGCATGACTTCTCGATCGTCGACGAGGTGGACTCCATCCTGATCGACGAGGCGCGGACGCCGCTCATCATCAGCGGCATGGCGCACGCCACCAAGCCCCGCTACGAGCTGGCCGACCGGCTGGCCGCGAGCCTGGTGCAGAAGCAGGAGCCGTGGAACGAGGCCGACGAGAAGGTGAAGGCCGCGCAGGCCCGGTGCGCGGGCCTCGAGGGCGACGTCCGCAACACCCGCGACAAGGGCGCGGTGCCGCGCCTGCGCGCGGAGCTGAAGGCCGCGCAGGGCGAGCTGAAGCAGCTCGAGAAGGCGCGCGACCGCCACCCGCAGTTCTACGAGGTCGAGCTCGACAAGAAGCGCGCCACCCTCACGAGCGACGGCATCACCGAGGCCCAGAAGGAGGCGAAGATCGGCAGCTTCTACGTGGGCGAGAACGTCGACATGCCGCACCTCCTGGAGCAGGCGGTGCGGGCGCGGACGGTCTACGTGCGCGACCGCGACTACGTCGTCGCCGCGGACGAGCACGGCCAGCCCGGCGTCGTGATCGTCGACCAGAACACCGGCCGCAAGATGGTCGGCCGGCAGTGGTCGGACGGCCTGCACCAGGCCGTCGAGGCGAAGGAAGGCGTCCCCATCAAGGAGGAGACGCAGACCATGGCCACGATCACCATCCAGAACTACTTCAAGCTCTACAAGCGCCTGGCCGGCATGACCGGCACCGCCGACACCGAGGCCACCGAGTTCCACGAGATCTACCGCCTGGGCGTGGTCAGCATCCCCACCAACAAGCCCGTGGTGCGCGTGGACCGAAACGACATCGTGCTGCTGTCGCAGAAGGACAAGTGGCCGGCGATCGTCGAGGAGATCAAGCGCCTGCACGACCTGGGGCGCCCGGTCCTCGTGGGCACCACGAGCGTCGAGAAGAGCGAGTTCCTGAGCCGCCTGCTCAAGCAGAAGTACGGCATTCCCCACGAGGTGCTCAACGCCAAGCAGCACGAGCGCGAGGCCGAGATCGTCGCGGGCGCCGGCAAGCTGGGCGCGGTGATGATCGCCACCAACATGGCCGGCCGCGGCACGGACATCAAGCTCGGCAAGTGCGACCCGGCAATCCTGGTGGAGCACTGGAAGCGCCGCGACCTCTGCCCCAAGGAGGCCGACGCGGCCTGGGGCGAGGAGCGCGTGCTGGAGGCGATGTGGAAGCACATGGCGAAGCGGCAGCTGCGCCGCGACGGACGGCCGATCCCGGCGTCCGAGGCGGAGGCGATGACCGCCGACGACGCTCGCCTGGCGCTCATGCGCCAGTGGGCGATGGAGCACGTGCCCGGCCTGCAGGACACGAAGGTCGCCACTGCGGGCCGCGACGACCTCGAGGAGACCCTCGACTCGATCGGCAGCTTCGGCCTGCACCGCCTGCGGTTCTTCGAGTCGGTCGAGGCAATGGGCGGCCTGCACATCGTGGGCACCGAGCGGCACGAGAGCCGCCGCATCGACAACCAGCTGCGCGGCCGGGCCGGCCGCCAGGGCGACCGCGGCTCCAGCCGGTTCTTCCTGGGACTTGACGACGACCTGATGAAGATGTTCGCCGGCAAGGCGACGCTCGCCCTGCTCTCGCGCCTGGGGATGAAGGAAGGCGACCAGATCGAGGCGGGCATGCTGACCCGCGCGGTCGAGAAGGCCCAGCGCAAGGTCGAGGAGCGCAACTTCCAGTACCGAAAGGCGATCCTCGAGTACGACGAGCCCATGGAGTTCCAGCGCCGGAAGTTCTACGGCATGCGCCAGCCGGTGCTCGAGCACCGGGACATCCGCGATGCGTCGCTGCGCTACGTCGAGGAGTCGGCCATGGACGCCGCCAACCGCCACCTCGGGCCCGACTACGCGGCACGCGAGATCTCGGAGTGGGTGCGCGAGCGCTACAACGTGTCGATCGAGCCCGAGCGGTTCGTTGGCAAGGACGCCGACAAGGTGAAGCGCGTGATCGACGTCGAGACCCTGGAGGAGGCGTCGGTCACCATCGGAAACACCGTCGGCGAGTACATGGACCCGGACATCGATTCGTCGGAATGGAACGTCGACGAGCTGCAGGCCTGGGCGTCCACGAACTTCGCCGCGGAGCTTCCGCGCGAGCTGGTGCTCGCGGGCGACCCCGAGCCGGTGAAGCGCCTCATCGAGGAGGCGGCGGCCGCGAAGTTCCGCACCATCGACAACACCCCGGTCGAGGCGTTCCTGGTGCGCAACTACGGCGCGGACGAGCTGGCCAAGTGGGCGACCAACAAGTTCGGCGCGGCGTTCGAGGCGGCCGACCTGCGCGCCTGCAAGACGCCCGAGGAGGCGGGCACGAAGCTCGCCGCCCGGGCCCGCGAGCTGTACCAGGACCGCGAGGTGCGCTACGCCATCGACTACTGGATGGAGATGACCTCCGCCCGCCTGGCGCAGGCGGGGCAGTCGCCCGAGCAGCATGCCGAGCTCGCGCGGGCGGCACTCGCGGACTTCTGCACGTTCGCGCGCACCCGCTACGGGCTCGACTGGACGCCGGAGACGCTGCCCTCGCAGCAGCCGGCGGAGCTGGCCGGGCTGCTGTCGGAATCCGCGCGCACGCTCGACGCCGCCGAGCTCTCGCGCCGCGCCGAGGCGTGCCTGGCCTCGGGCCGGGACGTCGAGTCGATCGCGGGCTGGTTCGAGCGCGAGTGCATGCTGAGCCTCGGCGAGTTCGAGCGCGAACGCTGCGCGGCCGACCCGGACGGCTTCGTGCGCGAGCGGCTGAAGTCGTTCGCCCGCCACGAGCTCGAGCAGTTCGAGCGGTGGGTGCTGCTCCAGATCTACGACGAGGCGTGGAAGAACAACCTCCACGCCATCGAGCAGCTCAAGGACGCGATCGGCTACCGCGGCATCGCGCAGAAGGACCCGCGCATCGAGTTCAAGCGCGGCGCCGCCGAGACCTTCAACGAGATGCTCGAGCAGGTGCGCGAGCGCACGAGCGACATCCTGCTGAAGGGGCGCATCCAGCCCCAGGTCCGCGCCGCGCCGCGGCCGGCGGCCGCCCCAGCCGCGCTTCCGGCTGACCCGGCGCCGACCGCCGACCAGCAGGCGCAGATCGAGCAGGCGGAACTGGCCGGCTCGGGCGGCGCACCCGCGAAGAAGGAGCTCAGCGAGAAGGCGATGAAGGTGGTCGGCCGGAACGAGCCCTGCCCCTGCGGCAGCGGCAAGAAGTACAAGGCCTGCCACGGGGCCAAGGCATGACGGCGGGGGCGAGGTCTCGCTATACTTCTCGCCTCGCCAGCCTGCCTCGGTAGCTCAGCTGGTAGAGCAGCTGACTCTTAATCAGCGGGTCCAAGGTTCGAATCCTTGCCGAGGCACTCGACGCGCCCCGTCCCCTGCGGACGGGGCGCGGTCGTTTTCCGCGGCGCGCCTACCGCCTCAGGAACGCCTGCACCACCGGGATGCCCGCGAGGGTCAGCATCGCCGCCAGGAGCGCCAGCACCACCATGACGCGCCACTTGCCGGCAAACGGCCCCGGCGCGCGGCGCGGCACGTCCCCACCGAGGTAGGCAAAGCACTTCGGGCACACGTCCGCCTCGCTCCAGACCGCGGTACCGCAGTCGGGGCAGCGCGCGTCGGCCACCGGGGAGTCCTCCCCGAAGCGGTCGAGGTCGGATTCCTGCGGGCCTTCGTCGGGGTCCCTGCGCGTGGGCACAGGACGAGCGTACCGCCGCCGGCGCGCCTACCCTCACGGCATGCCTCCTCTCGAAAGCACGTTCAAGCTCGCGACCGGCAGCCCCTGCCCCGCCTTCCGGCTGCGCGACGTCGCCAGCGGGCGAATGGTCGGCCGCGACGACTTCGCCGGCATGCCGCTCATGGTCGCCTTCATCTGCAACCACTGCCCGTTCGTGAAGCACATCCGCACCGAGCTGGCGGCGCTCTCGCGCGACGCCGCGGCGCGCGGGTGGGCGTGCATCTACGTGTGCTCCAACGACGAGGTGAAGTACCCCGCCGACGGGCCCGAGGCCATGAAGGCCGAGGCGGCGGATGCGGGCTACGCGTGCCCGTACCTGCATGACGCGGACCAGTCGGTGGCGCGCGCCTTCGACGCCGCGTGCACGCCGGACTTCTTCCTCTTCGACCGCGCACACCGCCTGGCCTACGCCGGCCAGCTCGACGACAGCCGCCCGAACAACGGGCAGCCCGTGACGGGCGCCAGCCTGCGCGCGGCGATCGACGCGGTGCTCGCCGGGCGGCCGTGCCCGACGCCGCAGCGGCCGAGCATCGGATGCTCGATCAAGTGGAAGTCCTGAGAAACACGGGCCTTCAGCGCGGCGGGCCGGCGGCGGCACGGCACGATGCCGCTTGCGCCTCCGTCCGGATTCGCTATCATTTCCCGTCCGCAGCGGCCCGGCAACGGGCGCGCACGGGCCCGAAGGGGCGGTAGCTCAATTGGTTAGAGTACCGGCTTGTCACGCCGGTGGTTGCGGGTTCGATTCCCGTCCGCCTCGCTTCACGGCCCCGTCCAACGACGGGGCCGTGGCCGTTTTGGGTGCGTGGCGGCGGCGTCCGCGACCGTACCCTCATTGCATGTCCGCCGCGTCTCCGAGCCACCCCGTCGAAGGCACCGACTCGATGTCGGAGGTGATCGCGCTGTACCGCAAGGACGTCGATGTCTCGCTGCTTCGCTCGCGCCTGGCCATGACCGTCGACGAACGGTTCC
>CAYTYU010000096.1:5858-9801 GCA_964440815.1 uncultured Chitinophaga sp.
CGCCGAGCTGGAAGCGCTCCGCCAGGCTCACAGGGGCCGGCGTGATCCGTCCTTGTGACGGATCACGCATGCAACGCCTCCATCGAACATCGCCGGCCGCATCCACCCGCTGCGCCCGTCGCACGCTTCCGGCGTGGCTCCTGGCGGCGGTGATCCTCGCGCTGGTGACGCCGGCCGCGTTCGGCGCCGTGCGGGCCGGGAGCGGCGAACTGGTCGCGCCGCCGATCTCGCTCGGGCGGCTGCGGCTCCTGCTGGAGGAGCACGTCGACCCGCCCCCGACGCCGGACGAGATGTCGATCGTTGCGTCCGCGCACCGCGACATGATGCGGTCCTACGGCGCCTTCGCCGAGGGCGACGGCGGAACGCGCTGGCGAGCAGGCACGTCGCTCTACGACGAACTGCGATTCATGCGCCGCGACCCGTCGCGGGCGCGCATGCGCGAGGCGGTCCGCGCGCAGGAGCGCATGCTTGCCGATGCCGAGGCCGCCGACCGCGCAATGTTCGAGGCGATTGCGGCCGTCCTGGCCGCGGACGAGCCGGACCCCGAGCGGCAGGCGGCGGTCCGCGAGGCCGTCGGGCGCGCGGCGACCGCGCGGGAGGCCGACCGTCTGCTTGGATCGCTGCCCATGGAGGAACCCACGGGAGTGATTCCGTTCCTCAGCGAGGCCGTCGCACGGCTGGACGTCGATCCCGCCACTCGAGCGCGGCTGCGCGCGACGCTCGCGGCCCGGAACACGACGCTGGTCTCGCTGCTGCGGCGCGAGATCCGCGACTACGGGGCGTTCGCGATGGCGGCCGCAGGCGCGTTCGAGCAGGTGTTCGGCGGCGTGCTGCCCGCGGTCGGCGCGGCGTTCAGCGACGAGGAAGCCGACCGCCTGCGCGCCCGCATGCGCGCGCTGTGCGGGGATGCGGCCACCCCCTTTCTGGACGACCGCAACGCGGTGCGCGCGGCCGAGGACGAAACGATCGAACGCCTCTGCGCCGACCTGCCCCCCGACGCGTGCCACGAGCTCCGGCTGCGCACGAGCCCGTGGGCGGTCCTCACCATGCCCGGCGGCGCCGGCTGGATGGTGCTGTCGACGGAGGGCCACCTCCGGGATGCGCTGGCCGCGCTCCCCGCGGACGACCCCGTGCGCCCGGCCGTCGAATCGATCGCCAGGCGGTGGCGGCCGGCAGTCATCGCACGCATGGCCGCCGACCGCGCGCACACGCGCCGACGCGAGGACGAGACGTTCCTCGACCCGGGCCCGATGCGCGGACTGAGTCTCGCGCTCGATGACCCCTCGCTCAGCTGGAACCAGGGTGGCACCTCCGACGATCCGAACGCACGCAGGTTGGAGTCGTTGCACGCCGAGCTGGCCCGCGTCCTGGGCCCGCGCATCCAGGCCGCGGGCGGCTCACTGGGCGGAATCCGCGTGAACCACGCCGGGCGAGACAGCTACTGGCTGGTCCAGCGCGACAGCATGACCGAGTGGCAGCGCGAGATGGCCGAGGCCATGCCGCGCGACCCGGATCCACCATCGCGCCTGGGAATGGTCGAGCGCTTCTCCGACATCACCGCGGGATTCACGCCGGAGTTCCTCGATGCGAAAGGCTACGTCCGGCGCGGCATCCCCCGCCGCCTGGACGTACAGGCGATGCGGGAACGCGTGAGGTCCACGCTGGACGGCACGGCGTCGGACGTGGCACTGGCGTGCATCGACGATGCGTGGACCACCCACCAGCGGCGCTGGGACGCCGAGGTCGAGGCCGCGATCCCGCGGCTCTCGGAGACGCGCAAGCGGCTGGTGCCGCGCAAGGATGCGACGAACGACGACTGGCCGAAGCACCTGCGAGAGGCGCTCGCCATCCGCGATACCGCCTGGCGCGCGGCCGAACTGATCGACGAGGGGTTCTTCGAGACGATCCTCCAATGCGTTCCGTCCGGGATGGATGCGGCACAGCAGGCGGTCGCGCTGGAGCGGCTGCGGCGCTTCACGGATCGCGAGGTGACGGGCATTGACTCCGCCGCCGCGTCGGCCGACCGCATCCGCTCCCACCCGCGCTGGATGGACATCCTCGATGCCGCCGCGCTCTCGCCCGCCGCGGACGCACGGGTGCGCGCGGCCATCGTTCGCGAATCGCCGCGCTTCATGGCCGCGACGCCCGCCCGGCGGCGCGCGGCCTTCGACGTCGCGGCGGCATGGGACGAGTGGAACGCGAAGCGGCTCGACCTGCGAAGCCCCCCGGACAACCACCGGCAACTCGACGCGGCACGGACCGCCGCAATCGCCGCCGACCGCGCCACGGTTGCCATGATGGCGGCGATGCTCGCCGCTGCCGAGGATGGACCCGACGGCGCGGCGCAGCGCGCCCGGCTCGAGTCGGCGCTCCTGCGCGGCGTTTTCCGGAACTGGCGCGAGGACGGGTCCGCGCGCCGGACGGGCATGCGTGCCGCGGCGGCCGCCCGCACCGACGACGAGCGTGCCGCGGTGGATCGTGCCGTCGAGAACTACCGACTTGCCAGCCGCCTGTGCAACGAGCGTCGCGCCCGGGTCGCGATCGCACGATCCTCGCTCGGGGACGCCGGCGCGGCGGAACTGCTTCCGTTGCCCCCAGAGGCCGCCATCGCCGGCTCCGCCGAGCGGCTCGACGCGCGACTCGACGCGGAATTCGCCGACCTGCACACCGCCCTGGAGATCGACCTCGTCTGCATCCTGGGCCGTGACCGCTGGCGGAGCGTGGCGCCGCCGGACATGCTCGAACTGTTCGGAGCGACAAGCAGGCGGACCACGGGGGCTGCACGCCCCTGAGCCGGTCGGGGCGCGTGCCGCGACCTCACTCGTCCGCCGCGCGCGGCCCGAGCGCGATGGACCGGCCGGTGGCGATGTCGATCACCGCGATCGCCCGTCCGCTGCGGATCAGGCCGACGGCACCGAACCGGTCGCCGAGGGCCGACAGCAGCTCAGCATCGAGCTCGTCGTCGCCGATGCGGCGCGGCGAGATCGTGTCGGCGTGGCCTCCACGGACCACCGTGAAGTCGATGCGCGACTCGCCGCCCCGGAGGATCATGACGCCGATGCGGCCGTGACCGGAGTCGGCCATGGGCGCCGGCCGCGGCCATGACGCCACCAGCACCGCGACCGCCATCGACGCCACGGCGCAAGCGGCAGCGAACCGACGCTGCGCACGGCGACGCCGGACCGATCGGTCGAGCGCGCGCCCGGCAGCTTCAAGCACCTGCGCGCGCCTGGCATGCACGGCATGGCGCGGATCGTCGTCCGTCACGCGCGCCCCCCTTCGCGCAGCCGCGCGAGCATGCGCCGCACCCTGCTCTCGACCCGCCGCGGCTCCGAAGCGATCCACCGGGCGATCGCGGGGATGGACCATCCATGCACCACCCGCAGCCGCAGCAGCTCGCGCTCGTCGTCGTCGAGCTGGGACAGCACGCGCTGCAGCTCGGCCTCGTCTTCCGCGGCGTGGCGCACGCCCGCGGCACCGTCGGCCGCCGACGACCGCTCCCGCTCGGCCGCGTGCGCACGCTCGCGCCGGACCCGGCGCGCCTCGGCCACGAGCGACGTGCGCGCCACCCGGATCGCCACGACCCGAAGCCAGGCGCCGAGCTCCTCATCGGCCGAGCAGGACGGCGGATTCGCGGCCAGCCTCACCATGGTCTCCTGCAGGCAATCGAGGGCGAATGCCTCGTCCCGGCCGGTCCGTCGCCGCACGTCGCGCACGATCGCCTCCGCGAACCGGTCGTACGCCTCGGCGAGCGCGTCGCGCGATCCGTTCCTGAGTTCGCGCGTGATCCACGCCGCATCGCGCCCGGCACGAGGCACCTCACGGTCGCGTGGCATGGGCTCGGCGTGTTCATCGGAAGGCACGTGGCGTCGTCTTGGGAAGCGACCCGGAGGCGACTCATCGTTACTGGCCGACGATGCGATCGATCACCTCGTTGACGAGG
>CAYTYU010000097.1:0-9459 GCA_964440815.1 uncultured Chitinophaga sp.
GCAGCGCGCCCGCGCAGGGACTGGTGGCCGCCGCGCCGTCCGCGGCGCCCGCACCCGCGGCGTCCGCCGCCGGCGCCATCGTGCCCGGCGTGCAGAGCGTCGAGGTGCCGGTGTCGAACATGCGCGGCGTGATCGCCCGGCGCCTGGTCGAGAGCAAGCAGCAGGTCCCGCACTACCAGGTGACCATGAAGTTCGCCATGGATGCGCTCAACAAGCTGCGCGGCGAGCTGAACGAGCAGCTGTCGTCGATGGACGTCAAGCTGAGCGTCAACGACTTCATCATCCGAGCCTGCGCGCTGGCGATGGCCCGCAACGCGTTCTTCAACGCCAGCTGGGCCGGCGACCGCATCCTCGTTCACCAGCAGGTGAACGTGGGCGTGGCGATCGCGCTGCCCGAGGAGAAGGGCGGCGGCCTGGTGGTGGGCGTCGTGCGCGACGCGAACCTGAAGAGCCTGCGCCAGATCTCCAACGAGGTGCGGTCGCTCGGCGAGAAGGCCCGCACCAAGGGCCTCTCCATGGAGGAGATGTCCGGCGCCACGTTCACCATCTCGAACCTCGGGATGTTCGGCGTCGACAACTTCACCGCGATCATCAACCCGCCGAACAGCGCGATCCTCGCCTGCGGCGCGGCGATCGAGCAGCCCGTGGTGCGCAACCACCAGCTCTGCGTGGGCTGGGAGATGGCCGCCACCCTGAGCCTCGACCACCGCGTCATCGACGGGGCGATGGCCGCCAAGTACCTGCAGAGCCTGAAGCAGTTCGTCGAGAGCCCGACGCTGCTCCTGGTCTGAGGCCGCGCCCGTGGAGGCGACCGTCCCCATCCTCGGGATGACGCTCGCCGCCTTCGAGGCCGCCGCGCGTGGCCGCGGCATGGCGCCGCAGGACGTGCGCACCGCCTACCGGCGATTCCACCGCACGGGCGAGGTGCCCGCGGGCGGGCTTCCCGCCTGGGTCGACGACGGCCGCCGGCCCGTGCGGGCCGTGCACGTGGACGGCGCCACGGCCAAGTTCACGATGGCGCTGCCCGACGGGCTGGAGACCGAGAGCGTCGTCATCCCCATGCGCCACCGCGACGGGTCGGTGACCCGCACGCTCTGCGTGTCGAGCCAGGTGGGGTGCGCGATGGGCTGCCGCTTCTGCGAGACCGCGCAGATGGGCCTGATGCGCAGCCTGTCCGCGGCCGAGATCGTGGCACAGCTGCATGCGGCTCGGTTCGCGGTGGAGGACCCGGCCACCGGCGCGACTGGGTTCGAGATCAAGAACATCGTGTTCATGGGGATGGGCGAGCCCATGGACAACCTCGATGCGGTGGTCGGTGCGATCCGCACGATGACCGACCGCAACGCCTACGCGATCGCGCCGGTGCACGTCACCGTGAGCACCGTGGGCCGCACGGAGGGCATCCGCCGCTACGGCGACCTGCTCCGCGAACGCGGGTTCCACCGGCTGAACCTCGCGGTGAGCCTGAACGCCCCGAACGACCGGATCCGCTCGGAGATCATGCCGATCAACCGGGCCGAACCGATCGCGCACCTGATGGAGGCGCTCCTCGAGTTCCCCAAGCGCCCCAACGCGGCGATCTGCATGGAGTACGTCCTGATCCCGGGGGTGAACGACGCGCCCGAGCACTGCGACGAGGTGTGCGCGCTGCTCAGGCCGCTGCGCTGCTCGCTCAACGTGATCCCGTACAACCCGCGCCGCGGCTCGCCGTGGCCGGCGCCGGAGGAGGACCGCGTGCGGGAATTCGTCGACCGCGCCATCGCCAACGGGCAGTTCTGCAAGCGCCGCGGCACCAAGGGGCGCAGTGCGATGGCGGCCTGCGGGCAGCTCGGCAACGAGGCGATTCGCAACCGCCGCTGGGTCGGCGCGGGCGCGCCGGAACCGGCGAAGGAAATCGTCGAGATTCGCGTCGCGGACGCATGAACCTGCCCCCGGGGGGGCGGAACCCTGTTACCCTCCGCCGCGTGACCGACCTCGCGATCTCAAGTTATTGCTTCCACCGCCTCGTCAAGGCCGGGCAGTGCCGCCTCGAGGACACCCCGAAGCTCGCCAAGGAGTGCGGCGCGGATGCGATCGAGATCGCCACCGGCGGCTCGCTCGGGCCGCAGCTGGACGAAGCCATGGCCGGCCGGCTGGCCGACGCGGCCGACGAGGCGGACGTGGCGATCGTGGGCTTCGCGATCGCGGCCGACCTCCTGGACGAGGCCGGCGGTACCGACGAGGCGGCGGTGCAGGAGGTGATCGCGCAGGTGCGCGCCGCGGCGTCGATCGGCGTCGACCGCGTGCGCCACGATGCCGCCTGGCGCGGCGCCGGCGACGACTGCTCCGACGAGGCATGGGAGGCCGCCCTCTGGCCGCTGACCAAGGCGTGCCGGGCCATCGCCACCGCGGGCGCCGCCTCGGGCGTGCGCACCAGCATCGAGAACCACGGGCTGTTCCTCGCCGCCGCCTGGCGGGTGCAGCAGCTGCTGGAGTCCGTGCAGCACCCGAACTTCGGCGTCACGCTCGACCTCGGCAACCTGCTGTGGGCGCCCCAGGACCTGGTCGAGTCGACCCGGTCGCTGGCGCCGTTCGCGGTGACCGTCCACGTCAAGGACTTCAAGCGCAACTCGACCGACGCGGACGCGTGGCCGAGCTACCCGGGCGGCCCGAAGCTGCTGCCGGTGGCGCTCGGCGAGGGTGACCTGCCGCTTGCGCAGCAGATCGACGCGTGCCTCGAGGCCGACGTGCACCCGCTCTGGGTGGCGGAGTTCGAGGGTCCGCACGGCGACGTGAAGGCCCAGGCCCGCCAGTCCTTCGAGTGGCTGCGCAAGGAACTCGGCTGAGTTCCCGGGGCGGGTCGCTTCCTACCATTTCCGTCCCATGCACCTCAAGCGTTCCGACCACGAACACGGGCCGCCTGTCGTCCCGGTGACGTTCATCCTGGAGGATCCCGAGGGCCTCACCGGCACCGGTCAGTCCGAGTGGAAGCTCATGGGCGGCGAGCACGAGTCGCTGCTCGAGCTGGCGATGGACCACGGCATCAACATCGAGCATGCCTGCGGCGGCGTGTGCGCCTGCAGCACCTGCCACGTGTACGTGGAGCAGGGCATGGACTCGCTCACCGAGGCCACCGAGGCCGAGGACGACCGCGTCGAGGAGGCGCCCGGCATCCGCCGCAACAGCCGCCTCAGCTGCCAGTGCGAGATCCACGGTGCCGGCCCGATCGTCGTCCGCGTGCCGGCATGGAACCGCAACGCCGTGAAGGAGATCCCGCACTGATCCGGCGCGTCGCCGAGGCGCTGTCGGCCGCCGCGCTGCTGCTGGCGGCCGGGTGCGCCCCGCCGCCCTCGCCCATGGATCCGCGTGTGGCATCCGAGGCGGTCGAGCGGGCCGTCGCGCAGCTGGGGATGTTCGAGTTCGAGGCCGCGGAGGCGATCCTGGCGCCGATCGCCGACCGGGGCGGGGCGCCGTACGAGGTGCGGCTCGACCGCGCGATTGCGGCGCTCAACCGTTCCGACGAGGGTGCGCAGGCGCGGGCGATCGCGTTGCTCGGGGGGATCCTGCGCGACCACCCCGACGACGCGCGCGCCGAGTACTGCCAGGGACTCGCGTGGCTCTACCTCGGCGAACCGGCGAAGGCGCTGCCGCGCTTCCGGCGTGCGGCCGCACGCCACCCGGAGGACCCGCACGCGGCGTTCTACGCCGGCCAGTGCTGCGAGCTGCAGGGCGAGCTCGATGCGGCGCGCGACCTCTACCGCCGCGCGGCGGAGCTTGACCCGTACCTGCGCAGCGCCTGGCTCGGGCTGAGCCGCGTGCTGGGACGTCAGGGTCGCGAGGACGAGGCGGCGACGGCGCTGGAGGAGTTCCGGCGCCAGTCCGGCAACCCGCGCAGCCGCCTGGCGGAGTTCAAGTACACGCGCATGGGCGCACTGGGAGAGGCGGTGGTGATTGCCCCCGCGACGCCCGCCCCGGCGCCGCGACCGTCCGGTGCGCCGTTCGCCGCGGCGAGCGCGATGCCGGTCGACGGCGTTGCCGCCGCACCCTTCGAGGTGGACGAGCTGCAGCCGGCCGCGGACCTGAACGGCGACGGCACCCTCGACTTCGTGGCCACGCTCCTCTGGCGCGCCGAGGGCGTGGTGGAGCGGCGCATCGTCCGGTCCGGCCCGGGCGGGCGCTGGACGATGGACCCGGGCACCGTGGACCAGCTGCGCCGCGGTCGCGCCTTCTGGGGCGACCTCGACGACGACGGCCGCGTGGACGTGGCGTTCAGCTCGTCGCCGGCGCGGCACCTGACCATCGCCACCGGTCTGCATGCCTCGTGGGTCCGCCAGGAGGCCGATGGCCGCTGGACGGAGCACCGGTTCGCAGGCGGCCTCGAGCCCGAGGACCACCTCTCGCTGATGGCGGACCTCGACCACGACGGCGACCTCGACTTCGTCTTCACCGGCGACGTCGACACGGGAATCCTCTGGAACCTCGGACGGCCCTCGGAAACCGAGCCGGTGGCGTGGGAGCGCCGGCCGCTGGCGGGCGCCATCGCGGGTGCGCGTGCGACCGCGGCGGACCTCGACGGCGACGGCGACCTCGACCTGGTCCTCTGGCACGACGACGGTGCGGCGCAGGTGTGGACGAACGACCGCCTGTGGGCGTGGGCGCGGCATGATGCGTTCGCCGCGTTCGAGGCCTCTCGGCCGGCCGAGGTGGTCGCGTTCCGCGACGGGATCGACGGGATGCCGGTGCTCGCGACGTTGACCGGCGGGGCCGCGGGCGCGCGGACCACGGCCGAGACCTGGCGCGCGTCGCGCGACGGGTGGCAGCGCGCGTCGACGGTGATGGTGCCGGCGGCCAGCGCGCTCTTCGTCGCGGACGTCGCCGGCAGCGGCCATGCGAACATCGTGGTGCGCCACGCGGATTCGATCTCGCTGCTCGACGCGCACGGGCAGCCCGTCGACCGCGTGGCCGACGTCCCCGCGGGCGCGGAGCCGTGCATCGTGGATGCGCGCGGCCTGGTGCTGGTGGCGCCTGCCGCCGCGGCGGGCGAGCCGCCCCGCTGGATGGCGCCGGGTCCCGGACGCTGGCCGATGGCGGCGCTGTGGCTTCGCGGCCGCGACGATCCGTCGCAGCAGATGCGCTCGAACGCGAGCGGCATCGGCACCTCGGTCGACGCCCGCGTCGGCGGCGAGTGGGTCGCGGCGGACGCGTTGCCGTGGCGCTCCGCGGGGCCGCAGGCGCTCGAACCGGTGCTGGTCGGCCTCGGCGCCTCGCCCGCGGCATCGTTCGTGCGCGTGGCGTGGCCCGACGCGGTGCTTCAGACCGAGCCATCGATCGGCCCCGGCCAACGCACCATCACCGAAGTGCAGCGGCAGATCTCGAGCTGCCCCGTGATCTTCGCGTGGGACGGGACGCGGCATGCCTTCGTCACGGACTGCCTGGGCGTGGGTGGTCTCGGCTACCTCGCCGCGGTCGAACGCGGCCCGGGCGGCGGGCCGGTGCCCGCCTACGCACCGCCCCGGCCGTGGGAGCGCGTGCTGCTCGGCCACGGTGCGGCCCTCGCACCGCGCGACGGCGCGTACGAGGTGCGGCTCGGCGAGCCGATGGAGGAGGCGTGCTACCTCGATGCCGCGCGGCTCGCGGCGATCGACGTCCCGGATGGCTGGGAGATGGTGCTCGACGAACGCATGGGGATCGCCGGCCCGGCGCCCACCGGCGAGCCGCGTTACTTCCGCCGTGCGGCCGATCCTGCGCGCGCCTCGGTGCGTCGCGCCGCCGCGCCGGCGTCCGACGCCACCGATGCCGTCATCGTGCGCGACGGGCGTGCGGCCGACCTCGGCCCGGCGCACCGGCGGTTCATCGGGCGCCTGGCGGAGGAGGCGAGCCTGGAGCTCGCGTTCGACATGCCGGTCGCCGAGGGCCCGGGTGCGCCCGCGCTCGTGGTCGATGGATGGGTCGAGTACCCGTACTCGTCGACCGGCTTCGCGATGTGGCAGGCGGACGCGCTCCCGATGGTTCCCGCGCTCGAGGCGCTCGACCCGGCCACGGGGGCGTGGGTCACGGTCGTCGCCGACTACGGTTACCCGGCGGGCATGCCGCGCACCGCCGTCTTCCCGGTGCCGGCCTCGGCGCTGCCGGCCGGGTGCCGTGCGCTGCGGCTGCGCACGTCGGTCGAGCTCTACGTCGACCGCGTCCGCCTCGCCTGGTTCGAGCCGTGCCCCGGCGCGCGGCGCATCGAGCTGCCGCTCGCCTCCGCCGAGCTCGCCGACGCGGGGTTCCCACGACGCACCGCGCACCCGCAGCGCCGTCCCGACTACGACTACGCCCGACGCGCGCCGCTCGGGGACTGCCGCGTCCAGCCGGGCACCTACACGGCCTTCGGGCCATGCACCCCGCTGGTCGCCGCCACCGATGACGCCGTGGCCGTGTTCGGCGCGGGCGAGGAGATCCGGCTGCGCTTCGACGCCTCGTTGGCACCGGCGCCGCCGGCCGGCACGCACCGGGCTTGGGTGCTCGAGGTCGACGGCTGGTGCAAGGACATGGACCTCCTGACGCGGGACGGGGCGATTCTGGACCCCATGCCGCTGCGGGAAGGTTCCCGCGGGAACCCTGCACGCGACGCCCTGCATCGGCGCTTCAACACCCGCTGGGCCGGCGGGCAGTGAGGCGGGCCGGCGCGCAGAACTAGACTCGGGGTCGTGGAGCAGTCCGGACGCAAGGCCGTCGGCGGCGTGGTCACGCGGCGCATGTCGCGGCTGCTCCTGGTGACGCTCGCCCTGTTCGGGCTGCTCTCCTTCAATTCCATCTACCTCGGCGCGGTCACGTTCCTCGGCTGGCTGGGCGGTGCCTCGCGGGAGAGCCAGTTCTACCTGGCGATGTTCCTGGCGCACCTGGTGCTGGGGATCCTCATCGTGGTGCCGACGGTCGCCTTCGGGGTCTGGCACTGGCGCCGCGCCGCGCACCACCCCAACCGCCGTGCCGTGCGCATGGGAATCGTCACGTTCGCCGCGGCGATCGTGACGCTCGCCACCGGCATCCTGCTGATCGACGGCGACGTCGGGCGCGGGCTTCGCGACTTCCTCGGGATCCGCGGCAGGTCAGCGGCCTACTGGATGCACGTGGGCGCGCCGCTGGTGGCGGTCTGGGCGTTCGTGCTCCACCGGCTCGCCGGCCGCCGCATCCGCTGGCGCACGGGCGCATCGGTGGTGGCGGCATCGCTCGCCCTGGTGGCGGGCTTCGACCTCTGGCAGCGCTGGGACGCCTCGCGCCCGCGGCCGGGCCCGCGCGACGGCGCGGCGTACTTCGAGCCGAGCCTCGCGCGCACGGCGAACGGGGCGTTCATCCCCGAGCGCAGCCTGTCGATGAACGGCTACTGCACGTCATGCCACGCGGATGCCTACCGCTCGTGGGCGCACAGCGTGCATGCCGCCAGCAGCTTCAACAACCCGCTCTACGCCTTCAGCGTGCGCGAGACGCGCCGGCAGGCGTTCGAGCGCGAGGGCTCGGTGAAGGACGCCCGCTTCTGCGCGGGCTGCCACGACCCGGTGCCGTTCTTCACGGGTGCGTTCGAGGATCCGCGGTTCGACGACCCCGGGTACGACGTCTCGAAGGACCCGATGGGTGCCGCGAGCATCACGTGCACGTCGTGCCACTCGGTGGTGGCGGTCGGCTCGACCCGCGGCAACGCGGACTTCGTGATCGAGGAGAGCCCGCAGTACCCGTTCACCTTCAGCGAGTCGCCGTTCCTCCAGTGGGTGAACCGGCAGCTCGTCTTCGCGAAGCCGGCGTTCCACAAGCGCACCTACCTGAAGCCCGAGGTGCACCTCGGCGCCGAGTTCTGCTCGACGTGCCACAAGGTGTTCCTGCCCGAGGAGGTGAACGACTACCGCTGGCTGCCGGGCCAGAACCACTACGACAGCTGGCGGCTGAGCGGCCGCAGCGGGCACGGCATCCAGGGCTGGCACTGGCCGGCGGAGGCGGCGACGGACTGCAACGGCTGCCACATGCCGCTGGTGGCGAGCGCCGATCCCGGCGCCAAGCCGCGGGGCGCCGACGGCAGCCTGCTGCTGCGCAGCCACCTCTTCCCGGGCGGCAACACCGCGATGCCGGCGATGGCCGGCCTGCCCCATGCGGCGGAGGCGCGCGCCGCCACCGAGGCATTCAACCGCGACGTGCTGCGGCTGGACATCTTCGCGCTGCGCGAGGACGGGCGCGCCGACGGCGCGAGCACCGCGCCGCTCGGCGACACCGGCCCGGCGCTCGTCCCCGGGCGCCGCTACCTGCTCGAGATGAACGTGCGCACGCTCGGCGCCATCGGCCACGAGTTCACGCAGGGCACCGCCGACAGCAACGAGACCTGGATCGACGTCACCATCCGCGCCGGGGACCGCGTGATCGGCCGCTCGGGCGGGATGGGCGAGGGGAACGCGGTCGACCCGTGGAGCAAGTTCCTCAACGTCTACATGCTCGACCGCGAGGGCCGCCGGATCGACCGCCGCAACCCGCAGGACATCTTCGTCCCGCTCTACAACCACCAGGTCCCGCCCGGCGCGGCGGACCTCACCCGGTTTGCCTTCGAGGTGCCGGAGGGTGTCGATGGCCCGGTGACGGTGGAGGCGTCGGTGCGCTACCGCAAGTTCGACACGACGTACCTGCGGTACGTGCAGGGCGACGACGCGGTGAACGACCTGCCGGTGATGACGCTTGCCACCGATCGCGTGGCGTTCGGCGGTGCGCCGGCGGCACCGGCCGGCGGCGGAACCCCGGGCGAGGCCCCGGCCCCGACCGCAGGACCGCCGGAGTGGGAGCGCTGGTACGACGCGGGAATCGCGCGCTTCCGCGTCGCCGACCGCGCGGGCGGGCGCGGGCAGTGGTCGCTCGCCGACGAGGCCTTCGAGCGCACCGCGGCGCTCGGCCGCGTCGAGGGCCTGGTCGGCCGCGCGCGCGTGGCCCTGCGCGAGGGGCGCATCCCGGACGCGGCGGCGTTCCTGCGCGAGGCCGCCTCGCGCCACCCGGGCGAGCTGCCGTGGGTCGTGGCGTACTGGAGCGCGGTGGTCGATGTCCAGCAGGGTGCGTACGAGCGCGCGATCGATGGATTCCGCGCCGTCTCCGAGACCGCGTTCCCCGGCGCGCACGCGCGAGGCTACGACTTCGGCCGCGACGACCGGCTCCTCGTCGAGTGGGCGACGGCGTGCATGGAGCTCGCGCGCACGCTGCGGGAGCCGGCCGACGCACCTCGGCGCGAATCGCTGCTGCACGAGGCCGTTCGCCTGACCGACCGCGCGCTCGGCGAGGATTCGCAGCGCTTCCAGACCTGGTACGTGCGCATGCAGGCGATGGAGGCGCTCGGCGACGAGGCCGGCGCGGCGGAAGCGCGCGCCGCGCACGAGCGGCATCGCCCCGACGACAACGCGCGCGACCGTGCGGTGCGCGCCGCCCGCGCGCGCGATCCGGCCGCAGACCATGCCGCGGAAGCCTCCGCGATCT
>CAYTYU010000098.1:0-9363 GCA_964440815.1 uncultured Chitinophaga sp.
CATGCGGTGGTCAACGGACCGGCGTTCATCGGGGCGAAGTCCGTGGTGTCGGAAGGCACGCTCGTCAAGCCGCGCGCCGCCATCGGCCCGCAGTGCCGCGTGGCGGGCGAGGTGGGCTCGGTGACGTTCCAGGGCTGCACCAACAAGGCGCACGACGGCCATCTCGGCGACGCGCTCCTCGGCGAGTGGGTCAATCTCGGCGCGGGCACGGTGAATTCCAACCTCCTGAACACCTACGGCGAGGTGGTCATGCGCCTGCGCCCCGACGGCCCGCTCGAGCGCAGCGGACGGCAGTTCATGGGCTGCCTCGTCGGCGACCACGCGAAGCTCGCCATCGGCACGCGCATCATGACCGGATCGTCGATCGGCACCGGCGCCATGTGGGCCGCCTCGACGCCGGTGGCGGGCGCGGTGGCCCCGTTCGCATGGGTCACCGACGACGGCGAGCGCCGCTTCATCCTGCGCAAGTTCCTCGACCTCGCGCGCACCGTGATGGCCCGCCGTGGTGCCGCGCCGGGTCCCGCCGCGCTCGCGCACCTCGAGCGCCTGCACGGGCCGGACTGACGGATGCCCACGCTCTACCTCGTCGACGGGCACGCGCAGTTCTTCCGCGCGTACCACGCCATCCGGCCGGGCATGAAGAGCCCGGTCACCGACGAGCCCACCAACATGACCTTCGGGTTCCTGGGCATGCTGCTCAAGGTGCTGCGGCAGGACCGGCCCGACTACCTCGCGGTGGTGATCGACGCCTCCGGCGACCAGGGCACCTTCCGCTCCCGGATCTACCCCGCCTACAAGGCCAACCGCAAGCCTCCGCCCGAGGACATGGACCCGCAGGTGGACCGCTGCGTGTCGCTCATGGGCCAGATGGGGATTCCCGTGCTCGCCGTCGAGGGCGTGGAGGCCGACGACACCATCGCCACCGTGGTGCGCCGGGTGCGGCGCGAGCATCCCGAGGTTGAAGTGCGCATCGTGAGCCGCGACAAGGACCTCGGCCAGCTTGTCGAGCCGATGGTGCACCTCTTCGACCCGCAGACCGACACGGTGCTCGGCGTCGAGCAGCTCTTCGAGTCGAAGGGCGTCCGGCCCGACCAGGTGGTCGACATGCTCGCCCTCATGGGCGACCCGGTCGACAACGTGCCCGGCGTGCGCGGGATCGGCATCAAGACCGCCGCCAAGCTGATCGGCGAGCACGGCTCGCTCGACGCGCTGCTTGCGAACCTCGACAAGGTGAAGGGGAAGACCGGCGAGGCGATCGCCGCGCAGAGGGACGTGCTGCCGCTCTCGCGCTCGCTCGTCGTCCTGAAGGACGACGTCGACGTCCCGTTCGACTTCGAGGCCTCGCGCGTGGATCCCGCGCGCGCGCAGGCGGCGGAGGTGCTCGAGGAACTGCACCGCCTCGGCTTCAACCGCCACCAGCAGGACATGCGTGCCTGGCTCGGGGCGCATGCGCCTGCGAAGGGCGGGGCGGCATCGCCCGCCGCCCCGGCGCGCACCGCGACGGCCGCCTCGAAGCCACCGGCGCCGAAGGCCGACGCCCCGGAGGAATTCGGGCTCTTCAACCCGCCGCCGGAGTCATCCTCCGACGGCCCCGCGGCGGACGGCCCGGCCATGCAGGCTTTCGCGCGCGGCGACTACCGGATGATCGCCACCGCGGCCGAGCTCGATGCCGTCGTGGCCGCCGCGCGCCGGGCATGCGCTGCGGGCGCCATGCTCGCCTTCGACTGCGAGACCACCTCCCTCAGCCCGGTGTCCGCGAAGCTCTGCGGCATCAGCCTGTCGTTCGAGGCGGGCACGGGGGTCTACGTGCCGATTCGCTCGCCGGAGCCTGCCGCGCACCTCGACGAGGCCGCCGTGCTGGCGCGGGTCGGGCCGCTCCTCGAGGATGCCGCGATCCGCAAGACCGCCCACAACGCGAAGTTCGACCTCGTCGCGCTGCGCGCCGCGGGCGTCCGCGTGCGCGGGCTCGCGGGCGACAGCATGGTCGCCAGCTACGTGGCGGACGCCACGCGCAGCACGCACCGCATGGACGCGCTCGCGGAGGCGGTGCTCGGCCACCGCTGCATCCCGATCACCGACCTGATCGGCTCCGGCCGCCACCAGCGGCGCTTCGACGAGGCGCCGCTCTCGCTCGCCGCGCCCTACGCGGCCGAGGATGCCGACGTCGCGCTTCGCCTCTCCCAGGCCCTCGAGCGCCAGGTCGACGACCTCGGCCTCGGCGAGCTCTACCGAAAGACCGAGGTGCCGCTCGTCGAGGTCCTGGCGGAGCTCGAGTTCAACGGCATACGCGTCGACCCGGACGAGCTCGAGCGCCAGCGGCGGGCCCTCGAGTCGCGCATCGAGTCGCTGAAGGCCGAGATCGAGACTGCGGCCCCGCACCCCTTCAACGTCGACAGCCCGAAGCAGCTTGCCGAGGCGCTCTTCAACGCGCCCGACGCCGCGCGCCCGGGCCTCGGGCTCAAGGTGGTGAAGCGCACGAAGACCGGCGCGTCGACCGACGTCGAGGTGCTCGAGCGACTAGCGCAGGACCCAGACGTCGACTCGCCCATCCCGTCGAAGATCCTGGAGTACCGCCAGCTCTCGAAGCTGGTCGGCACGTACCTCGTCGCGCTGCGCGAGGCCATCGACCCGGCCACGGGCCGCATCCACGCGAGCTTCCACCAGGCCGTCACCGCCACGGGGCGGCTCAGTTCAAGCGACCCGAACCTGCAGAACATCCCCATCCGCACCGAGGTGGGCCGTGCCATCCGCCGGGCGTTCGTCGCCGATCCCGGAAGCGTGCTCCTCTCCGCCGACTACTCGCAGATCGAGCTGCGCGTCCTGGCGCACCTCTCGCAGGACCCCAACCTGATCGCGGCGTTCGAATCCGGCACCGACATCCACCGGGCCGTGGCGGCCGAGGTCTGCGGCGTGCCCGTGGCCGAGGTCACCGACGAGCAGCGCAGCGCCGCGAAGATGGTGAACTTCGGCATCGTCTACGGCATCACGCCCTGGGGCCTCGCCCGCCGGCTCGGAGGCGGCACCAGCAACGAGCGCGCCCGCCGCATCATCGAGGACTACAAGCGCCGCTTCTCGGGGATCGACGCCTTCCTTGCCAAGTGCGTGCAGGACGCGCGCGACCACGGCTTCGTGGCCACCATCCTCGGCCGCCGGCGCGCCGTGCCGCAGGTCCAGAGCCGCAACCCGGCCGAGCGCGCCCTCGGCGAGCGCATCGCCATCAACACCGTGGTGCAGGGCAGCGCGGCCGACCTCATCAAGCTCGCCATGCTGCGCATCCACGCCGGCCTCCCGGCCGCCGTCCCGGGCGCACGCATGCTGCTCCAGATCCACGACGAGCTGGTCTTCGAGGTGGCCGAGCCGCGCGCGGCCGCCCTCGACGCGTTCGTCCGCCGGGAGATGGCCGCGGCCATGGCCCTGCGCGTCCCGCTCGAGGTCGGCACCTCCTGGGGCCCGACGTGGGCGGATGCGTAGCGGCGAGGGTTGGGGGTCCACGATCGAACCGGCGTCGAATGGCGGTCGAGTCACCGTGCGACGGCGCGATTTAGAACCCGGATTCGTCGGCTCCGGGGAATTTGGAAGAAGATCATGAGCGTTTTGGCGCTTTGACGTCAAGGGCTATCCTGTGTGCATGGCTGCCACCCGTCGCTCGACCGTCTACTTCGATCCCGCCGTGCACCGCGCGCTGCGGCTGCACTCCGCCGCCAGCGACCGAAACCTCTCCGAGGTCGTGAATGAGATGGTCCGTCGGGCCCTGAAGGAGGACCTGGCCGATCTTGCCATTGCCCGCAAGCGCCGCAGCGAGCCGAGGCACTCCCTCGAGTCCGTGGTCAAGGAGCTGCGGCGTCGTGGCAAGCTATGAGGTGAGGCTGACGCGCTCGGCGCGAAAGGAGCTGGGCGCAGTCGACTCAAAGGACGATCGGGCGCGGCTGGTCGCGGCCATGGAGCGGCTGGGGAGCAATCCCCGTCCGGTGGGGTCCGTGAAGCTCGCCACGAGCGACAGCACCTATCGGATCCGGGTCGGGAACCATCGCGTCATCTACGAGGTGCTCGACAGTCTGCTGGTCGTCGACGTCATCAGGATCGGACACCGGCGCGACGTCTACCGCTAGCGGAGTCCGTCCTCCTGCGGCAAGCACCTCCGTTCCGCGCGCGCGAACCCAAGGATCGGGACGGTATTCCGCGTTGCGAACGCCCTCGGCGTCCGATTCCAGGTGCGTGTGGCGTGATCGCCCCGGGGGCCATGGAACGCTCCCGCCCGCCTCCACGCGGAACCCAGGATCTTCCGCCTCCTCCGCCCCTCACGCCGCCCTCCCTCCTGCGTCCTTGCATCCCGTGGCACACTTCGCGCTCCCGATGGCCGATGCATCCGCTGCAGTGGCCGGCTTGATGCCGACGAACGCCCCGATCTGCCGGGTGTGCGGCACGTCGCGCCCTGCGGGGATCGACCAGTGCCCCAGCTGCGGCGCCAGCGAATCGCAGTGCCGGCGGCTGCGGCGGCGCTCGGACGCCCGGTGGGAGGCGCTTGCCCGGCAGCTGCGCGGACGGGTGGCGTGGTTCGTGCTCGGGTTCGGCCTCAGCGTCGTGATCTGGCTGTTCCTTGCCGTGGGCTGGCTGATGGGGCGGAACAAGTGGATCATCGATCATCCCGTCCACCTGCAGCGGCCCTCCGACATGCAGCTGGAGATCGAGCGCTACGCGGTCGTGTTCGTGGCGCTGCTTCCGTGGCTGGCGTCCGCGGTGGCGCTCGACCGTGCCCTTCGCCGACTCCCCACCTGGAACCTGGCCTCCACCCGCTGGGGAGACCGGCTGCCGACGTCGACGCTGGTCGTCCTGGGCGTGGTCGCGCAGGTCAATGGCGACTGGAACATCGATCGCCCCAGCCGGCTGATCGGCCCGATCACAGTGGCCGCGTGCGTCTTCTCCATCTTCCGGCTGACGCAGGTGACGCGTCAGATGGACCGGTGGGTCGAGGCGGATCGCCGTGCCGCCCAGGGGCTTCCGCCCGGAGCGCCCGTACAGCTTCCGATCCGGCGCCGCCTCCAGCTGGCGACCGCGGTCGTGGCCGGACTCTCGGTGGCGGTGCTCGGGTCGGGCGTGCCGCTGGCCGTGGGCCTCGGTGCGTTCGTCGCTTGGGCCACGGTCTGCATGGCGGCGAGCCGCGCGCTCGGGAGGTGGCTCGGTGCCTGAGTCCCCGTCGCCGCCCGACTTCGCCGACGTGGTCGACGGGGCGCCGGCCCCGCTCGGCGACGCCGCGCTTGCGGCGCTCGTGCGCTCGGATGCCGTCCGGTGCGGCGAGCTGTACGAGCTGGTGCCGACCATCGCCCGCTACGTGGGGCTGGTCGACCCCGCAACCGACCCCGACGCGGCGCGCGAGGTGGCGCACCAGGTGGTGCATGCCGCCCGCACCGACCGCGACCACGTGCTGCAGCGCCTCTCGTCCATCCATCCCGCATGGGCGCGGCTCCTGCGCGAGGCGGCCCTCGCGCTCGACCTCCTCGGCTCCGACGACGACGCCGGCCCGCTGCCTGCGGCGGTCGGCGAGCCCATGCCCGACGGTGCCCCGCGGTTCATCGTCGGCGACGTCATCGCCCGCGGCGCGTTCGGGGTGATCGCGGAGGGCCTCGACCGCATGATGGCCGACCACGGTGGCGGCCGGAGCGACGTGGTCGTCAAGTTCGTGCGCGGCGGGGCCGGCGAGGAGCCATGGGCCGAGGAGTCGCGTCGAGCCTCCGCGATCACCCATCCATGCGGCATCGAGGTGCGGGCGCACGGGTCGGTCGGCGGGGGCATGGGCTACGTCGTGTTCGAGCGGATCCGCGGCCGGTCGCTCGTGGCGATGGCCGCCGCCGAGGAGCGAATGCCGCTGCCGCGGGCGATCTCGGCGATGGGCGAGCTCTGCGACGCGATTGCGGAACTGCACCGCGCCGGACTCGCGCACGGCGACCTCTCGCCGGCGAACGTCATCCTCGACTCGCTCGGCCGGCTCCGCCTCGTCGACTACGGGCTCGCGCAGCCGATCACGCCCGAGCGGGCCGCCGTCGACGTGGCCCGGGCCGGCGCGCTGCTGCAGTGGCTGATGCTCGGCCACGTGCCGCGCGGGCCGGGGCCGGGCGCCGACCACGCGCCCGGGTGGCGGGGCAGGATGGTGCAGGTGGGGTGGGAGTGCCGCGAGCGCCCGGGAACCGCCCTCGGGCTCGCCGATCGTCTGCTGCGGGCCGAGTGGTCGCGGGAGCGCGTGGTGTCGTGGGCGGTCGGCGCGGGCGTCGGCGTACTCTTCCTTGCGTTCGGTGCGATCTCTCGCCTCCTCTTCTGACGACGTTGCCCAGCCGACGCGAACCCAGGCCCGCGCCCGCCGACGCGGCGGGCGAACGCCCGGCGCATGAGCAGCTGTCCGACGCGATCCCTGCGATCGCCCGGCGCATCCGCTCGCTGCGGCGGCAGGATTCCGACTGGTCGATGCGCACCAGCGAGCTGATGTCCTCCGCGGTCCGGCGCGTGCTCATCGCCACCGAAGGCGGCCACGAACGGATGGGCACGCGCAACTTCTGGGGACTGGTCGAGACCATCGTCCGCCACCTGCTCATCGATCGATTCCGCCGCAAGGGCGTCCGCCGCGCCGTGATGCGGCGCCTGCGCGACGAATCGGGCCGGCACGAGGACGCCGATCCCGCCCCGGACGCCGTGGTGGCGTCGCGCGACGCGGCGGTGCGGCTGGTGCTCGGGCTCACCGACGATGAACGCGCGCTCCTGGAACTCCGCATGCGCGGCCTCGGATGGAAGCAGGTCGGCGAGGTGCTGGGCATCGCCGAGGACGCCGCCCGTCAGCGCTGGGCGGCGCTGCGGCGCAAGGCACGCACCGCCGCCCTGCAGGAGGCGCAGTGATCCATGGCTGACGGTTCCATCGCATCGCCGGACGCACGCATCGACAGGCCCGGCAGGGCGTGGGTCGAGCCCCTCGCGATCGTTGCCACGATCGTGCTGTTGGTGGTGAGCGTCCTGCTCGTCCACTGGGACCAGACTCGCGACGACAGGCAGGCCACGACGGCCATCGTGATGATGTCTGCCATCGAGTCAGGGATGCCCGATGCACTCGAATCGCACCTCGCCGACTACGACGCCCGCCTGGGATTCCGGCTGCCGCAGCGCAAGGGCGACTGCCTGACGATGCTGCACCTGGCCGCGCGCACGGGCAATCCACGGATCGTCCGCCTGCTGGTGGCGGCGGGCGACATTCCCACGGTGCGCGACTACAAGGGGATGACCGCCTTCGAAATCGCCGTCGATGCCCGCCAGCCGGCGGTGATTCCCGCGCTCTACCGCGATGTTCCTGCCGAAGCGCCCACGACCGGCAATGCGGCGACCGGCGCCGCGGCCCCGGTCCGCCCGTGGTGCGCGGCCCTCGCGGCCGCGCTGCGTCACGGCGACGAGGCGACCGCCGCGCTGGTCCGCGCGCACGCGGCACCGGACGAGGATCTGTCGACCTGCAGGTGAAGCCGAGAATCCAGGCGTATCGATGCCCCCGCCGCCCTCACGCGCCGGGGGAACGCGCGTCCATCCCGTCCATGAAGGCCATCGTCGTATCGCTCGCGCTCCTGTTGATGGCGCCCGTCGCCGACTGCCAGGACGTGACTCAGGCCTTTCCCGGGAGCATGCAGGTCGAGCTGTACCTGCCGCGCTCGATGTCGGAGGAGGATGCGGCGTACCTTGGCTGGATCAGCGGCGGCTCCTCGAAGGAGGCGGGGTTCGTCGATCGCTGGGTGCGGTCGACCGCGTCGGCCGATGCGGCGTGGGGCACGGAACTGCTCGGCCCGCTCCGGCAGCCGGCATCCGAGTACGCCGCGCGATCGCTCGAAATCAAGGACTACGGCGAACGGGCTCGGATGCTCAAGGACCTGGTGAAGCGCCGGGACGAGCTCGTCGCGCGGCTCTTCGAGCGTGAGCGCACGTCCCTGCACGACGCGCTTGCGTCCTCGGACGTCGACGAGGCGGTGCGGGGCGAGATGGCCGAGCGGGTCATGCTCGCCCGGTGCGGGGACGCATTCGTGCCGGATCCAATCATCGCATCCCCGATGGCGGCGAACATCCTGCGGCTGCTGCATGACGCCGCCGCCGATCCGCGGACCGGTCCGGAGTCGGCCACGTCCGTCAGGAAGCTGGCGCTCGACCACCTGCCGCGCGTCTCGGAGCAGCGTCGCCTCGTCATGGATGCCACGGTGAAGTCCGGCTACCGGGCATACGAGGCGCGCCAGCGGGCGATCAATTCGGGCGAGACCAGCAGGGGGTCCGGCGCGAACGCCTTCCGGCCCGTCGCCGCGGCGTCCGCCCAGGTGGCAGCGACGAATCATGAGCTGGCAGCCTTGGCACGGGCGGCCCTTCCGCCGGAGGTCGCGAAGCAGCTCGACGACCGGCTGCTGCGGCTGACCTATGGCGCACTGGCGGCGGACTTCTTCTCGTTCGAACCCCTGGTGGCCATGATCGAGCCCATGGTGCCCGAGCAGGATCGTGCCGCCGTCGCGGAACTGTGCATGGAATCGACGCGCCGGCGCGTCGCCCAGCGGGACCGCATGCTGCGGGAGTTCGACGTCGTCCGACGCCGCTTCGTCGAAGGCGGGCTGGTCCGTGACCGCGAGACCTGCGACCGCTTCATCCGTCTGCTGCGCGACGGCCTCCACGCCTCGCGAAGCGAGGCGTTGCAGGCGATCGGGAGGATCGCAGACCTCGCGCGGTCGCATCCGTCATGGAGCGAGCGAGCGTTCGAGGAGGCGCGGAACGCGTGGGTTTCCGAATCACGCCGCCGGCTGGAAGAGGTCTCGACGACCGGCATCGCATCGTCCGTGATCAGTCCCCCGCAGATGGAAGACCTCGTCCGCGAGGTCTGTGGGTCATGAGCCGCGCTGTCCGCGAAGGCCGATCCGCGGAAGGCCAGATGGAGCGCACTCCATGAATGGCCGCGCGCGTCCGAGCTGCAGGGTGCGCGCGCTCGTTGCGATCGCCTCTCTCCTGGCATCGCCTGCATTGCATGCCTCGGCGCAGGCGGTCGACGATCGAGCGGATCGCCTGCGTGCCGGCGTCGAGCGGCTCAGGGAATCGATGGGGCCGGTCGTGGAACTGCATCTGCAACGGATGCTCGAGTGTCCTGGTCTGCCCGCGGGGCCGCAGGGTCGCGAGGTCGCGCGGCTGTTCGGGCAGGCGAAGCGGGTTGCATCGCTGCTTGAGCGGCAGCCGCTGTTTCGGAACCTCGATCAGGCGGACTCGAACGACCAGGCGCTGCGGTTCCAGGCGATTGACCGGGGTGCGCTGAACAGGTCCACCCAAGAGGCGGCTGTCGCGCATGCTCGCTGATCGATCTCGGCCTTCCTCCGC
>CAYTYU010000099.1:0-9179 GCA_964440815.1 uncultured Chitinophaga sp.
GCCGCGCTCCACCACGACGTGGCCGCGCTCGATGACGCGCAGCGCGCGCATCGCCTCGCCGCGCAGCGCACCGCCGCCCGCGGGCGGCACGCACGTCACGATGCGCGCGTTCTCGATCGCGATCGATCCCTCGACCATGGCGTGACACTACCATGCACGCATGGAACTCTTCGTCATCCGGCACGCGCGCGCGGAGGAACCCGATGCCGAGCGCTGGCCGGACGACGCGCTCCGCCCGCTCACGCGCGACGGCGCCCGCGACTTCGAGCGCCTCGCGCGCCGCATGCGCCGGTGGAAGCCCGACGTCGACCTGGTGCTCGCCAGCGGCTGGACCCGCGCGTGGGACACCGCGCGCATCCTGCGCGCCAACGCCGGCTGGCCGAAGCCCGCGCGCACCAAGCTCCTGGAGACGTCCGACCCGCGCGCCGTCGCGACCGTGGCCGCGCTGGTGCGCGAGCAGCCCGAGGACGCGCGCCTGGCGATCGTCGGTCACGAGCCGGTGCTCGGCCTGCTGGTCGCCGAGCTCTGCGGCGCCGGTGCCGAGGCCCGGATCTCGATGCGCAAGGGCTCCGTCGCGTGGCTGCGCGGCGCCCCGGGCCGCATGGAGCTGCGCGGGCTGCTGGTGCCCGGCATGATGCGGGGCGAATGAACGCGGAACCTTCCCGGGTGGTATAAACCGAGCCACATGGAACTCCCTCCCAACAGGAAGAAGACGCCGCTCGTCGAGGTCGCCTGGGACGGCCCGGTGGTCGAGATCAAGTTCGCCGGCCCGAACATCGGCCAGCGCGAGACGCCGATCATCCAGGAGGACATCTCGCCCTACCTGAAGCTCAAGACCATCAAGTTCCTGGTGATGGACCTCTCGAGCGTCTCCTTCATGAGCTCCATGGGCCTGTCGATGTTCATCGGCGCCCGCAACGCGGCTGCCGCGGTCGGCGCGCAGCCCGTGCTCTATGGCCTCAACAAGGACCTGAAGAGCCTGATGGCCATGATGAAGATGGACAAGCTCTTCAAGGTCGTCGACAGCCAGGCCGACCTCGCCAAGCTCACCGGGAAGTGACCCGCGGGCGATTCGCCCTGCGCGCGCCGCGCACCGCGCGCGCCCCCGTCAGTACGCGAAGCCCCAGGTGGGCATCTCTTCCTCGCGCACCGGTGCCGCCGGGGACTCGGGCACGATCGGCCCGGCGTTGAAGTTGCGCCACACCGGGCTGGGGGCGGTGCCGTAGACCACGACGTCCGCCTTGCCCGCGTCCTCGGCGCGCAGCGCGTAGGCCGTGCCCTTCTGCACCGTGACGGTGAGGATGCGCGCCCACGGCGCGCGCGCGCGGATCTCGCTGACCAGCCCGCCGTCGTACTCGGAGTGGAACTGGCCCACCAGGTGCACCAGCTTGGCGCCCCGGGGCATCTGCTTCCACGCGCGCACGATGGAATCGGCCATCGTCGAGTCCCAGAGCCGCTGCGAGCGCAGCACCTCCTCCATGCGTTCCTCGTCGACTTCGCGCTCGCCGCCGCCGGACATGAAGTCGCGGAAGCGGTCGCGGTAGGTCTCCGGCGCGTCGCCCGCGGGCAGCGCGAACAGCGCGCGCTCCTCCTCGGGCAGCGCCGCGAGCGCCTCATAGCCCTCGGTGCGCGCGCGCTTCACGTACTCGCGCGGCGCGTTCGCGGCGATCACGGGCGCGTGCGCGCGCCTGGCCGTGTCGATGACCGGCTGGTAGAAGTCGTCCCACGTGTCCTTGGCCGCCCAGTCGCGCGAGCCGGTCCGCTCGACGAACGTCGCCTGGTCGATCGTCCCCGAGAGGTACTCGTCGACGATCTCCTGCTCGTTGCGCTCGAGCATCTCCAGCGACACCACCGACCCGGGCCAGGCCGCGACGGCCTCCTCCCAGATCGCCAGTTGCACGCGGTGGGCGTTGGCGTCGTCGTGCTGCTCGCCGACGATCACGATGTCCGCCCAGCGCATGCCGTTCCAGAGGGCGTTCCAGTCGAGCGGCGCGCCGTCCGAGCCGTGGAACATCGCCAGCTGGCGCGGCCCGTACTGCTCGCGGGGCACGATGATCGAGCCCTCCTGCGGGCGGTAGTACCACACCAGGTCGTCGTAGGGGTCGCGCGTGCAGCCCATGCCCGCCGCGCCGGCGATCGCTCCCGCGGCGGTGGCCGCGATCGCGAGCCGCGCGCCGGCTGCCCGTCCGCGCAACCGTCCGAGTGGGAATTGCCTGCCGCCGGCCATGGGTCGGGAAGTCTATGCCGGATGCGTCGCGTGGTCGTCCCCGCGGTCGGCCACCCGGCCGTCCACGAGGTGCACCACGCGGTCGGCGCGCGAGGCGATCCACTGGTCGTGGGTCACCATGACGACGCTGAGGCCGTTGCGGTGCTGCTCGGCGATCATGTCGAGGATCGAGCCTCCGGTCTTGGCGTCGAGGTTGCCGGTGGGCTCGTCGGCAAGCAGCACCTCGGGCCGGCGCATCAGGGCGCGCGCGATGGCCACGCGCTGGCGCTCGCCGCCCGAGAGCTCCGCCGGCCGGTGGCGCACGCGGTGCGAGAGCCCGAAGCGGTCGAGCAGGGCGCGCGCGCGCTCGCGGATCTCCTGCTTGCGCGCCGACCATTCCAGCCGTCCGACGCCCACCGTCGCCGGCAGCATGGTGTTCTCCAGGACGTTCAGCTCGGGAAGCAGGTGATAGAACTGGAACACGAAGCCGACGTGCTCGTTGCGGAAGCGGTCGAGCGCGCCGCTCGAGAACTGGCTCACGGAGCTGCCGCGGAAGCGCACCACGCCCGCGTCCGGGCGGTCGAGGCCGCCGAGCAGGTGCAGCAGGGTGCTCTTGCCGCTGCCGCTCGAGCCGAGGATCGCCACCCACTCGCCGGGGCGCACCGTGATCGAAGCGCCCTTGAGGACCTGCACCGCGACGCGGCCCATGCGGTAGGTGCGCTCGACCGACTCCGCCTCCAGGATCGGAAGCGTGGCACCGTCCTCTGCGCCGGGCACGCGGGTGGGCTGGTGGGCGTGGACGTTCATCGTTTCACTCGTAGCGCAGGGCCCGCACCGGGTCGATGTCGGCGGCGCGCGCGGCGGGCACCGCGGCGCCCAGCACGCTGAACACGATCGCGCCGACGCAGGTCATCCATGCGTTCTGCCAGTCCATCTGGCTGGGGATGGTGGCGAAGTAGTAGACGGCCGGGTCCCAGATCAGGAAGCCGCGGTGGAGCATGAGCCCCGTGCCGATCGCGGCCAGCGCCATCGTGGCCACGCTCCACAGCAGCATGCCGAGCGCACGGCCGCGGGCCACCGCGCGCACCGTGCCGCCGAGGGCGCCGGCCGCCAGCAGGAAGAACGACGCCCACAGCCACGCGGGCGCGTCCTCGCCGAGCGCCAGGTGGATGTCGTTGATGTTGCTGATCACCGCCCAGGCGAGGAGCGTGCCGACCGCCGAGCCGGCGATCCCGATCACCAGGCCGTAGCGGAGGAAGATCCACAGCACGCCCATGCGGCTCGCGCCGATCGCGCGCAGGATGCCGATGTCGCGCGTCTTCTCGCTGACGATCGACCAGAAGATCGAGAGGATGAGCCCCGCGCACACCAGGTAGGTGATCGAGAAGAGGATGCGCATCATCTGGCGCTCCTTCTCGACCGGCGCGATCAGGTCGCGCAGGCGCTCCTCCCAGGTCAGCACCGAGACGCTCTCGGGCGGCGGCGGCTTGGTGCGCGCGTCGCCGGTCGAGCTGCGGCGCTTCCAGAACTGCTCGTAGGCCCCGGCCACCTGCGCCTTCAGCTCCTGCGGGGACACGCCGTCCTTCGCGCGCACCAGGACCTGCGTGGCACGCGCGGGAGAGACGCCGATCACGGGGTAGTTGCCGTCGGCGCCGGGCTCGGCGGTCGTGTCGACGATCGGCGCCTCGTCGAGGCGCAGCATCTCCTGGCCCTCGCGCAGCGGGATGAAGACGCGGTTTCGGTCCACCTGGAACACGCCCGACATCACCTCGTTGACGACCTTGAAGTTCCGGCTGTTGGACTGCGACACGGTGCCGCGCTCGCTGATCGGCACCAGCGTCACGCCGATCTCGTGCTGCGGCATCCACCAGCGCGGGTTGCGCGGGCGGTAGGTGCCGTCGCGCTGGCGCTCGTTCACCACCGAGACGTGCATGCCGAGCAGCGCGCCGGGCCTGCCGGTCGCCTCGTCGCGCATGGCGCGCGCCTCGCGCAGCGGGCGGTCGTCGATCACGCGGCGCGGGTCGTCGGAGCCCATCCTCAGCGCGCCCTCGGCGCTGTCCGCGGGCCGCCACCAGATGGTGCGGTCGAACTCCGTGACCTTCGCGAAGCTGTCGGGCTCGATGGCCCACACCTGCGCCGTGACCACGTCCTTGTTCGGGCCGTCGGGGTAGGGCATGCGTACCAGGCCGTAGGTGTCGACCAGCGGCGACGCCGCGGCGGCGCCGGGCAGCTTCTCGATGTCGGCCACCAGCTCCTGGTAGTCGGGGATGCCCTGCACGGGGCGGCTCACCACCACGTCGCCCATGAGCGTGCGTCCCGAGTTGCGCAGGTTCTCCAGGAACCCGCTCATCACGCTGACCACGATCACCACGAGCGCCACGCACAGCGCCACCGCGCCCACCGCGATCAGCGGGATGATCCGCGTGGTGAGGTAGCGGCGGACGAGGAGCCGTGTGTAGACGCCCAAGCGCGCGGATCCTAGTCGCGTCGCGGCCATCCGCGGCGGGGTAGCCTTGCGCGCCCCGCGTGCAGATGCACACCGTGATCGTCCTGGCGCTCGTGCTTTCGGCCGCGTCCGTGGCCGAGTGCGTGGCGTGGCCGCTCTTCGGCGTGCGCGCTTGGAAGGAATGGCGCCGAAGCCCCGTGGTGCGCGACGGCCTGTCGACGCCGCCTGCGTCGTTCCCGCGCGTCTCGGTGGTGGTGCCCGCGCACGACGAGGAACGCGCCGCCGCCGGCTGCGCCCGCAGCATCCTGGCGTCCGACTGGCCAGACCTCGAGGTGGTGTTCGTGCTCGACCGCTGCTCCGACGGCACCGAGGCGGCGCTGGCCCCGATCGCCGCGGCCGACCCGCGCCTGCGCATCGTGGTCAACCGCGACTGCCCCCCCGACTGGGCGGGCAAGTGCAACGCCGCGCGCGTCGGCGCCGCGCGCGCCACGGGCGAGCTGGTGCTCTTCGCCGACGCCGACACGCGCTTCGACCCGCAGCTCGTGCGCGCCGCCGTCGGCATGATGCGCGCGCGCCGGCTCGACATGCTCAGCCTCTGGAGCTCGCCGCGCCAGGAGCGGTGGTTCGAGCAGGTGGTGCAGCCGGTGACCGCGATCGTGATGCTCAAGCTCTTCCCGATGCGGCGGATCGACGGCGTGCTCGGCCGCCGTCCCTTCGCCAACGGGCAGTTCATGCTGTTCGAGCGGAGCGCCTACGACGCCTTCGGCGGGCATGCCGCGGTGAAGGACGACCTGCTCGAGGACCTGGCGTTCGCGCGCGGGATGCGCCGCATGAGGATGCGGCAGGACTCGGCGATCGCCGACGGCATGCTGGCCGTGGCCATGTACGACGCGTGGCCGGCCTTCCGCGAGGGATGGAAGCGGATCTTCATCGAGTCGTGCACGCGCAACCCGCGTCGCCTCGCGGAGCAGGCGTGGCAGATCGCGGCCATCGGCATGTTGCTGCCCGTGGTGCGCACGGGGTCGCTCGCGCTGGCGCTCGCCGCCGTGCTGGCCCCGGACGCCTCGGTGGACGACGGCGCGATGCTCCTGGCGAAGCTCGCCATCGTGGTGGCCGCCGCCGCGGCCGTGCTGCGCCTGGCCGTGGTCGCCACCGCCTACCGGCTCGGCCGCTTCCCGGTGTGGGCGAGCGTCCTCTTCCCGGTGGCGACGGTCGCCGTCGCGCGCATCCTCCTCGCCGGCGCGCGCGACCTGCGCAACCGCGTCCCCATCCGCTGGGGCGGCCGCTCCTACGTGCTGGAACCGAACGAGGCCTGAACCACCCCATGCGCATCCTCCTCACCAACGACGACGGCATCACCGCCCCCGGCATCGCAGCGCTCTTCGACGCATTGCAGGGCCTGGGCGAGATCCGCGTGGTCGCGCCCGCCGACGTGCAGAGCGCCTCGAGCCACGGCATCACCTTCCACCATCCGCTCATGGTGCGCGAGGTCGAGGTGAACGCGCGCATGCGCGGCGTGGCGGTCGAGGGCCGGCCGGCCGACTGCGTGAAGCTCGGCATGCGCGCGCTGTGGCCGGAGTGGTACGGCGCGGGCGCGCGCCCGGACCTCGTGGTGAGCGGCATGAACGCCGGCGCCAACGTCGGCATCAACGTCATCTACTCGGGCACCGTGGCCGCGGCGGTCGAGGGCGCGTTCCTCGGCGTGCCGGCGATCGCGGTCAGCCTGCACCTCGGGGACCGCGGCCGCACGCACTTCGCCCGCGGCGCGCAGATCGCGCGCGCGGCGATCGACCGGATCCTCGAGCACCCGCTCGACGCGCACCGCGTGATGAACGTGAACGTGCCGCGCACGGAGAGCGCCGACGCGCCGATGCCCCCGATCCGCGTGGTGAGCATGAACGTCTCCGCGGGGATCGACGGCTACGAGCGCCGCACCGCGCCGGACGGCCGCACCTACTACTGGCCCAGCGGCAACGGCATGGAGTTCTTCCACACCGCCGAGGGAACCGACGTCGAGTCGCTTCTGCAGCGCACCGTCACGGTGACGCCCCTCTGGTACGACCTCACCGAGCACGGCACGCTCGATGCGTGGCGCGCGCGCCTCACAGCAGGAGCTCGAGGCTCACGTTGACGGTGTTCTTCCCCTCCAGCGCGTCGATCTGCTTGCCGGTGGCGCGCCAGAAGTAGAGGCTCGTCTCGATCGTGAAGTCGATGTCGCGGTCGCCCGAGGACCGGCGGATGATCGCCTTCACGCACTTGCCCGTGCGGTCGAAGAAGAGCTGCACCACCGGCGCCCGGCACGAGGGAAGCTGGCTCACCTGCTGAAGGTTGGTGAACTGCGGCTGCCGCGGCTTCAGCTGGATGCCGCGCGCGGCGATGAGGCGTCCGTTCTTCCACAGGCGCGGGTCGACCTTCACCGTGCTCGTCGGGGCGCTCTCGAGGTCGCTCAGCGCGCCCTCGCCGCCGGTGCCTGGGACCGGCGAGGCGCCGCTGCCGCCTGCCTTGCCCATCTCGCCGGGGGCCTGGTTCGCGGGGCCCTGCTGCGGGCGCTCGGTGCTCGCGACGCCGCCGCCCTCGTTGGTCGGCGGGGGCTGGTTCGGCGGTGCGGGCAGCGTGGGGCCGCGCTCGGGAAGCGGCGCGGGCGTCGGCTCCGGCGGCTTCGGCGGCACGATCTCGTCGGTCGGCGGCGTCGGTGGCGTGGTTCCCGCCGGGTCGGCAGGCCGCTCGGGCTGCGTTGGTACCGGCGGGCCCACGGGTTCCACCGGGTCAATCGGCGTGTCGACCGGCTTCGGGTCATCGCGTCCGTCCGGCTGCGTGACCTGCTGCGCATCCGGCACGGGCGTGGCCGACGCCGTGCGCGTCGACTCGGGCACCGTCGGAGCGCCGGCGGTCGCGTTCGGCTCGGTGGTCGCGGTCGCATTCGGCGCGGAACCGCCGCCGCCCGCACCGAGGCCGCCGTCGCCGCGGCCGAAGCCCTGGCTGCCGTCGCCACCCGCGTCGCTCATGCGGAAGCCCGCCTGAGACACCTGGCTCAGCTGTGCCATGTGCTCTTCGAACGCATCGCGGCCGATGATGACGACCGACATCGGGTCGCCGTCGTCGCGTCCGATCGACACCTCATCGGACTCCGGATACGCAGGCACCGGCTCCGGGGTCTTGACGATCGTGCCCGGCGGCGGCTGCGGGGGCTGATCCTCGGGCGGCTTCTCCGCCACCTTGTCCTCTGGCGAGGGCTCGGGCTTCTGCGACTCTGGCTCAGGCGGCCTCTCGGCGTCGGGCGGCTTCTGGGCCTCGGGGGCGTCCGGGGGCTTCGGTGCCTCCGGCGGCTTCGGGCCCTGCAGGTCGCGCTCGGGCTTCGGAAGCTTCGCGTCCGCGGCAAGAGCGACCGTCGTCGTCCGCTCGCCGCCGACGTTCAGGAGCTTCGCCAGCTGCGGCGAGAACAGGATCGCGTGAAACAGCACCGAGAAGCCAAGCCCCCAGAGGAGGGCCGGCATCACGCGGTCGTTTGGCTCGGGCCGTGCCTGCACGGCACAAGTTTAGGGGGCGGGTGCCGCGGGCCCGGCGGGCGCCGGCGGGGCACTTCCGGGCGCCGCGGGCACGGTCGGGCGGTTCGCCGCGGCGACGCCAGGCTTGCCCACCAGGTTCACGGTGATGTTGAGCGGCCTCAGCCGGTCCCAGAGTTCCTGCAGGAGCGGTGCGCGATCGACCGTTCCCTGTCCTTCCGCGATCGCCAGGTAGACGACCGTCTTCTTGTCCTTCTCCAGCTTCTCCTTGACGCGCGGCGCCAGGTCCATGACCTTGACCTGCTCGCGGTCGACGAAGACGCGCCCCTCGAGGTCCACCGCGATGGTCACCGCCGGCGCGGGCTTGGCCGCCACGCCGCTCGTGAACTGCCTCAGCTGCATCGGCACCAGGTCGACGCGCATCAGCGTGGCGGTGGCGAAGATGAAGTACGTGAGCAGGAACGTCATCACGTCGATGAGCGGGATCAGCTCGATCCGCGGGTGGATGGGCGTTCGGCGTACTCGGCGCACGGGAGTCCGGCGAGGATACGGAAAACGGGGCCGGGCGCGATTTATCCCATTTTCCTCGCGGCCTTCGGCCGCGGAAAATGGGATAAATCGCGCCCGGCCCCTATATCCTCTCTACGTGCCCATCAACGACTGGTCCGAATCCATCCAGGTCGCCGAGCTGCAGAACGACCCCGCCTTCGCTGACGACATGGCCGTCCTGGCCACGGGCTACCAGCGCGTGGCCGACGACCTGAAGGCCGGCCGCACGGGGACGCGCGCGCGGCACCTCGTGCTCGACATGCGGCACGTGCAGTTCCTGAACTCCTCGAACATCGCCCAGCTGCTGCGCGTGCGCAAGCTCGCGCAGCTCGCCGGGGCGCAGGTGCGCGTCTGCTCGGTGAGCGACCGCATCTGGGGCGTGATCCTCGCCACCGACCTCGACCGCATCTTCGACTTCAGCGAGGACGTGACCACCGCCCTCGCGGCGATGCAGATGTCGCGCAGCGCGGGCTGA
>CAYTYU010000100.1:0-9144 GCA_964440815.1 uncultured Chitinophaga sp.
CCTCGTCGGCGGCGATGGCGAGCGCACCGCGCCACGCGCCGGGCGCGAACGCCGGGTGCACGAAGGAGAGGTCGGTCGGCACTGCCCACGCGCCGAGGTACCACCACCATGCCTGCGCGGCCTGCAGGACGCGCTCGGCGAGGCCGCGGCGGAACTCGGCACCGCCCGACGCACCGACCACCGTGACCTCGATCCACGCCGTGAAGAGGCCCATCGCGATGCCGAGCGCGAAGAACGGCGCCAGCACCGCGCCGACACGGCGCACGGGCCGCGTGTCGCCGGCAAGCGCCGGCCACGGACGCCACCACGCGACGGCCGCCATGGCCACCGGGACGGCGACGGCGGTGGTCTTCGAGAGCATGGCCAGCACGAAGAGCGCAAATGCCGCGGCGGCACTGCGCAGGGCGCCGCGTCCGCCCGCGGGCACCGACAGCCACCGCACCCACGCGAGCATCGCGCCAAGCGCGAACGCCATCGACAGCACGTTCTTGCGCTCGGTCACCCACGCCACGCTCTCCACCTGCATCGGGTGGAGGAGGAACACGGTCGCGGCGAGTCCCGCGCCGGCAAGCCCCAGCGCGCGCAGCAGCCGCCACAGGAGCAGCGCCGACAGCCCGTGCAGCAGCACGTTCACCAGGTGGTACCCGAACGGCTCGAGCCCGTGCAGCGCGTGCTGCGCCCAGAAGGAGAGGAACACCAGCGGGTACCACTGCGGCGTGCGCCCGGGCACCCAGCAGTCGACGATGCCCGCGGGCGACTGCACCACCGCGTTGCGCCAGACGTAGGAGTCGTCGTCCCAGATCCAGCCCGCGCCGAGCGCCGGCCAGTACGCCGCCAGCAGCAGGAGCGCCGCCAGGATGGGCGCCGCCCGCCTCACGCGTACGAGTGCAGGCCCGAGATCACGAAGTTGATCACGATCCAGTTGAAGAGCATGACCGCGGCGCCGACGACGGCCAGCACGGCGGTCCACATGCCCTTGTCCCGCGCCTTCCAGCGCACGTGGATCAGGAGCGCGAACACGATGAAGGTGTTCAGCGCGAACACCTCCTTCGGGTCCCAGCCCCAGGGGCGTCCCCAGCTGTGGTCGGCCCAGATGGCGCCCATCACGATGCCCGCCCAGAGCATGACGAAGCTGACCTCGGTGAGGAGCATGGTGACGCCGTCGAGGGTCTCGCCCAGCGACGCCGCGGGCGCGAGGGCCTGCCCCGCCCCGCCGACGCGGGCGTATGCCGGCCCGTTGCCGGCCAGGCGCCACGCCAGATACGCCGCGCTCGACACCGCCGCCATGAAGATGAGCGCATAGCTGAAGATGATGACGTTCGTGTGGATGTAGAGCCACACGTCATGCAGCACCGGCATCATGTTGGAGATGTTCGGGTTGAGCTGGACCGGCAGCAGGTACGCCGCCATGAGCGCCACCATGCTGGTCACCGATGCGCCGAGCGCCACGATGCCGCGCATCGCGGTGCGCCGCAGCAGCACCTCGGCCACGGCGGCGAGCGCAGTCCCCATCCACGCGGCGGTGGTCACGGCCTCGAACATGTTCGAGTTCGGCCAGCGGCCGGAGATGTACCAGCGCAGCATCACCGCGAAGGTCTGGATGGCGAAGGCGAGGACGAACACCGCCATGCCCGCCTTCGCGGCCCACGGCCAGCGGTAGACGAGGGCCAGCAGGAGGAGCACCGTGGCACCCAGGAACACGAGCCAGCTGCGGCTGAGGTTGCCGTTGCGGAAGTACCAGCCTTCCCATTCGAGCCGCGCGGTCGAGGGATAGACCGACGGCTGCAGCGCCGGCAGCGCGCGTGCGATGGCGCGGACGCTCGCATTCACCGCCTCGGCGTCGCCGCGCTTCCATCCGGACACGAGCGACCGCCAGTCGGCGGCGATCGCACGCTGCGCGGCCTCGTCCAGGCCCGGCAGCGGACCGGGGATCCGCTCGCGCGCCGAGGCGGGCAGCGTGGCCGGGTCGGCGCCGAGCAGCATGATGTCGCCGATCGAGTTCCACGGGCGGTCGGGGCTTGCGTCGCCGGGCGGCAGGATGCGCAGCGCCCCCAGCAGGTAGGACGGCTCCTTCACGGAGAGGGCCGCGCGGATGGCGCGCACGTCCTTCTCGGTGCGGATCAGGTCGCCTTCCATCGCCTTGAGCTCGGAGACGACGGCCGGCATCGCGAGCACCGACTCGGCGACCAGCCCCGTCGGCTCGAGCGCGGCGACGGCGGCGGCCTTCGAGGGGTCCGACCGGCGCACGGCGTCGGCGATCCGCGCGCGCACCTCGCGGTTCTTGACGTAGATCGCGTCGGCGCTGCGGTAGGCCTCGGGACGGAACAGGAGGTCGAGGTACGTGAAGTCCGACGGCTGGCCGGCGATCCGCCGCGGCCCGGTCACGAACTGCATCTGCGCGCTGGCGTAGCTGCCGAAGCTCTTGAGCCGGCCGTCGGTGAACACGGCCACCGCGTCGAGCGGACGCAGGTCGACCTGCTCGTGGAACGGGCGGTCCGCGGCGGCCGCTGCCTGCGCGGCATGCGCCGGAGCTGCCGACAGGACGGCGATCGCGGCGAGCACGGCCAGCGCGGTCCGCAGGAACGGCGCGACGGATCGGCGGCACTCATGCATGGACGGACTCCGTGAGGTCGGGGGAGAACCGGGGCGGGCGGCCCTCGGCGCGGGCGCGCTCGATCTCCTCGAGCACCAGCTGCCGGTTGCGCCGCTTGAGGACGGGCTTCACGTAGAAGGCGTAGGCCATCCCGAGGCAGGAGATCACGCAGCCGGCGAGCTGGATCCACACGCCGTGCCGGTTGCCGACGCCGAGCACCGTGTAGTTGAGGCCCGCGCTCGCGAGCGTCCCCTCGCGCGCCTCGTCGGGCGGGTCCCACTGGCTCTGGAAGTAGGAGAGCCCGCCGTGCTCGACGGGGTCGTTGACGCTCAGGCGCTCGGGCTCCGACCACGTGCCGTCGGCGTTGCGGAAGCGCACGACGCTCGTGTAGTTGCGGATGCTCGAAGTCTCGCCGCTGAAGCCGCCGATGTGCGTGGTGAGCTCGAAGGTGTCGAGCGCGACCGGCTGCGGCAGGGGCAGGCGCTGCCTCGAGAACAGCACCTCGAGCGCGCTGCCGTCGGCGAGCGTGACCGTGCTCGGCCTGAACCAGTAGCGGCGCAGCACGTCCTGCGGGCGGTCGAACGCCCACGGGTGGTACTGGAGCCACTCGCCGCCCTCCCGTCCGGGCACCGAGAGGCGCATCATCGAGAGGAGTTCGCGCGCCTCGCGCACGCGTTGCGCGGGCGGGACGGGCGCGGGGCGCACCTCCTCGACGGCATTGGGGATCCAGCTCGCGACGGACAGCGTCACGCCCGCGGCAAGCGCCACCGGCTCTCCCGGTCGCAGGTCGAGGACGCGGGCCTCCTCGCGGCCGAGCGCATCGACGAGGCGCAGGCGACCGGCCTCGGGCCCGGCGACGAGCAGCGCGAGCGCCAGTCCGTTGCCGGGCCGGTACTCGACCTCGAGCGATCCGTCGACGAACGACTCGCCGCCGCGGCGCATGGCGGCCATCGGGTCCTCCCCGGGGCGCAGGTCGCGGGACATCGTCGGGTCGTCGAACACCCAGCGGCGGAACTCGCCCGCGGGCGTGCGCACGTCGACGATGGCCACGCTCACCTCGCGCCCGGCGATCGCCAGGTCGTCCTGCACGGCCACCACGCGGTACGCGTACCCGGAGTCGGCGGCGCCGACCGGACGCCACGGCGCGTTCGCGTCCGCGAGCGCCGCGTCCTTCACGCGCTCGCGCTGCTCGATGCGCAGCCCCGGCACCCTGAACACGAGGCTCGGCTCGGCGCGGAAGGCATCCAGCTGCGACTCGTCCGACACCGAGCGGAGCGCGATCACGCCGCCGTCTGCGGAGCGGCGCTCCGGGTCGCGGCCCACCAGGCGGTACTGCGCGGCGCGGCCCTCGCGGTCGGACACGCTGACCTCCGCGACGGGGTTCGGCGGGTCGTCCGGCCCGCCCGCGCGCCAGCGTGCGCGCTGCTGGGCGTAGCGCAGGTAGCCGGTCGCCTCGAGCGTGACGTCCGGCGCGGGGTCGGCGGGGTCGACGGCGGGGATCGCGATGCGGATCGGGTGCGGGGCGATGGCCACGCCGGGCGCCGCGAAGAGCTCCTCAGGGGTGCCGACCCAGTCGTTGTAGAGGGGAAGTCCCTCGATGGGGCGTTCCACCCAGCGCGCGTCGCCTGGACGGCGCACGTAGAGCGCCCAGCTCTTCACCAGGTCGTTCTTCAGGAAGAAGAACTCCTGGGGCCCGTAGTCGAGCGCGACGAAGAGGCGCTCGTCGACGAGCGGCTTCCCCGTCTCCTTGACGGCGCGCTTCATCGGCCGCTCCGGGTCCTGCGAGGGGATCAGGTCCTCGGTGTACTGCGGGCGGCCCGCGACCAGCTGGCGCATGAAGCGCCGCTCGGGCGAGGTCACCGACAGCGTCACGCTGTAGGTGCGCGCGCCCGCATCGTCGCCGGTGAGCAGTTCCCAGTCGGGGTCGATCGACCGGACCTCGACGTCGTAGCGGTCGGCGCCCTCCCCGACCGTGAGGCGGTTGCCCGGCATCGCGAGCATCGAGGCGGACGCCACCAGTTCCCCCCCGGGCCCGCTCAGCACGCCGACGGTGACGGCACGCCGCGGCACGGCGGCCTCGCCCTCCACCTTCGTGCCGAAGTAGATGACGCTGCCCGCGACCAGGACGACGATCCCGGAGTGGATCGCCCAGACACCGTAGTTCACGGGCCGGAACGGGATGCGTCGAACGGTGGTGATCGCCAGGTTCGCCACCAGGAGGCCCAGCAGGAGGTCGAAGGGCCACCAGTGGAACCACTCGAACTCGGTCATCTCGAACGGCCGCCACTGGCGGACCTGGGCATGCACCCACGCGTCCGGGTGGAAGACGTTCGGGTGCACCGGGTAGACGATGCCCGCCGACCCGACCGACATGTAGACGAACAGCACGGCCAGGATCGCGATGCCGAACCGGACGCTGCTGAAGAGGTCGAGGATCGGACGGAGCGGGGCGTGCATGGACCGCGAGATCCTATGCCTGAGGTGCACGCCGCGTGCCGCCGCCGACGATCCGGGGCTCGTATGATCGCCTCCCCCACGAGGAACCCAAGACCATGATGACCCGATCCGCGTCGCTTCGCTCGCTCGCCGCCAACCTGGCCGCCTCCTTCGCGCTCGCCGTCCCGGCCGTCGCGCAGGACGGCACGCCGCCGGCGGAACCCGCCGCGCCGGCGGCGCCCGCACCGGCCCCGGCGCCCGCACCGGCCCCAGTCGGCGTCGTGTTCGTCAAGATCTCCACCAGCAAGGGCGACATGCTGCTCGAGCTCGACGCCGTGAAGGCGCCGATCAGCGTGGACAACTTCATGAAGTACGTGAAGGCCGGCTTCTACGACGGCACCGTCGTGCACCGCATCGTGCCGGGCTTCGTCGTCCAGGGCGGCGGCTTCGACCAGGCGATGGTCCAGAAGCAGACCAACCCCGCGATCAAGAACGAGTGGAAGAACGGCCTCAAGAACGGCCGCGGCACCATCTCCATGGCCCGCCTGCCCTCGCCCGACACGGCCACCAGCCAGTTCTTCCTGAACCTGAAGGACAACCCGGCGCTCGACGGCGCGAACGGCCCCGGCTACGCGGTGTTCGGGAAGATCGTGGTGGGCCTCGACGTCCTCGATGCGATGGGCGCGGCGCCGACCACCTCGAAGGAGGTCACCGACCAGGCCGGCCGCAAGCAGGTCTTCTCCGACGTGCCGATGGAGGCCATCGTGATGACCAAGGCCGTCGAGCTCGACGCCGCGTCCGCCGCGTCGATGATCGAGGCCGCGAAGGCCAAGCCCGCGGCACCCGCCGCCCCGGCCGCACCGGCCGGCGACATGCCCGCCCAGCCCAAGTGAGGCACCGATGGCCAGCGACCTCCTGAAGCGGCTCGGCATCGCGCGCGACGCGCGCCTCCTCGGCCGGTCGGCGCGCACCGCGTCGATGCTCGCCGAGGGCAAGGCGATCGACAGCCTCGACCCGGCGACCGGGCGGGTGCTGGCGACCCTCCGGCTCGACGGCGTCCGCGAGTACGAACGCACGGCAAGCGCGGCGCAGGCCGTGCAGCACGAGTGGGCGATGCTCCCGGCCCCGAAGCGGGGCGAGATCGTCCGCCTGGTGGGCGAGGCGTTCCGTCTCCACAAGGACGCGCTCGGCGAGCTGGTGACCCGCGAGATGGGCAAGATCCGCCCCGAGGGCCTCGGGGAGATCCAGGAGTGCGTCGACATCGCCGACTTCTCCATTGGCCTCTCGCGACAGCTCTACGGCCTCTCGATGCACAGCGAGCGGGCGCGCCACCGCATGTACGAGCAGTGGCACCCGCTCGGCACGATCGGCATCATCACCGCCTTCAACTTCCCCGCAGCGGTGTGGGCGTGGAACGCGATGATCGCGGCCGTGTGCGGCAACACCATGGTGTGGAAGCCGTCGCTCGTCACCCCGCTCACCGCGATCGCCATGAACCGCGTCGCGCAGGACGTGATGCGCCGCCAGGACGTGTTCCGCCCGTCGAAGGGCAAGGCCGAGGACGTCTTCGGGCTCGTGATCGGAAACGACGCCGACGTCGGCGAGACGATGATCGCCGACCGCCGGCTCCCGCTCGTCAGCGCCACCGGCAGCACCCGGATGGGCCGGCACGTCGGGCAGGTGGTGGCCGGGCGCCTCGGGCGCGCGCTGCTCGAGCTCGGCGGCAACAACGCCATCATCGTGATGCCCGACGCGGACATGGACCTCGTGGTGCGTGCGGTGCTCTTCGGCGCCGTCGGCACCGCCGGCCAGCGCTGCACCACGACGCGGCGCCTCATCGTGCACAAGGACGTGGTCGGCGACCTGACGAAGCAGCTGGCCAAGGCCTACCGCACGGTGCCGATCGGCGACCCGATGCGCAAGGGGACGCTCATGGGCCCGCTCATCAACGCGCGCGCGGTCGAGCAGATGCGTACCGCGATCGAGCGCGCGCAGAAGGAAGGCTGCACGGTGCTCGCCGGCGGCACGAAGGGCATCGACCGCTTCAAGGGCAAGGCCGGCCACTTCGTCGAGCCGACGCTGATGTCGGTGCCGAAGGGCAAGGTCCCGGAGATCTGCCGCGAGGAGACGTTCGCGCCGATCCTCTGGGTGTTCACCGTCTCGTCCCTCGAAGAGGCCATGCGCATCAACAACGGCGTCGACCAGGGCCTCTCCAGCGCGATCTTCACCGACAGCGTGCGCAGCGCGGAGCGCTTCCTCAGCCACGAGGGCAGCGACTGCGGCATCGCCAACGTCAACATCGGGACGAGCGGCGCCGAGATCGGCGGCGCGTTCGGGGGCGAGAAGGACACCGGCGGCGGCCGCGAGTCCGGCAGCGACAGCTGGAAGCAGTACATGCGCCGCCAGACGTGCACCGTGAACTGGTCGAAGGACCTGCCGCTCGCGCAGGGCATCGTGTTCGGCTGACGCCAGGGAGGACGACCGTGCCACGCGACCGCAACCAGCTCGCCGCCCGTGCCGCGCTCGAGCTCCGCGACGGCTTCTACGTCAACCTGGGGATCGGCATCCCGACGCTGGTGGCCAACCACGTGCCCGCGGGAATGAAGGTGTGGCTGCAGTCGGAGAACGGCCTGCTGGGGATAGGCCCGTTCCCGCGCGAGTCGGAGATCGACGCGGACCTCGTGAACGCGGGCAAGCAGACGGTGACCGCCGTGCCGGGGGCGAGCTTCTTCTCGAGCGCCGACAGCTTCGCGATGATCCGCGGCGGGCACATCGACCTGGCGATCCTGGGCGCGATGGAGGTGAGCGGATCGGGCGACCTCGCCAACTGGATGATCCCGGGCAAGCTGGTCAAGGGCATGGGCGGGGCCATGGACCTCGTCGCGGGCGTCAAGCGCGTGGTCGTGGTGATGGACCACTGCAACAAGAAGGGCGAGAGCAAGTTCCTGCCCGCGTGCACCCTGCCCCTCACCGGGCGTTCGTGCGTGCACATGCTGATCACCGACCTCGCGACGTTCGAGTTCGACCGCGACGAGCGGCTCTTCCGGCTGATCGAGACCGCGCCGGGCGTGACCGTCGACGAGGTGGTCGCCAAGACCGCCGCGCGCATCCTGAAATAGGTGCCAGGAACGCCTGTCCCCATTTTCCTCCGGAAAATGGGGACAGGCGTTCCTGGCACCTATTTACGCGCCCCGCCGTTTCGGGCGGGGCGCGTCACTCCCTTCGGATGGACCCTCCGCGGGTGGTTCTCAGAATTCCTTGAGCCGGTGCTGCATCTGCGCCTTCAGGCGGGCGAGGATGCTCGAGTGCATCTGGCTGACGCGGCTCTCGGAGAGGTCGAGCGTGAGCCCGATCTCCTTCATCGTCATCTCCTCGTAGTAGTAGAGGATGACGATCAGCCGTTCGGCGCGCGACAGGCCCTTGGTGATCAGCGCCTGCAGGTCGCCGCGCTGGACGATCTCCGAGGGATTCGGCTGGCGGCCGTCCTCGATCACGTCGACCTCTCGCACGTCGCGACTCGAGTCGCTCTCGAATGCCTTGCGGTCGAGGCTGACGATGCCCACCGGCCGCGAGTCCTTCTGCAGCTTGTCGTACTCGGCGCCCGAGACGTTCATCAGCGCCGAGACCTCGTCGTCGGTCGGCCGCCGGCCGTGGGTGAGCTCGAACTCCTTGCGGACCTTCTCGAGCTTGGCCGTGCGGCTGCGCACCAGGCGCGGCACCCAGTCCATCGAGCGCAGCTCGTCGAAGATGGCGCCGCGGATGCGGGGCGCGCAGTAGGTCTCGAACTTCACGCCGCGTGCCGGGTCGAACGCGTCGATCGCGTCCATGAGGCCGAACAGCCCGGCGCTCATCAGGTCGTTGACGTCGACCTCGCTCGGCAGGCGCGTGTGCATGCGCTCGGCGGTGAATCGGACGACCTCGTAGTAGCGCTCGATCAGGCGGTTGCGAAGGTCCTGCACGCGCGCCGAGTCGTTGCGCGCGCGTGCGTCGCCGTAGGCGGTCCACAGCGCGTCATGCGTCGCGGGAACGCGCGGGGCCACCACCTCGACCACGCGCACGGGGGCCGGCGGCGGCGCGGACGGGCGCACGGCGGTGACCGGGCCTTTGGGCGCGGG
>CAYTYU010000101.1:0-9092 GCA_964440815.1 uncultured Chitinophaga sp.
AACCTGCAACCCTCGGTTCCGAAGACCGATGCTCTATCCGTTGAGCTACGCGTGCCGAAATAGGTGCCAGGAACGCCTGTCCCTATTTATGCGGAGAGGAGGCCCATTGGTACGTGCCACCGTCTGCCGCGCGGGAAGGGTACGCGGAAAATGGGGACAGGGGTTCCTGGCACCTATTTACAGGCCGATGGTCGAGTAGCCGGCGTCGACGTAGATGCACTGGCCGGTGATGCCGGTGCTCAGGTCGCTCAGGAGGAACAGGGCGGTGTCGCCCACCTCCTCGCCGGTGATGTTGCGGCGCAGCGGGGCCTTCTGCTCCACCCAGCCGAGGATGTCGCCGAAGCCGCCGACGGCCATCGCGCTCAGCGTCTTGAGCGGGCCGCCGCTGATGACGTTGGCGCGGATCTTGCGCTCGCCGAGCTCCATCGCGATGTAGCGGTTCGTGGCCTCGAGCGCGGCCTTCGCCACGCCCATCACGTTGTAGCCGGGCACGGCCTTCTCGGCGCCGTAGTAGCTGAGCGCGATCATCGCGCCGCCGTTCGGCATCAGGTCCGCGGCGCGCACCGCCATCGCCTGGTAGGTGAACGCGCTGATGTCCATCGCCTGCGTGAACACCTGGCGCGGCGTCGCGCAGTACTTGCCCTTCTCGAGCCAGCTCTTGTCGGCGAAGGCGATCGAGTGCACCACGAAGTCGATCGTCCCGAAGTCGGCCTTGAGCTTCGCGAACACCGCGTCGAGGTCGGCGTCGCTGCCGGCGTCCATGGGCATGAGCCACGGGTCCTTCACGCCCAGCTCGTCGATCGCGTTGCGGCAGCGGCGCTCCATCTTCTCGCCGGGCAGGTGCGTGAACAGGCACTGCGCGCCCGCCTTCAGGAGGCTCTGCGTGATGAACGTGGCGTAGCTGCGGTCGTTGGCGATGCCGACGACGAGCCCGCGCTTGCCCTTCATGAGTCCGCTGGTGTCCATGGGGGCGGGATCCTAGCCGAGCCGCTCGTCGAACCGCCACGGCCGCGGGTCGATGACGTCCGCGGGCGGCACGAGCGCGTCGCGCACCCGCGCCACCAGGGCGTCGAGGTTGCGCCCCTCGCGCGCGCTCACGGCGAGGTCGGCGTCCGTCGCCTCGGCGCACGAAGCGGCGTCGTCGCGGTCGCACTGGTTGAGGACGCGGATGGCGGCCGCGCCGGATGCGCGCGCTGCCGCGTCGCCCGCCCATCCGAGCCCCGGCGCCGTGAGCGCGATCACCAGGTCCGCGCGTGCGATCGCGTGCGCCGCGAGCTCCGCCGCCGCGCGCTCGATCGCATCCATGCCCTCGCGCGCACCCGGCGTGTCGAACACGTCGGCCACCAATCCCGCGAAGTCGATCCGCGCCGCGACCGCGTCGCGGGTGGTGCCCGGGCGGTCGTGCGCGATCGCCACCTCGCGCCCGGCAAGCGCGTTGAGCAGCGTGCTCTTGCCGGCGTTGGCCGGCCCGACGATGGCCACGCGCGGCGGATCGACGAGCCGAAGCAGGCGAAGGTCGCGCGCCGAGGTCGGGCCCGGGGCGCCGTGCGCGCGCCATCGGGCGGGCTGCGCGGCCAGCAGGTCGATGGCGAGCGGGCTGGCCGCGCGCGCCAGCGTGCGCAGCATCACGCGTTCAAGTTCATCCGCCGCCTCGGGGTAGTGGTCGTCCGCCGCGCCGCCGGCCGCGTCCGCCGCCCATGCGTCGCCGACGACCATCGCCCCCAGCTCCGCCATCCGTGCGTCGAGCCGCTGGCGGATCCGCGGCCCTCCGTGCGGCATCACGAGCGCCCGCCCGTCCGCAACGCGCGCCACGACGCCATCGTCGATCTCCCCGAACTTCCGCCACGCCACCATGCCCGCCGCCGGTGCGCCGCGCCCGCAGAGCGCGGCGAGCGCACGATCGAGCTCCGCCGGCGAACCCACCAGCTGCGCCACCGCGATCGCCCCCGGGTGCGGCGACGTCGACCACCACCAGCGAAGCGCGCCGCGCGCGTCCACCATCACTCCGGCGCGCCCGCCGCCTCGACCGCGACGCGGATTCCCTGCAGCACCAGGTCGGGCACCACGCGCTGCACGGACGGGCAATCGGCGAAGAGCGTCTCCGCGTCGCCGCCGGTCGCCACCACCAGCGGGAATGCGCCGTAGCTCGTCGCATAGCGCTCCACCAGCGTCTGCACCATGCCGCGGATCCCCTCGAAGACCCCGAGCCGCATCGCGGACACCGTGTTGCGGCCGAACGCGTCCTCGTCCGACGGCCGCTCGAAGCGCACCTCCGGCAGCGCCGCGGTGCGCGCATGCATCGCGTCCAGCTGCACCTGCGCCCCGGGCGCGATCGCGCCGCCGTGGAACGTGCCCTCGCCGTCGATGAAGTCGACCGTCACCGCCGTGCCGGCGTCGACCACGATCACGGCCTGCTTGGTCATGGCGAACGCCGCGGCCGCGGCGAGCAGCCGGTCCTGCCCGGGCGTCGCGCCCTCGTCGAGGCAGCGGCCGATCGGCACCTCGACGTCGCGGCCGATGCGCCAGACATCGGCGCCGGTCGCGGAAGCCACCTTCGTCTCGACCTCGATCGCCACCGGGTCGTTGACGCTGGCGATCACGATCTCGCCGTCCTCCTCGCCGCGGTGCGCCCAGGCTTCCTCGACGGCGTCCACGACGGCGGCGAGGTCGTCGTTGACCAGGTGCTTCGTGCCGTGCAGGCGGTCGCCGTGGAAGTGCGCCACCGCGGTGCGGGTGTTTCCGACGCTGACGGCAACCAGGAATGGCATGCGCGGGAGTCTATGGCCGGCACGTCGGCGCTCCCGTCCGCGCCACGCCGTCCGCGCCGCACTCAGCCGCGCGCGGCCTTCACGAACGCCGCCGCGCGCGCCGGGTCGACCGGGCGGTCCCATCGCCCGTCCAGCTTCACGCTGCTGCCGACGATCACCGCGTCGGCGACCGAAAGCAGCCGGCGCACGCTCGACGCGTCCGCGCCGCTCCCGGTCATCACGGGAAGCGACGTCGCCGCGCGCACCGTGCGCAGCTCGGCCTCGTCGACCGCGACGCCCGTCTCGGCGCCCGTCACGATCAGCCCGTCGGCAAGGAAGAACTCCGCGGCGCGCGCGCAGCCGGCGATGTCGACGTCCGCGGTCACCGCGTGCGAGGCATGCTTCTTCTTGATGTCCGCGAACACGCACACGCGGTCCGCGCCGATCGCGCGCCGGTGCCGCAGCAGCGCCCCCGCGCACGCCTCGGGCATCAGTCCCTCGTCGGCCACGTGCGAGAAGACGAAGTTCTCGACGCGCACGAAGTCGAGCCCCGCGGCGTGGGCCACCGAGACCGCCTCGCATGCGCCGCCACCGAGCACCTGGATGCCGAGCGGCACCTCGACCGCCGCGCGCACCGCCGCGGCGACCACCGCCATGCATGCGGTCACCTCCGGCCCGATTCCGTGGCCGAGGTAGGGCCGATCGTGCATGTTCTCGACGATGATTGCGTCGAAGCCGGCATCGCGGAGCACGCGCGCCTCGCGCACCGCCTCGGCCACCAGTTCGCGCGGGCCATGCGTCGCGCGCGGCGTGCCGGGCAGGGCGCCGACGTGCACCATGCCCACGGTGCCGCGGATGGGGGAGTCGGTGCGCGCGGTCGTCTGGCTCATGGGGCCGATGGTACGGGCGCGCTTCCCTCCGCCGCCCCGAGCATCACCTCGCGGAACGTGCGGTAGTCGGGCGACCGCGCTGCGCGCACGACCTCGAGCGAGAGCCGCCGCTGCAGGACCGGGTCGAGCCCGAACCGCATGCCGATGCCCACGTAGTCGCGCATCAAGGGCGGCGAGATCATGGCGAGTCCGGGCTGGGAACCGCGGAGCGACAGGTACTGCAGCGTCGCGGTCTCCGCCACCACGGCGTCGATCCGCGTGGCGGCGAGGTCGTCGATGGCGGCCTCGATGGACTGGTAGCCGAATGCCGGGATCTCGGCTGCGCGCGCATAGTCCTCTCCCGCACTCGCGCTCACCACGCCTACGCGCGCCCGCGCCAGGTCGCTCGCGCCGCGCACCACCGGCCGCAGTCGCTCGACGGTCAGCGTGGACGTGGTGACCGCGGCCATGATGGTCAGCAGCACGAAGCCCACCGCCATCCACAGCGCCGCGAGCAGCTTGCCGCGCCCGGTGAGCGGCACTCGGTCGCCGTAGCCGACGGTCGACACCGTCACGACGCTCCACCATGCCGACTCGCCCAGCCCGCGCGCGGTCGATCCGTGGAGCGGCGGGTTGCGTCGGCGCTCGAGCGCCCAGAACGCGGCGGCGAAGGCGAGGCCGAGCCCGGCCAGCACCGCCATCCAGGTGATGACCTCCGAGTGCAGCACCCTCTCCAGGACGGCGCCAACGGACAGGTGGCGGCGCACGCGCGTCAGGATCGAGACGCCGGTCTCGTCGAAGGGCGGCGTCAGCGCGAAGCGCGCCATGTGCTCCGGGTCGATCGCGATGCCGGTGACCGCCACGTCGACGTCACCGTGCTCGATCGCCGCGAGCAGGTCGGCGTAGGCGAACGTCTCGATCGAGTAGTCGATGCCGGTCTCGCGGACGACGTGGCGCCATGCGACCGCCGCGAGCCCCGACCAGTACGGCGTCCGCTCGTTGGGCGGCACCGACCACGGCGGCAGGTCGCAGATGCCCACCCGCAGCTTCGGGAGCGACGACGGCAACGGCTCGCCGCCGCCGATCGTCACCTTCGCCGTGGGCCGGTCGCCGACGTGCGCGGTGTCCGCCGGCGCGATGACCGCCGGCTGCTCGGGCGTCTGCGCCACGGCGCGTGGCGCGAACCACGCGGCGGCAAGGAGGGCCATGGCGATCGTGCAACGCATCGCGGCGCAGGATAGGGAGGCGAGGGCTACCGATCGTCGCCGGGCTTGCCGCCCGCTGCCCGGCGGAGCTGCTCCAGGTCCGCGAGATCCTGCGGCCTCCCCGCGAACGCCTTGCTGGCGATCAGGGATTCACGATCCAGGAATGCGATCGGAATGCCGTCCGTCTCGACCTCCATGCGCCGCCCCCAGCAGCTGTCGAAGTCGAGTTCGGCCACCGTCGTGAAGAGCTCGATGCGGACGGGCTCGTAGCCGACGCGGATCATCAGGTCCTTGCGCGGCTCTCCCAGGGACTCGACGCGAACTCTGTCGAATCCGAAATCCGTCAGCGCCGCCTTGACGCGCTCCCAGTTCGCGGGGTCCATCCCGCACCAGAGATCGAGGTCACCGGTCGTCCGCGGCCGGGCGTGCATCGACACCGCGAAGCCCCCGAACACCAGCGTCCTGGCACCACGGTGCCGGCAGCACCTCAAGAACTCGAGGAATTCGAGCGGCCACGTGATCGCGTCCATAGGTTGCCTCTCGAAGGAAGAGTGCCGCGGCGAGCCGCTGCTCCGGCGTGGCCGAGGCCCATTCCATCACCGCGTCGGGCTCGTTGCCCACGCTGAAGGCCTCCAGGTAGCGGCGATCGAGTGCGGGCCTCTGCACCCGCGTCAGTCTAGCGGTGTGCGCAGGTCGGACGGGTATCGTCCCCACCCCGTGCACGCCGACGAACCACGCCCCGTCGCCGTGATCACCGGCGCGAGCGCCGGCATCGGTGCCGCGACGGCGGTCGAGCTCGCGCGCCGCGGGCACGACCTGGTCATTTCCGCGCGCCGCCGCGACCGGCTGGCCGAGGTCGCCGCGCGCGCCACCGAGGCCGCGGGCCGCCCGGTGCGCACCGAGATCGTGCCGCTCGACGTCACGGTGCGCGGGCACTCCGCCGAGCTCCTCGATGCCGCCGAGCGCGCCTTCGGCCGCTTCGACGTGGTCTACGCGAACGCCGGCTACGGCATGGAGCGGCCGATGCACGCGCTCGACGACGCCGAGCTGCGCCACATGTTCGAGACGAACTTCTTCTCCTCGGTCGAGCTCTGCAACGAGGCCGCGCGCCGCCTGATCAAGGCCGGCCGCCGCGGCCACCTCTTCATGTGCTCGAGCTGCGTGGCGAAGTTCACGCTGCCGGACTTCGGCGCCTACAGCGCGTCGAAGGCCGCGCAGGCGCACGTGGCGCGCGCGATGGCCTACGAGCTGCGGCCGCACGGCATCATGGTGTCGAGCGTCCACCCGGTCACCACCGCCACCGAGTTCTTCGACGTCTCGCGCGAGCGCATGCTGCCGGGGCACGAGCAGCAGTACGCCATCCACGACATGAGCCGCTTCTTCGTGCAGCGTCCCGAGGTGGTGGCGCGCGCGATCGCGCGCTCGGTCGGCAAGCCGCGCACCGAGGTGTGGACCAGCTTCCCCACGCGCGTCGCCGCGGGCTTCATCACGGCGTTCCCGTGGATGCTCGACGTGGTGGTGGGCTTCTCGCGGCGGCGCGGCGCGGCCCGCCCGGCCCCCTGAGCGCCTGCGGGGCGGCGGGGTCCGGGCTATCCTTCCCGGCTTGCGCCGCGCGGGCGGCGCGCCACCCCGAGACAGGACACTGCCATGGCACTTCGCATCGCCATCAACGGATTCGGACGCATCGGACGCCTCGTGTACCGCTTCGCGATGCAGCAGCCCGGGATCGACGTGGTCGCCGTGAACGACCTGGTGCCCTCCGACAGCCTGGCGTACCTGGTGAACCACGACACGATGCACGGCCGCTTCGCGCACCGCGTGACGGCCACCGCCGACGGCTTCACCTGCGACGGCCGCACCACCCGCTGCCTGAGCGAGAAGGAGCCGTCGAAGCTGCCCTGGAAGGACATGGGCGTCGACATCGTGCTCGAGTCGACGGGCCGGTTCGTGGACTTCGAGGGTGCGTCGCAGCACCTGGCCGCGGGCGCGAAGCGCGTGGTGATCAGCGCCCCCACCAAGAGCGACGACACGGTGCGCACCTTCGTCTACAAGGTGAACCACGAGTCCTACGACGCGTCGAAGGACCGGATCATCTCCAACGCCAGCTGCACCACCAACTGCCTGGCGCCGGTGGTGAAGGTGCTGCTGGGGCACTGCGGGATCGACGAGGGCCTGATGACCACCGTGCACGCGGTGACGGCCACGCAGCCCACGCAGGACGGCCCGAGCAAGAAGGACTGGCGCGGCGGCCGCAACGCCTACATGAACATCATCCCGGCCTCGACCGGCGCGGCGAAGGCCGTGGCGCTCTGCCTGCCCGAGGTGAAGGGCAAGCTCACCGGCATGAGCTTCCGCGTGCCCACGGCGAACGTGAGCTGCGTCGACCTCACGGTGCGCACGTCGCGCGCCACCGGCCTCGACGCCATCCACGACGCGATGAAGGCCGCCTCCGAGGGCCCGATGAAGGGCGTGCTCGGCTTCACCGACGAGGAGGTCGTCTCCAGCGACTTCATGGGCGACCCGCGCAGCTCGATCTACGACAAGCTCGCCTGCATCCAGCTGAACGACCGTTTCTACAAGCTGGTCAGCTGGTACGACAACGAGGCCGGCTACTCGCACCGCTGCGTCGACATGATGCGCTTCATGGCGTCGAAGGGACTCTGAGCCCGTGACGCTCCTCGCCGAATCGGCCGCGCTGCTCTTCCCCTTCGAGGACTACTGGGCCTTCTACGCGGGCTTCACCGGCTTCGTGCTGGTGCTGCTGGCCCTCGACCTCGGGGTCTTCCACCGGAAGGCGCACGCCGTCTCGATGAAGGAGGCCACCGCCTGGACGGCGGTGTGGATGAGCCTGGCGGTCGTCTTCTGCGGCCTGCTGTGGCTCTACTGCAACCACCGCTTCCCCGACCGGCTCGAGGAGATCGTCGAGGCCGGCTACCACGGGCCGCGCGAGGCGGCCAACACCGTCGCGCTCCAGTTCCTGACCGGCTACGTCGTCGAGCAGAGCCTGTCGGTGGACAACATGTTCGTGTTCGTGGTGATCTTCGGGTTCTTCTCGATCCCGCCGGCGCTGCAGCACCGCGTCCTCTTCTACGGCATCCTCGGGGCGCTCGTCTTCCGCGCGATCTTCATCGCCATCGGCGCCGCGCTCATCCAGTACAAGGTGGTGGTGATCGTCTTCGGCGCGTTCCTCGTGCTGACGGGCATCAAGATCATCTTCGCGCCCGAGAAGGAGAAGGACCCCGAGAAGAACCCGGTCCTCAAGCTGCTCAGGCGGTGGATCCCGCTGACGCAGAAGTTCCACGGGCAGCGCTTCTTCGTCAAGGAAGAGGCGCCCGACCCGCGCGGCAGCGGAAAGGTGGCGCTCCGCTGGGTGGGCACGCCGCTGTTCGTCGCGCTGGCCATGATCGAGGTCAGCGACATCGTCTTCGCGGTGGACAGCGTGCCGGCGATCTTCGCCGTGACGCGCGAGCCGTTCATCGTGTTCACGAGCAACGTCTTCGCGATCCTCGGCCTGCGCAGCCTGTACTTCCTGCTTGCGGGCGCGCACGACAAGTTCCACATGCTGAAGTACGGCCTTGGCATCGTGCTGGTGTTCGTGGGCATCAAGATGACCATGCCCGAGGCCTGGTACCCGGCGAGCTGGGAAGGCCACTTCCCGATCGGCTGGTCGCTCCTCTTCATCGTGAGCGTGATCGGCGGCAGCATGGTGCTCAGCGTGATGTATCCCAAGCGGCACGCGGCGCACTGAGGCGGGTTCCATCCCGCTTGACAGCCTGCCGGAGTTCGCTACCATTCGCGGTTCGCACTGCGGGGTAGAGCAGCCTGGTAGCTCGTCGGGCTCATAACCCGGAGGTCACTGGTTCAAATCCAGTCCCCGCTACTCACGATCGGCCCCGGCACCGCCGGGGCCGAGTCGTTTTTGTTGCGTATCGACCCGGCAGCCGACATCATGAAGTCTCCCAATGCATGATTGCGACGCCCAACTCCCGGATCCCATCGCCGCGCACGCGGCGGAGATCCGGACTGCCTGTGCGCGGCACTCGGTGTCCTCGCTGGCGCTGGTTGGCTCGGCGGCGCGCGCGGACTTCGATCCGTCGCGGAGCGACATTGACGTGCTCGTCGACTTCGTCGACGGCGACATCAACTACTTCCGCGCGTTCATGGGCCTCCGGGAGGAGCTCGCTGCGATCCTGGGCCGGCGGGTGGACGTCATCACCCGGCGCGGCGTGCGCAACCCGCTGCTCCTGCGTTCGCTCGAGCGCGACGCGATT
>CAYTYU010000102.1:0-8958 GCA_964440815.1 uncultured Chitinophaga sp.
ATCGGCCCGCTCGACACGGTGGTGGGCATCGCCGCCGGCGGCACCACGCCGTACCCGCGCGGCGCGGTCCGCCTGGCGAAGGCACGGGGCGCGACGACGGCGTTCGTCTCCTGCGTCCCGATGGACCCGCCCGAGGGGTGCGACCACCTCATCGTCCTCGACACCGGGCCCGAGGTGCTCACCGGCAGCACCCGGCTCAAGGCCGGCAGCGCCACCAAGCTCGCGCTCAACTGCATCACCACCGCGCTCTTCACGCGACTGGGGAAGGTGCGCGGCAACCTGATGGTCGACCTCTCTGCCTCGAACGACAAGCTTGTCGACCGTGCGATCCGCACCGTCATGCAGTTCGACCCGACGCGCACGCGCGAGGAGGCGTGGGCGCTGCTCGAGGCCCACGGGCGCTCGGTGAAGCGCGCGATCGAGGCCCCCAACTGGCAGCCGACGCTCCAGGGAGCGCGCCTGCGCCTTCGCCCGCTGCGCGAATCCGACCGGGACGCCATGCACGCCGCCGCCTCCGACCCGCTGATCTGGGAGCAGCATTCCGCCCGGGACCGCCACGAGCGGCCCGTGTTCGACCGCTACTTCGACGGCCGCGTGGCCGCGGGCGGTGCGCTCGCCGTGGAGGACCGGGACGGCGCGGTCGTCGGCCTCTCCGGCTACTACGACTGGAACCCGGCCGACCGTTCGGTGGTGGTCGGCTACACGTTCCTCGTGCGTCGGCTGTGGGGCAGCGGCGCGAACGCCGAGCTCAAGCGGCTGATGCTCGACCATGCCTTCCGCTGGGCGGACGTCGTGTGGTTCCACGTGAGCCCGGGCAACCTGCGCTCGCAGCGCGCGCTCGAGAAGCTCGGCGCGCGCCGCGACCGCGAGGAGTCCGTCCCCGTCGACGGCGTGCCGAGCCCGCGGGTGATCTACCGGATCACGAAATAGGTGCCAGGAACGGGTGTCCCCATTTTCCTCCGGAAAATGGGGACACCCGTTCCTGGCACCAATATGAACGGGCCCCGCCGGAGGCGGGGCCCGTTCGTCGAATCAGGCGTCGAAGCGACGGTCAGCCGACCATCGACTTGAGGGCCTTCATCGGGCGGATCTTGATCTTCCGCGAGGCGGGCTTCGCCTTCACGGTCATCATCTCGCCCGGCTTGAAGGGGTTGGGCTTCTCGTACGCCTTGGTCGAGGGCTTGTTGACGACGACGATCTTCATCATGCCGTGGACCACGAAGGTGCCGGTGCCCTTCTTGCTGAGGTCCTTCTTCATGATGTTGCCGAGCTCCTCGAACACCGCCACGACCTGCTTGCGGGGAAGCTTGGTCTTCTCGGCGATCATCTTGAGGGTCTCGCCCTTGCTGCGGGGCTTGGTGGAAGTAGCCATCCTGACATCCTTCTTTCTTCCGGGCCGCGCATCGCTCCGATGCGCCCCGAATGCTTGCGAAACCGGGTCCAACGACCCGGGACCCGCGCAAAGATAGGGATTTCGCGTGGGGACGCAAGGGGTAACGGCCTGTTCCGAGGCCTTTTTGCGCGGATTTTCCGGATTTCCATGCTTTCAGGGGGTTACCCGAACGTCCAGCCGACGTTTGGCCGCAAGCCAGCCGGAAAACGACGCGATCCGCGCCGGGGTGGCCGGCGCGGATCGCGGGAGGATCCCAGTGACGATCGGGCCGGGCGGCGGAGCCCGGCCCCGCGCTCAGGCCTTCGCCTTGCCCGCCGTCGGACGTCCGACCGAGTGGTACTCGAAGCCGGCACGCTCCATCTGCTCGAGCTTGTACAGGTTGCGGCCGTCGAAGATGACCGGGTGCTTCAGGCGCCGGCGGATGTCGCCGAAGTTCGGCGAGCGGAACTCGTTCCACTCCGTGCAGATCACCAGCGCATCGCAGCCGTCGAGCATGGCGTACATGTCCTCGCTGACGGCGATGTTCGGCTCCTCGCGCGAGAGGTTGTGCATGGCCACCGGGTCGTAGGCGACCACGGACGCTCCCGCGGCCATCGCCTTCTTCATGATGGCGATCGACGGCGCCTCGCGGATGTCGTCGGTGCGCGGCTTGAAGGCCACGCCCCAGAAGGCGAACTTGCGCCCCTTCAGCCCGTCCTTGCCGAAGCGCCGCTCGATCTTCGACCAGAAGTGCCGGCGCTGGTCCTGGTTGACCACGTGCACCGACGCGTTCAGCTTGCAGTCGAAGCCGTTGGCGCGGCCCATGCCGACCACCGCCTGCGTGTCCTTCGGGAAGCAGCTGCCGCCGTAGCCCAGGCCCGGGTAGAGGAACTGGTTGCCGATGCGCCGGTCGGCGCACATTCCCTCGCGCACGGCGGAGACGTTCGCGCCCATGTACTCGCAGAGGTTGGCGATCTCGTTGATGAAGCTGATCTTGCAGGCCAGCATGGCGTTCGAGGCGTACTTCACCATCTCGGCGCTGCGCACGTCCATGACGTAGATCGGGTTGCCGTTGCGCACGAAGGGCTCGTAGAGCGCGCGCATGGCGGTCTCGGCCTCCTTGCTCTCGACGCCGCAGACGATGCGGTCGGGCTTCATGAAGTCGTTGATCGCGTCGCCTTCCTTCAGGAACTCCGGGTTGTCGGCGATGTTGAAGGGCACGGCGGTGCGGCTCTTGATGAGGTCGCGCACGGCGTGGCTCGTGCCGACCGGCACCGTGCTCTTGACCACCACGGTCTTGGCCGGGCCCGCGGGGCCGATCCTCTCGAGCGCGTCGGCGATGTCGCGCGCCACCGCCAGCACGTACTGCAGGTCGGCGCTGCCGTCCTCGTCGCTCGGCGTGCCGACGCAGATGAAGATCACCTCCGCCTCGCGGTAGGCCTCCATCTTGTCTGTGGTGAAGTGGATGCGCCCGGCCTTGATGTTGGCGGTGAGCATCTCGCTCAGGCCCGGCTCGTAGATCGGGCTCTCGCCGCGGCGCAGCATCTCGATCTTGCGCGCGTCGATGTCAAGGCACGTGACGTGGTTGCCGGTCTCGGCAAAGCAGGCGCCGGTGACGAGCCCGACGTACCCGGTTCCGACCATCGTGAGCTTCATGGCGTAGGTGTCCCTTGGGGAAGAAAGGGGGAGAAGGGAAGAAGTCTATCGGTCGCTTCCGCGCTCCACTTTCTGCAAGTGCCCCTTCAGGGCCAGGGAATCCTCCGCGCAACTGCCCGAGAACCCGCCCGGGCGGCCCCCGGCGGCCACCACGCGGTGGCAGGGCACCACGATGGGCAGGGGGTTCCGCCGCATCGCCTGCCCGGCCGCCCGCACCGCCGCCGGGCGGCCGGCCGCCGCAGCAAGCCAGGCGTAGGTCCGCGTCTCGCCGCGCGGGATGCGCCGGCAGGCGTCCCAGCACGCGCGCTGGAAGGGCGTGCCGTCGGGGGTGGCGATGTCGTCGAAGCGATCGGCGTACCCCGTCAGCCAGCGCTCGACACGCACCCGGAGCGCCTCCGGCTCCAAAGCGTCCGGCACCGCAAGGTCGAGTGCGCCGGTTCCCACCCGCACCCGGATCGTGGCGCGCGCCGGCCGTCGTGCGGGGGACTTCGGCATGCGCCGGATGCTAGGCCCGTCGGGGCTACGATTTCGCGCCATGACCACCGCCGCCCCCGCCGCGCTTGCACCCGCCTCGCTCGACCCGATGTCCCGCGAACTCGTCGAGCTCGTCGCCGCGCAGGATCCCGAGGTGGCGTGCTTCATGGCGCAGGAAGCCGAGCGCCAGGCGACCACGCTCGAGCTGATCGCGAGCGAGAACCACGTCACGCCCGCCGTGATGCACGCGGCCGGCAGCTGGCTCACCAACAAGTACGCCGAGGGCTACCCGGGCAAGCGCTACTACGGCGGGTGCCAGTTCCACGACAAGATCGAGGACATCGCCCGCGAGCGTGCCAAGAAGCTCTTCAAGTGCGGATTCGCGAACGTCCAGCCCCACTGCGGCGCCAACGCGAACATCGCCGCCTTCATGGCGCTCCTCGATCCGGGCGACACGGTCCTCAGCCTGCCGATCAAGAGCGGCGGTCACCTCAGCCACGGCCTGAAGCCGAACTTCAGCGGCACCTTCTACAAGATCGCCGAGTACGGGCTCGACCCGAAGACCGAGCTCCTCGACTACGAGGAGATCGGCCGCATCGCGAAGGAATGCCGCCCGAAGCTCATCATCTGCGGCTACAGCGCCTACTCGCGCACGATCGACTTCGCGCGCTTCCGCGCGATCGCCGACTCGGTGGGCGCGTTCCTGATGGCCGACATCGCGCACATCGCCGGCCTGGTGGCGACCGGCGTCCACCCCAGCCCCTTCCCGCATGCGCACGTCGTGACCACGACCACGCACAAGACCCTGCGAGGCCCGCGCGGCGGCCTGATCCTGTCGAACGACCCGGAGATCGCCACAAAGCTCGACCGCAAGGTGTTCCCGGGAAGCCAGGGCGGCCCGCTGATGCACATCATCGCGGCGAAGGCGATCGCCTTCGGCGAGGCGCTCAAGCCCGAGTTCACCGCGTACAGCCGCCAGGTGGTGTCGAACGCGCGCGCGCTGGCCGCGGAGCTGGTGAAGCGCAACTACCGCCTGTGCACGGGGGGCACCGACAACCACCTGATGCTCGTCGACCTGCGCACCCGCGACGCCGACCTCACCGGCGCCGATGCCGAGAAGTGGCTCGAGTCCGCGGGCATCATCGTCAACAAGAACGGCATCCCCAACGACCCGCGCCCACCCATGGTGACGAGCGGCCTGCGCCTCGGCACCCCCGCGCTCACCTCGCGCGGGCTGCGCGAGGCAGAGATGGCCCAGGTGGCCGGCTGGCTCGACCGCGTGATGGGTGCCAAGGGCTCGGCCGCCGAGTGCGCCGCGGTGCGCGAGGAGATTCGCGCCTTCTGCACGCGCTTCCCGATGCCGCACTGACGCGCGGGGCAGGGGCGCGGCGTGCGCCTCACAGCCGCGCCAGCCGCTCGGCCACGTCGCGCGCGCGCAGCGCGTCGATCAATTCGTCGATCTTCCCCTCGAGCAGCGGGTCGAGCGCAAACGACGCCTCGATCCGGTGGTCGACCGCGACCGCTTCCTTCCAGCGATAGGTGCGGATCTTCTCGGCGCGGCCGCCGGAGCCCATCATGCCGCGCCGCTCGGCGCTGCGCTGCGCCTCGGCCGCCGCGCGGCGCGCCTCGTGCACGCGCGCGCGCAGGAGCCGCCACGCGCGCTCGCGGTTCTGCAGCTGGCTGCGCGTCTCCTGCATGCGCACCTCGATGCCGGTCGGCTCGTGGATCAGGTGCACCGCGGTCGCCACCTTGTTGACGTTCTGCCCGCCGGGGCCCTGCGCCGTGGTGAGGATCTCGCGCACCTCCTCGGCGTCGACCTCCTGCTCGACCTCCTCGGGCTCGGCCAGCACCGCAACCGTGGCGGTGCTGGTGTGCACGCGGCCTTGGGCCTCGGTCTTCGGCACGCGCTTCACCTGGTGGGTGCCGGCCTCGTAGCCGAGTGCGCTCCAGACGCCCGTGCCCGACACCTCGACGATGGCCTGCGTGACGCCGCCTGCGTCGCCCGGCCGCACGTCCATCTCGTCCCACGACCACCCACGGCGTGCGGCGGCGCGCCGGTACATCTCCAGCAGGTCGCCTGCCCAGAGCGCGGCCTCGTCGCCGCCGACGCCCGCACGGATCTCCAGGATCACGGCGCCGATCCGCTCGTCGTCGCTCGTCACCAGGCGCCGCACGAGGTCGGCCATCACCGTCACCGCGCGCGCGCGCAGCTCCGGCAGCTCGCCGCGGGCCATTGCGGCGAGTTCCGCATCGGTGCCGGCGGCGATCGACTCCAGCTCCCGCGATTCACGCTCCATCGCGCACCAGGCATCCCAGCGCGTGACCACGGGCTCGAGCGCCGTGCGCTTGGACGTCAGCGCACGCATGCGCCGGTGGTCGGCCAGCACCGCGGGGTCGAGCATCGCGTCGGCGGCGGCGTGGAACTCGCGCGCCATGCCGTCGAGCGTGCGTCGGAGGTTGTCGGGGAGTTCCTGCAGCATGCCTTCAGGCAGCGGGGCGGAAGGGGAAAGTCCAAAACGAACAACCGCGCCCGTGGACGGGCGCGGTCGGTCGATGGCTGCTCGAGGGCTACTTCTTGGCGGGGGCCTTCGCCGCCGCGGACGGCTTCTTGTCGCCGTCCTTCTTGAAGTAGTCGCCGCTGAACTTGCGCTGGAAGCGCTCGACGCGGCCGGCGGTGTCGATGAAGGTCTTCTGGCCGGTGTAGAACGGGTGTGAGCCCGACCACACCTCGACGTTGAGCTCGGGCACGGTTGCGCCGACGGTCATGACGTGCTGGCCTCGGTAGAAGACCTTGCACTCGGGGTACCACGTGGGATGGGTTTCGGGCTTCATTTGGCGGTTCCTCGCCTCGGCTGGAGGCAGACGGGACAGGATAGCGAGGCCCGGGCGCCTGCGGAAGCGCTGCAAAAGGGGGGTTGCCTCGCCCGATTATCGGCAGCGAATCAGGTCGCGAGCCCGAGCATCCGCGCCGCCAGCGTGAAGTAGATGAGCAGGCCGCTGACATCCACGATCGTCGTGATCGCCGGCGTCGCCACCACGGCCGGGTCGATCGAGAGCGACCGCGCCCCGATCGGCAGCAGCCCGCCGACCACGGCGCTCGTCACCGTCTGCGCCGCCACCGCAAGCGCCACGACGCCCGCCACCGCACTGATGCCGATCTCCGTGGGTACCTGGTCCGGGGGCGTGAAGAACCACACCTTGAGGAACGCCACGCCGACCGTCGCGATCCCCAGGAGCGACGCGATCGAGAGTTCCCGCAGCGCCACGCGCCACCAGTCGGCCGGCACCACCTCGCCCAGGGCGATGGAACGGATGAGGACGGTGGAGCTCTGCGCCCCGATGTTGCCGCCGGTCGCCATCACCATCGGGATGTACGCCGCCAGCACCAGCGCCGAGCCGATCGTCGCCTGGTACGAGCCGATCACCCACGTCGTCGCCACCTGCACGATCGCGAGCGCCACGATCCAGCCGGCGCGCCGCCGGACGTGCGTCGTCACCGGCGTGCGCAGGTACGGTTCGTCGTCGCCCGCGGCGGCGACGGCGCCGATCTTCGCGATGTCCTCGGTGGTCTCGGCCTGGATGATGTCGGCCACGTCGTCGTAGGTCAGGATGCCCACGATCCGGCCCTGGTCGTCGACCACCGGGAGCGCCAGCAGGTCGTACGAGTTGAGCACCTTCGCCGCGAGCTCCTGGTCATCGGCGGCGCGCACCGTCACCAGCTGGGTGGACATGAGGTCGGCCACCGGCGCCTCGGGACGGGCCAGCACCAGCTCCTTCAGGCTCACGACGCCCAGCATTCGGTCGGCGTCGTCGACCACGTAGGAGTAATAAATGGTCTCCTTGCGTCCGGCCTGCTGGCGGAGGCGTCCGATCGCCTGCGAGGCCGTGAGGCCCGGCGGGATCTTCGCGAAGTCGGTGTTCATCCGCGCGCCGACCGTGCCCTGCGCCTGCGAAAGGAGCCGCTTCACGTCCTCGCGCGCCGCGCGCTCCAGGAGCGGCAGCACCTGGTCGCGCACCGCCGGGTCGAGCCGCTGCACGAAGTCGACGCGGTCGTCGGCCAGCATCTCGTCGAGGAACGACGCCAGTTCGCGTGCGCTCGCCTCGCCGGCGAGTTCCGCCTGCTCCTCGAGGTCCATCTCGCTCACCACGTCGGCCCGCAGGGCGGCGGGCAGGAGCGAGAGCACCTTCAGCCGCTCGGCGGGGTCGAGGTCCCCCAGCACCTCCGCCACGGTGCGCGGATGCATCTCGGTGCAGAAATCGACCAGCGTGGCCGAGTCTCCTGCCTCGAGCAGTTCGCGCAGTTCGGGCGTCAGGAGCGGGTTCTTCAAGCCTTGGCAGGCTAGTCTCCCGGCCATGAACTCGCGCCTCGTCGTCGCCGTCCTTGCGTCGCTCGCCGTCCCGTCTCTCCTCCTCGGCGGCTGCGCCTCCGCGCCCGCACGCCCGGCCGCGCACGGCGCCGAGCCCGCGGTCGACGCCGCCATCGCGCCGCTCGCCTTCATGCAGGGGAACTGGATCCTGTCCCAGCCCAACGGTGCGACGATCGAGGAACACTGGCAGGCCCCGCGGGGCAAGGCGCTGCTCGGCTCGTTCCGTCGCGTTCTCGGAAACGGCGTCACGCCGTTCTACGAGTTCACGCAGATCGTGGCCGAGCAGGACCGCGTGGTGCTCCGGCAGATCCACGTCCACGGCAACTTCGACACCGACCCGCGCCGCGCGGAACCGATGGTGCTCGTGATGGAGAAGTGCTCGCCCTCGATGGCGACCTTCGTGCCGGCCAAGGACGGCGCGAACGCCGGCGCACTCGCACGGGTCACGTACTCCGCCCCCGACCGCAACACGCTGCTCCTGGTCGTCGAGCCCCGCCAGGAGGCGGGCAAGCCGGCGGAGAAGCCGCTCGAGTTCCGGATGCGGCGGAGCGGGTGAGGTTCGGGATGGCTGATAACAAGAATCCGGGGCGCCGAAATTTCCTTAAGTAAGGTTGCGGCGATGTCGTTTGGGATTACCTTCCGGAAGCCGACTGGCGTTGCGCCTGGCGCGGCTGCCCCGATCCCTCGATCGACCCGTTCGAAAGGTCTGTCCGAACATGACTCACCACAAGCTTGCGATGTCCGTGCTGGTGCTCACCGCCGTCCATGGAGCCCACGCCGATGGCACGTGGCAGAACGTCGTGGTCGCCGACGGCGTCACGACCGGCAGTGTCCCGGGATTCCCGCAGGCGGTGTTCGTGCCGAACGCGTTCTCCAATCCGCTCATCGGGGCCGACGGCACCGTGTACTTCAAGGCGCAGTGCGCGGGCGGACCGACGTCAGGCCCCAACGGCGGGCCGTGGATCGGCACCGGCGGGTCCAGCACCGCGCCGCAGAACTCGCGCGTGTTCATCGCGGCGGGGTCCTCCGGCCTCTCGATCATCGCCCGCGACTCGGGTGCGCTCCCCGGCGGTCTCCTTCCTGGCTTCC
>CAYTYU010000103.1:0-8894 GCA_964440815.1 uncultured Chitinophaga sp.
GGGCGCCGCGAGTCGTGCATGGTGCCCACGCCGGAGCTGCGGGCGCGATTCCTCGACTGAGGGTTGCCGAGTCCGCCAGCGGCGGCCCCGACTCACTTCGCCAGCACCTCGACCCCGCTGATCCTGCCGCGCACGAGCGGTTCCAGCGACTCGGCCGTCAGCCGCTTCGCCGCGCCCGCGTCCGACTTGAGGTGCAGGTCCAGGAAGGCGAGCGTGGCCGCGCGCGTCAGGGGCTGGACGTCGTCCCGGCCCGGGCTCGGAAGCGAGCGCCCCGTCGATCCGGACGCCGAGGTGAAGTCGTTGTGCTGCGCACCCTCGATCCAGACGAGGCGGTGGTCGCCCTTCGGCCAGAGCGCGAAGGCATCCCGGCGGTCGGACGCGGGCTTCCCGGCCTGCTGGTCATCCCTCGAGCCGGTGATCCCCAGGAGCGGCACTCGCAGCGTCGCGAAGCTCTCGGCGACGAAGAACGGCTCGCCTGTGCCCTGCGGCGAGAGTGCGATGCCGCACTTCACGCGCGGGTCGCGCAGGTCCGGCCCGATGCCCGAGCCCGGCTCGACGCGCGGCGTCAGCCACTGAAGGGCGGGGCGCATGCCGCAGGACGCCATGGTCGTGTAGGCGCCGTACGAGTGACCCATCACGCCCACGCGTCCGAGGTCAAGCCGCCCGCGCATCCGGTCATGCGACCGGTTCCACTCCTCGGCCCGGTCGAGGGCGAAGCCGATGTCCTTCGGGCGCGTCAGCACCTCGTCGGCGTCGTGCGTCATCGCCTCGATGGTCTTCATGAGCCGCAGGCCGCCCGCCTTGAGTCGATCGCGGTCGCTGCCGACGTGCTGGACGCAGAGCACCGCGTATCCGTGGGCGGCCAGGTCCTGCGCCTGCCCGAAGTGCGTGTTCCAGTCGCCGCCCGCGCCGTGCGAGACCACCACCACCGGGAACGGGCCCGTGCCCGCGGGCAGGTGGACCATGATCGGCACCCGGCGCCCCGTGGATGTGCCCGCGTCGCCGCGCCCCGGCCGCGATGCGTCCGCGAGGTCGGGGAACTCGAGCACCTCGACCGCGGTCGGTTCTTTGGCGGCAGCGAGGGGAGCGTCCTTCGCACGCGACTTGTCGGCAAAGAACGCCCACACTCGATCCGCGCCACGGAACGCCGAGATCGGCGCATTTTCGCCCCGCCGCGCGCGCGACCCGGGCCACCCGTGTCCGCCCGCGTCATCGACGACGAACTCGGTCACCGCGCCGCCCGGGCCGGCCGTATGGGCGGCGGTGCGCACGGTGCCCTGCACCTCGGTCGAGGCCGCCGGGTTCGACCGGTTGGCCTTCACCCAGAAGTCGACCACCTCGGGCAGCGGTTTGAAGGGCGTCGCCTGCGCCGCCCGCACGATCGGGTTGCCGCTCATTCCCCCGGCGAGCGGCACCTCGTCGTCCTTCGCGCCGTTGATGATGAGGATCGGCAGCGGCACCTTCGGCACGGTGTCGAAGGTGAACATGCTCGCGACCACCGGCGCCGCCGCGGCCAGCCGCTCGGGCCGCCGGACGGCATACGTGAAGGTCATCATCCCGCCGTTGGATCCGCCGGTCATGAAGATCCGTGCGGGGTCCGCGCCGTGGTCGGCCACCAGCCGATCGATGAGGGCATCGAGGTAGGCGATGTCGTCCGCGTCGCGCACCTGGCGGCGCAGCAGGTGGCCGGTGTTCCAGGCATGCATGCCGTCCTTGAACTCGGTGCCCTCGCCGTAGGCGGCGATGAAGCCCTTGGCGCGCGCGAGCTGGTCAAAGCCCGAGCGCGCCCGCATGTCCGTCGCGCTGCCCATCCCCCCGTGCAGGACGATCACCGCGGGCCGCTTCGAGCCGTCCGTCGGCGTGTTGACCACGATCGCACGCCGGCGCGACGATCCGACCTCGAGCGTGATCTCCGGCCAGTCGGCGGCCCGTGCCGGATCCTGCGCCGTGCCCGACGCCTCTGCCCTCGGGGCGGCGGCGACCTCGAGGAGCGCACCAAGCGCGGCCATCGCAAGCAGCGCGCGGCGTCGGACCGATGGTCCCATGCTTGATTCCATCGCGCGGCTCAGCACGGCCCCCACGCGCCGAGCAGCATCCCGAGGTCGACCCCGTCGGTGACGCCGTCGCCCGTCAGGTCCCGGGCGGGCGTTCCCCACGCGCCGAGCAACGTCCCAAGGTCGACGCCGTCCACGCTTCCATTGTCGTCGAAGTCCTCGTCGCACGCCGGGGCCGGGTCCACCACGCCGATCGCGTAGGTCAGTCGGTTGGCCGTGTAGACCTTCCCGTTGAGCGAGTTGAGGGCCATGTCGACGGGCTGGACCTGGCCTGTGCCAAGGGGCAGCACCGCCACCTGGGTGTCCGTCTCGGCATCGACCACCGCCAGCGAGTGGCTCCACTCGTTGACCCAGTACATCCGGCGGTCCGCGGGCGAGTGGCAGAAGGCCGTCGGCTCGTCGCCGGCGGTGAGGGTCTTGACCACCGTGTTCGTCGTGCCGCCGATCACCGACACGCTGCAGACGGCCGGCGTGTTCGGCCCCGGGGCACCCACGTTCGAGACGTACACCTTGTTGCCGAGGGGGTTGTGGCCGAGCGCGGTCGGGCCGTCGCCCACCGGCACCGTGGCCACGAGCGCGTTGGTCACGCCGTCGATCACGCTGACGCTGTCCGATCCGTAGTTCGAGCAGTACACGCGGTTGTTCTGCGGGTTCCAGAGGATCCCGCGCGGGACGTTCCCCACCTGCACGGTCGCCACCACGGCGTTCGTCGACCCGGAGATCACCGAGACCGTCTGGCTGCCGGCGTTCGGGCAGTAGACCTTGTTGCTCGTCGCGTTGTAGCAGATGACCCGCGGGGTCGCCCCGACCGCCACCGTCGCCACGACGGCGTTGGTCGTGCCGTCGATGACCGTGACGTTCGCCGAGAACTCGTTCGCGCAGTAGACGCGGTTGCCCTGGGGGTTGTAGCAGAGGGCGCGCGGACCGTCGCCTACCGGAATGACCGCCACCACCTGGTCCGTCACGCCGTCGAGCACCGTCACGCTGTCGATGAAGTAGTTGGCGACGTACACCCGGTTCGACTGCGTGTTCAGACAGAAGTCGCGCGGGCCGGCGCCCATCGTGATCGTCCGGATGACCGCATCGGTCGCACCGTCGATCACCGTGACGCTCTCCGTGGAGGGCGCGCCCGGCTGCGGCGTGTTTGCGGTGTACAGCTTGTTGCCGATGGGGTTGAAGAGCAGGTCGCGCGGGGATGCGTTCGTCGGAAGCTGGATGAAGCGGACGTCCTGGGCGAGCGCGGACCCGGCCAGCGCACCGGCCGCGAGCAGCGCGGACATTCCTCGGAACACGTCGATCATGGGCATCCTCCCCAGCCGGCAAGCAGCGTCCCGAGGTCCGTGCCGTCCACGGCGCCGTCGTCGTTCAGGTCGGCCGGGCACGCGGCGGCGCATGCGCCCCAGGCGGCGAGCATCCGGCCGAGGTCCACGCCGTTGACCGTGCCGTTACCGTCGAGGTCGCCCGGGCACGCGTACCGCCGGACGTAGCGCTCGAGCATCGCGACGTCGGCCGCGCCGGCGGTGCCGTCCCCGTCGAGGTCGACGGGCGATGCGGCGATCAACGCCAGGTCGTCCGTGTCGACCATCCCGTCGGCATCGAGGTCGCCGGGACGCGTGGCGGCGCCGATCCGGAGCTCGAGCCTGACCCGCTGCGGGTCCTTCGGGATCGTGAGCCCGGTGATCGCGACGAGCCCGTTCGCTTCCGAGGCGACCGTGCCGGACTGGAGGACCGCGTCGGTCCGGTCGTCGCGCAGCGTCCATGCGACCGATGCCCCGGCGGCAGGCAGCATTCGCCGCGGCTTGCGGACCGTGACGCCGGTGGTCGCCGACGTCCCCGGGAAGTTGTCGACGCTCGTCGATGATCGCCCGATGAGGTAGGTCGTGCACGCCCACCCCTGCGGGGTGTCGAAGATGGTCTCCGTGTCCCAGTCGAAGTAGCCGCCCCAGGTTCCCCAGGGCGTGCCGTCGTCGGGCGAGCCGTTGCCGAGCGTCGGCTGGCGGCCGGCGGCGCCGGGCTGCTGGTCGTCGTTGAAGAAGCCGGGGTAGGACTGGCCCGCTCGGAAGCGCGCCTGGTACGGCGCGCCCGACCGTTCCGTCCGCACGGGAGACACCCATTCGCCGATGTCGATCCCCGGGATCGCCGGATCGTCGGTCGTCCAGTCGGACGCCGTGTGGTCGCGGTTGTCCCAGTAGAGGTGCGTGCCCCAGCGCGCGGCGGTCATGTCGTTGAAGAGGCCGATGGTGAGCGGGCCCCACTCGACGGCATCGTCCCGGCGGCCGCGGAAGATGCGCGTGAGGCAGAAGTCGCGATGCTGGGCGGAGAGGCGGACCGACGCGTCGAAGAAATCGTTGACGCGCAGCGGTGTCCCGCCCGGACCGGTCTCGTTGGTGGCCAGGTTCTGGGCGGTGGTGCCGAAGAGTCGCTGGCCGGTCTCGGGCGTGTAGTGCTGCGGGACGAATGCAGTCGCCGTGCTGAATCGCTCGGGGCGGTAGCGGCTGAGGAGCAGGGTGCCCGCGCCGCCCATCGAGTTGCCCATCACCGAGGTTCGCTGCGCGTCGATGGCGTAGGGCGACCGGGACTGCAGCCAGTCGATGGTCCACATGAGGCGCCGCAGCGTGTATGGCACCACCACGGCGCCGTTCGGCGGAAGGTTGCTGCCGTACGGGTCCATGCCGGGCCACCACCCGAACCAGTTCGTCGGTCGGTCGACGTTCACCGTGCCGTTGGTCGAGACGAAGAGCCGGTCGTCCATCGCCACGGTGACGCCACCCACGGGGGTGGCGCCGTCGTTGGCGTAGTGCACCGATTCTGGGGCCCACGACCAGTGCGTGCCGGACGGCCCGCCGCCATGCAGGCAGACGGTCGCCGGATACGGCCCGGCCGGAAGCCCCGCCGTCGGTTCGTACACGGTGAAGACGTGCGGCGCGCCGTGCTTGGCCGCATTGGCCATCACGGGATAGTCGGGGCGCGCGTCCGCAGGGTCGTCGCGGCCGTCGACCCACATCGCCCACGTCTTGAACGGATAGCCCCGCGTGGTGACCCCGGACACCTGCAGGTGGCACGTGACCGGTGCGGTCGCGGGGTCGTAGGCCACCTGGACGGGTCCCGCGGTCCGGTTGGCCGAGGACACCGCAGTGCTCCCGTTGCGAACCACGGCGAAGTACTCCGTGGCCCCGGCGCGCGGCGTGTGGACGAAGAGCCCTTCGTTCGCGGCCAGCTGGTAGGTGCCGCCGCCCGCCGCGGGGATGCGCCACGTGGCGGTCTGGCTGACCAGCTTGAGGCGAAGGCCTTCCCACTCGGGCTCGAAGGAGCGTCCGACGAGCGTGGCCTGCGCGACCGACGACACGGGCGCGGTCGAGCGGTAGACGTCGTAGGTGAGCGGGGCGGTCGAGTCCACGCGCCAGACCACGAACACCTGTCCGGCCGCCGACCACGCGCGGACGTTGGTCTGCGCGAGCGCCGACCCGCACCAGGCCGCGCACGCGGCGAGGGCGATGGTCACGTGTCGGGTTGCCGAGCGGACGCTCATGGAGGTGAAACGGCGTGCGTGCGCATGGATTTCCCGACGCACCGAATCATCCGACGCACCGTCGTTCGGGGCAAGCCTGCCGGCCGTGCCCGGGGCCGGGAACCGTGCGCCAGGCGGTCCGGCATCACCCATTCGGGGGATGCTTCCGCCGAACGCCTGGCCCGAACATGTGGCCGCTTGCCGCCGTACCTTTCCGCGCCTCGGCCATGCGCGACGTGTCGCTCGAACTCAAGGATCCGCGCGTCCTGCGCGCGCTGCAGAGCGTGCCTGCGATGCAGCGCTGGGAGATCCTCCGTCGTTCTCCCCGACCGATGGGGGTGCCGGAGCTGGCACGCGAGGCCCGCGCGACGGTCGAGGACGTGCGCGCGTCGATCGCGCTGCTCGAGACCGCCGGACTCGCGGTGGCGGCAGCCGGTTCGAATCACGGCCGTGAGCCCGCCTACCAAGCGGCGATGGACCGCCTCTTCGTCCTCTGGGACCGCAACGACTCGGAGAGCGCGGCGGCGTGGCGATCGATCGGGAAGTCCATGCGCGACCACAGCCGGCAGGTCGTCGACCTCGCGCTCGACCGACCGGGTTCGGAGCACGCGATGCACCGGGGCTTCGGATCCTCCATGTCGGTGCTGCTGTCGGATGCCGACGCATTGCGGCTGCGGGAGGCGATGCTCTCCATCTACTCCATGCTGGCGGAGGCGGACACGCGAGCGCGTGCCGGAAAGTCCGGGGACGACGTTCGGCCCTACCACGTCGCCACCCAGCTCCAGCACATCGACGAGACGCCGCTCCCGGCGGCGGAGTTCTTCGTCATGGAATCGGGGGTCATGGCGCGCGACCGGGCGGCGCTCTCGGCCGTGGTCCACCTCGTCCTGTCGCCGCGCGAGCTCGAGGTCGCCCGTCTCCTCGAGGGCGGCCTGAGCCGGCCGGACATCGCCCGCAAGCTCGGGCTCAGCGCGCACACCGTGGCGTCGGTCTCGAAGTCGATCTACCGCAAGCTCGGCGTGCGCAACCGAGCGCAGCTTGCCGCGCGGGTGCGGATGGCCTGACGGCCGCCCGCTCAGCGCGCGAAGTCGTCCGCCGCCAGCACGCCGTCCCGGTCGCGGTCGAGCCGCTCGAACTGCCGGTGCAGTCCGTCGGGGACCTCGTCCTTCTGGATCCGGCCGTCGTCGTCGGCGTCGAACTGCGCCAGCAGCCGCTCGAACACGGCGGCGCCCGGACGGCTGCCCGGGCCCCCGGCCACCCCCCGGCGCGGGGTCGCGATGCCGTCGAACTCGTCCGGCTTCGTCGGGTCCTCGTCCACGAGGTAGTACTCCACGTAGCCGAGCATCATCTCGTCGTATGTCTGCGGACCCCACCGCACGGTCTTGGTGGGGTCCGGGTTGGCGGGGTTGCCGGCGCTGTTGTCGTACCACGCGGTCCCGTGCAGGGTGGTTCCGCGCGGTGCCTCGATCGGGTCGCGCAGCTCGTAGCGCAGCTGCCAGTTGAAGTCGTAGTCGGGGATGTCCAGGAGCATCGTCCGCCCGCCGCCGCCCGCGGGCTCCAGCTCGTAGCGGTACGCCTTGCCGCGCACGTGCATGTGCGGCATGAACGCCAGGATGCGCGCATCCGCGGGGATGCGCACCTGCCCGGCCTCGCGGTGGTTGTCCGCCCCCGGCGGGATCGAGAGCCGCCGGCTGGCGACGGCCGCGGTCCGCACCAGGTGCGTGGGTGCGTGGTCGGCGAAGACCAGGCCGATCCGCATCTGGTCCCGCGTGGCGGTGCCGTTTGGCGTGTAGTGGATCTGGAAGAGGAGCGACGACTTCGCGGGAAGGCGCTTGGCCATCCCGTCCGGGTAGATGGCCGCGTCGTTTCCCGGCACGTACGCCGCCCAGTAGCCGCGCGACTCGTCCGCGCCCAGGCGGCGGCGGCGCTCGGGGTCCTTGGCCGCCTCCTCCGGCAGCGCGAACACCAGCACGTGGTGCACCACGGACGGGTCGGTCGGCATGATCTGCGTGGCCCGCACCCAGGTGTCCTGCTGGAGTCCCGTCGGCACGACCACCAGCTGGTAGGGCATGGTGCCGTCCGCCTTGATCGCGATCGGATCCGGGATCCGGAACACGGCATCCGGCGTGCCGATCTTCCATCCGCCGGCATCGAAGGTCCGGGGCAGCGGCAGGTCGGCGCGGTCGCCCTCGGGCTTTCCCGCCTCGACCCACGCGGCGATCGCCCCCTTCTCCGCATCGGAAAGCGAGCGGTCGTTCGACCACGGGCTCGGGGCGTGCGCGCCCGTGGCATCGCGCACCGGTGCGGCGAACCATGGCGGCATCGATCCTTCCTGCGTCACCTCGCGGATCATGGCCGCGCGGCGCGACACCGATTCGTAGGTGTCAAGCGCGAACGGGCCGACGCCGCCCGTGCGGTGGCATTCCACGCAGTTCGTGCCGATGATCCGGGAGATCTCGCGTGCGTAGGTGACGGTGCCGGCCTTCGGGGAAGCGGCGGCCGATGGCGGCTCGATCGCGCATCCGGGCGAGTTGGTCGCGGCCACCGCGGGTGCGCGCCGGGCCAGCGCGGCGTCGAGCGCGTCTTCGAGGTAGCGATGCCGGGGCGATTCCAGCGCGAAGTCCGCGCCGTACTGGTCGCTCACCGCGCCGCGGTAGACGAGCGTGTTCGCGGCGTCGATCACGAACACCTCCGTGGTCGTGCGGGCGCGCAGCGCCGCCGCGATGCGGTCGTCCGAGTCGTCGAGGTAGAGGCCCTTGAGCCCGAGGTCCGACGCCTGCCGGCGCATGGCCTCGACCGTGTCGACCCCGCTCACGTTCACGAAGACGAAACGCACGCCCCGGTCGCCGTACGCCGCCTCGATGCGGGCAAGCGATGGCCCGAACTTGCGGCAGAGCGGGCAGGTGACGCTCGTCAGGGCGACCACGGTCACCGAGTCGCCGCGCCCGGCGCGCCAGCCGCGCACCGCGCCATCGAGGGCGGTGCCGGTCGCGTCCGGGATGAGCCTGCCCACCCCAAGGGCACGGGCATCGCGCGGGGAGGGCGGGGCGAGGGGGCCGGGGGCGGCGGAGGTGGCAACCGGCGGCGCGCCCGCCGCCGGCAACCCGGTCGGTGGGTCGATCGAGGAGAGGCAGAGGATCAGGGCCGGAAGGATCATGGTTCGGGTGCCCGAAGGAATCTCGCGTGAACAACGACGGGGTGTACCCGCGATTGCGGCCCGGGCAGGACCTTGGCCCCCGTCACCGGACGCCATGATCGGCGCGCCGTCTCAGAACAACAGCTGCAGCTGCGCGATGAAGCTCGCGTTGTTGTCGGCCCCGGCGATGCCGAGG
>CAYTYU010000104.1:0-8523 GCA_964440815.1 uncultured Chitinophaga sp.
CGGCGGCGCCGCCGCCACCGCGCCCACCGCGCACGTCCGCCCCGCGACCACCGTCCGTTGCGCACTGCAGTCGCGCCCGGCGCGCGACCCGTTCCGGACCTTCGTCGAGCTGCCGGGCGCCGCGTCCGGCGACGGGCTCGCCGGGGCACCGTTGGCCCCGGCCCCCGCCGGGCTCGTCCTCCGCGCCGTGATCGCGGGCGAGCTTGCCGTGATCGGGGATCACACCGTCGGGATCGGCGGCACCGTCGCCGACTCCCAGGGCGGGGAGTGGACCGTCGAGTCGATCCGCGAGCGCGCGGTGGTGCTCTCCGACGGCGCCCGGCGCGCGCAGCTCGGCTACGCCGCCGCGCCGCGCACGGCGCGCCCGGCGGGCGCGAAGTCCGCAGCCGCGCGGGGAGGCGCAGGACGTTGAGCCACCGAAGCGACGACGGCCCGGTCGGACGCGTGCGGCGCATCGCCGAGGACATCGACCTCGCCACGCTGCCGCCGCTCGGCCAGGTGCTTGTCTCGGACGGCATCGTCACCGCGGCACAGCTGCGTGCCGCGCTCGACGCGCAGGTGCGCGGCGGGCAGCGCATGCTTCTCGGGGAAGTGCTGCTCCAGATGGGATTCGTCGACCGCGGCACGCTGCTGCGCGCAGTGGCGAAGAGCCGGGGCATCGAGTTCGTGGCCGAGCCGGCCTCGGTGTTCGAGGAAGGGGCGATCGCGCTGGTGCCCGAGGCGATCCGCCGGGAGCACCGGGTGTGCCCGCTGTTCCTCGCGGGCAACGAGCTCGTGGTCGCCACCGCCGACCCGCAGAACTTCTTCGTCGAGGAACTGGTGGCGCGCGAGACCGGATTCCAGGTGCGCTTCGTGGCGTCGCCCGAGGAGAGGATCGACGCCCTCCTCAGCGACCCTGCCCGTGCCGCCGCGCACGCGGCGCGCCAGGCCGAGGAGCTGGTGGCCGACCTCTTCGACGGCACGTCGGAGTCGGACCTGTCGCTGCAGGACGAGACGGAGGCGGCGGCGGTCGACGCCGAGGACGCGGCGCCCGTCGTCAAGCTGGTGAACTTCATGATCTGCAGCGCCGCGGCGGAGGGCGCGAGCGACATCCACATCGAGCCGGACGACGGGAAGATGCGGGTCCGCTACCGGATCGACGGCGTCCTCTTCCACCGGATGAGCCCGCCGCACCGGATGCATGCCGCCATCGCCAGCCGCATCAAGATCATGGCGAAGCTCGACATCTCCGAGCGGCGCGTCCCGCAGGACGGCGAGATCTCGGTGCGCATCAAGGGCCGCCCGGTCGAGCTGCGCGTCAGCACGCTCCCGGGGAAGTTCGGCGAGAAGATCGTCATGCGCATCGTCGACGTCTCGACGGCGAAGCTCGGCCTCGAGAAGCTCGGCTTCCGCCCGGAGATGCTCGCGCGGTTCCAGCGGGTGATCGACCAGCCGCACGGCGTGGTGCTGGTCACCGGCCCGACCGGGAGCGGCAAGAGCACCACGCTCTACTCCGTGCTCGGCACGTTCGACACCGTGCAGCACAACGTGTCGACGGTCGAGGACCCGATCGAGGCGAACCTCGAGGGCGTGCACCAGGCGCAGGTCAACCCGCGCGCCGGGTTCACCTTCGCGGGAGCGCTCCGCGCGCTGCTGCGGCAGGACCCGGACATCATCATGGTCGGCGAGATCCGCGACGGCGAGACCGCGCAGATCGCCGTGCAGGCGGCGCTCACCGGCCACCTGGTGCTGAGCACCCTGCACACCAACGACGCACCGAGCTCGGTCACGCGCCTGGAGAACCTGGGCGTCGAGCCGTTCCTGGTCGCGGCATCGCTGAAGGGAGTGCTCGCGCAACGGCTCGTGCGGCGCGTCTGCCCTCAGTGCCGCGTGGAGTACGCACCCGATGCCCAGCAGCTCTCGGCGCTCGGTCGCCATGGCGAGGGATGCACCCGGCTCTGGAGGGGCACCGGCTGCCGCCGCTGCCACGAGACGGGGCTTTCCGGACGGGTCGGCGTGTACGAGCTGATGGTGCCCGACGAGGCGCTGATCGACGCGGTGTGCGCCGGCGCCGAGCCCGCACGGGTGCGCGAGGTGCTGCGCGCCGGGGGGTTCGAGACCCTGTGGGACGACGGCATGCGCAAGGTCGTCGACGGCCTGACCACCATCGAGGAGATCTACGGTGCCTGCGGTCGCTGAACGCCCGCGCGGCACGCCGCGCAAGTGGGCCTACCGCGCCCGCCGCACCGAGGGCGGCGAGCTCGTCCGCGGCATCGTCGAGGCGGTCGACCACCCCGCGGCCGTGCGCGAGCTGCGCCGGCAGGGGCTCGCGATCCTCTCGGTCGAGCTCGGCGACCGGCGTGCCGCGGTCGGCGAGGCCGACACCGGCGACCGGCACCGGGCGAGGCTCGCCCGATCGATGGGCAAGGACGACGTGGTCGCGTTCGCGCAGCAGCTGGCGGTGATGCTGAAGACGGGCGTGCCGCTCGCCGAGGCGCTCGAGACCTTCGCCGAGCAGGCGCCGCGCAAGGACATGGCGGAGTTCGTCCGGCTGATCCGCACCGAGGTGTGCGAGGGCGAGGACTTCAGCGCAGTGCTCGGCAAGCACCCGCGCACGTTCCCCACGGTGCTCGTGTCACTGATGCGCGCCGCAGAGGCATCCGGAAAGATGGACGAGATGCTCGGGCGCGTGGCCAAGGACCTGGCGAAGAGCCGCAAGACCGCCAGGCAGGTGCGCGGGGCGATGACCTATCCCGCGATCATGATGGCCGTCGCGGTCGTCGCGGTCGCGGTGATCATGGTCTTCGTGCTGCCGAAGTTCGGCCCGCTCTTCAAGGCCCAGGGCGACCGCCTGCCCGCGCCGACCAAGGCGCTCGTCTGGCTCAGCGGGTTCCTCAAGACCGGCTGGGCGATCTACGTGCCGGTGCTGCTCGCGCTCGCGGGCGGCGCGTGGTGGTGGGCGCGCACCGAGGCAGGGCGCACCGCGATCGACACGGCGAAGCTGCGGATGCCGGTGCTCGGGCACATGTTCCGGTGCCTCTACCTGGTTCGCTTCTCGAGCACCATGGGCTCGCTGATGGCCGCGGGCGTCCCGCTCGTGGACATCGTCCGGATCTGCCGGGACGTCACGGGCAACGTGCACTACGAGCGCCTGTGGACCACCCTGGAGGAGCGGATCGAGAAGGGCCAGGAGATCGCCCCGACCTTCCGGGAGTTCGACTTCGTGCCGCGCAACGTCGTGGCGATGATCGCCAGCGGCGAGAAGTCCGGCCGCCTCTCCGAGGTCCTGGACCACGCGGCCGCCGCCGCGGAGGACGACCTCGACATCGCCGTGAAGGGCGCCACCAGCCTGGTGGAGCCGATCCTCATCGTCGGCATGGGCCTGGTGGTCGGCGGGATCGCCGCGGCCATGCTGCTTCCCATCTTCAACATGTCGCGTGCGATGCGCCCGGGCGGCTGAGCGGCCGTCAGCGGACGCGCACAGACACCGGCGCCGCCGCCGAGCGGTCGGTCACCGGGATGCGAAGCGTGCCGGCGGCGTCGGCCGCACCGGCTTCGATCGTCGCCGGAGCGCCGTCGGCGCGCCGGGCCTCCAGGACGATCTCCGACGTGCCCCACCCCGCACCCGCGCGCGGCAGCGTCACGGCGACCGCCCAGGTGCCCGGGCCGATCGGCGTCGACTCCGGCGCCGTGATGCGGAGCGCGATGCCCGGGGCCACCGATGCGACGGACAGCGTCACCACGCGCGGAAGCGGTGATTCGAACCCCGCGCGCGGCGCGAGGTTCAGCGCGACGAGCGGCGGCGCGGCACCCGTCCATGCGACCGACGCATCCTCCCAGCCGTCGATGCGCGCCGTGATCCGGTGCGCGCCGCCATCGGAGGGAAGCAGCACGACGGCCGGCGCGATGCCGCGCGGCTCGCCGTCGAGCAGGACCTGCGCACCCGCCGGCGCCGTCACCACGCGCAGTTCGGCGATCGTGGCAGCGGGTGCGCGCGGCGTGGTCGGCGTGCCTGTGGTGTCCGCGGATGCCGCCCCGGACTCCGCGTCCGGCGATCCGCGCCACCGCGCCGCCAGGGCGCGCAGGTCAAGTACGCCGGTCGCCATGGCGACCGCGAGGGCCACGGCGACGGCGGCAATCACCGGCACCAGCCAACCGCCGCGCGAGGCCCGGGCCGGCGTCGCGGCGGAGGATGCCGTGCGCGTCACGGCAGGCGCGCGTGCCGCACCGCGCGACGCATGGTCGGCCACGTCCGGATGCACGTCCACCGCTGCGCGGGACATCCCGCCCGACCCGCTCGCCATCCACGCGCGCAGGCGTGCCGCGAGCGCGTTGGCATCCTGCGGCCGGCGCGACGGCTCGCGCGCCACCGCCTCCATCACCACGTCGGCCAGCCGGTCGTCGAGCCGCGGGTTGCACTCGCGCACGTCGGCGGGATCGGTCTCGCACACGGCGCGCGCCGCCTCGTGGACGGGGAGGCCGCGCAGGTCGTGCGGCTGCACCCCGGCGAGCAGCTCGTAGAGGACGGCGCCCAGCGCATACACGTCGCTGCGCGCGTCGACCATGCGCGGATCGGCGCGGAACTGCTCGGGGCTCATGTACTGCATGGTGCCGACGAGCTGGCCGGTCTCGGTGCGGACGGTGTTGATCGCGGGATCGGCCGCGATCGCGCGCGCAACGCCGAAGTCGATCACCTTCACCCGCCCGTGGCGGTCGACGAGGAGGTTCGGCGGCTTCACGTCGCGGTGGATGAAGCCCTCGCGGTGCGCGTGGCCGACGGCATCGCAGGCCTGCAGGAATGCCTGCACGGTCTCGCGCACGCCGAGCCGCTCGCGGAACACGTGGTCGGCGAGGTTCTGCACGCCGTCGACGTGCTCCATCACGATGTAGGGGACGTCCACGTCGCCGTCCTGGACGACGCCGGTGCGCAGCACGGAGGCGATCCCCGGGTGTCGGAGCCGCTCGAGCAGCCGGCCCTCGCGCTCGAAGCGCCGCCGCACGCCCTCGTCCTGCTGGGTGCGAAGCAGCACCTTGATCGCCACGCGCTCACCCGAGGCGACGTCGATCCCGAGGTAGACGCGGCCCATGCCGCCGGACCCGAGGATGCGCTCGATGCGGACGCCGCCGAACTCGCGGCCGAGCATCGGGTCGAGGCGCCGCGACGCGTCGCGGGCGCCGGACGCCCGGTCGTCGCCGTCGCCGGGCTTCCATGCGACCGTCGGGTCGGCATCCATGCGCGGGCGAGTGTACGAACGCACCGTTCGGGTTCCGGGTGCCTGGCACGGTTATCTGGACGGCCCGGGCGCGTCGCGGCCGCGATGCCGGCGCCCCACCCGGAAGTGTGGGGATCGCGCGCCCGCCCTGCCGAAAACGACCGCATGCCCCGACCTGCCCTGTTCGCGATCATGGCCGCCGCCATCTACCTCCTCCTGCGCGGGGCGGGCATCGTCAACGACGGCACGTTCGTGGTGTGGGCGCAGGCCGCGCTCTTTGGCATCTTCCTCGTGGGCTGCGCGATGAGCGTCAAGGCTCAGAACGCGCTGTGGGCGGCGATCTTCGCCGCGCTCGCGATCGGCTGGAACCCCTGGGTGAAGCTCACCGCCTGGCACCAGCCCGTGCCGTGGGACAAGTGGGCGACCGCGATGAGCCTGCTCTGCGGCGCCACCGCGGGCGCGTTCGTCGTGCGCTACTGGGGCCGCAACGAGACGGCCTGAAGCGCGGCCGCGCAGGCATCGACCAGCACCGGCTCCTCGGGGAGGTTGTGCTTGCCGTAGGCATCGCGCGGCGGCACGATCGTGCATCCGACGGACGCGAGCGTCCGCAGGTTCGAGACCAGGATCGACGTGTGCATCGACCCGTGCATGGTGGGTGCGAGCACCACCGCGGCATGGCCGCGCTCCATGCGCCCGATCGCCGAGGCGAGCGTGGCGGTGACCGGCGTGTCGGCGATGCCGTGCGCGCACTTGCCGATCACGCTGTAGGTGGCCGGGGCCACGAGGTAGAGGTCAAACGGCGCCGAATCCGAGAGATGCTCGGCGTCGGCGGTGAGCTCGACCACCACGGGCCGGTCGCACGCCCACGCCAGCGCCTCGCGCGCCACGTAGCGGAGCGCCTCGGTGGTGGCGAAGGCGGTGACCGTGGCGCCCTGCCGCCGCAGCGCGCGCGCCAGGATCGGTGCCCGGAACGCCGCGATGCCGCCGGTCACCAGGAGCGCCACGCGCACGCCCTCGAGTCGGTCGCCGTCACGCGGCACCTCGTGGTCGCCGAGGTCGCTCGGGGTCGGGGGCGGGAAGTCGAACGCGTCGCCATGCATCGAGCAGCCGATCGTACCGAACGCGCCACCGATATCCTCCGCCCCTCGTGAGCGGCACGGCCATCGACGAGCATCCCGAAGGCGCCTCCTGGCTGCGCCGGCACTGGGACCTCGCCGAACCGGCGATCGCGGGCGCGGCGCTGCTGGCGGCGTGGCTCTGCGAGCGCGCAGGGCTCCCGGCGTGGCAGTGGGGCACGCTCTACGCGGCGAGCTACGCGGTGGCGGGGCACGCTGCGCTCCTCGAGGGCGTGCGCGCGGCGCTGCGGCTGCGGCTCGACGTCGACTTCCTGATGGCCGTGGCCGCGATCGGTGCGGCGGCGATCGGCGAGTACGCCGAGGGCGCGATGCTCCTGGTGCTCTTCTCGCTCGGGCACGGGCTCGAGCACTACGCGATGGGCCAGGCACGCAAGGCGATCCGCGCCCTCGGACGCCTGACGCCGACGTCCGCCTGGGTGCGCCGCGGCGAGCGCTTCGAGGAGGTGCCTGTGGGAACGCTCGCCGTGGGCGACGTCGTCCGCGTGCGGCCCGGCGAGCGCGTGCCGATGGACGGCGCCGTGGTCGCGGGCATCGGCGCCATCGACCAGAGCCCGATCACGGGCGAGAGCGTCCCGGTCGAGAAGGCCCCGGGCGACGACGCGTTCGCCGGGACGCTCAACGGCGACGGGCTGCTGGAAGTCCGCGTCGGCCGCCTGGCCGCCGACAGCACCGTCGCGCGCATGATCCGCCTCGTCGAGGAGGCGCAGGGGCAGAAGTCGACCACGCAGCGCTACGCCGAGCGATTCACCCGCGTCTACGTCCCCTGCGTGGTGGGCGCGACGGTCCTGATGTGGACGGTTCCCCCCGCCGCCGGATGGCTGCCGTGGCAGGAGGCGTTCCTGCGCGCGATGACGCTCCTCGTGGGCGCCTCGCCATGTGCGCTGGCGATCAGCACGCCGGCGGCGGTGCTTGCAGGCGTGGCGCGTGCCGCACGCGGCGGCGTCCTGATCAAGGGCGGCGCACACCTCGAGTCGCTCGGCGCGGTCCGTGCCTTCGCGATGGACAAGACCGGCACGCTCACGGTCGGCCGCCCGGCGGTGCGCGAGGTGGTCGCACTCGGCGGCCATGCGGAGTCCGACGTGCTTGCGCTCGCCGCGGCGCTCGAGGAGCACTCGACGCACCCGCTCGCGCACGCGGTGGTCGCCGCGGCACGCGTGCGCGGCGTGGCGTTCGAGCGCGCCTCCGACGCGCAGGCGATCCGCGGCAAGGGGATGTCCGGCACGGTGGGCGGGCGCGACGTGCGGCTCGGCGCACTGCGCCTCTTCGACGGGCAGGGCGGCGCACCGCGCGCGACGCCCGAGGCCGAGGCCGCGGTGCACCGGCTCGAGTCCCATGCCTGCACCGCGATGCTCGTGAGCCGCGACGGCGCGTTCGTCGGCGCGGTCGGCCTGATCGACGGCCCGCGGCCGGAGGCGAAGGCGGCGATCTCCGCGCTGCACTCACTCGGCGTCCGGCCCATCGTGATGCTCACCGGGGACAACCAGGCGGTCGGCGACGCGGTGGGCGGGCTCGTCGGCGTCGACGAGGTCCGTGCATCGCTCATGCCCGAGATGAAGATCGAGGCGGTGCGCGGCCTGCTCGGCTCGCACGGATCGGTCGCGATGGTCGGCGACGGGGTGAACGACGCCCCCGCGCTCGCCGCGGCCACCGTGGGCATCGCGATGGGCAAGTCCGGCACCGACGTCGCGCTCGAGGCCGCCGACGTCGCGCTGATGTCCGACGACCTGATGCGCCTGCCCTTCGCGGTCGGCATCAGCCGCGCCTCGCGCGCGATCGTCCGCCAGAACGTCACGATCTCGATGGGGATGGTGTTCATCCTCATCCCGCTCGCCGTCGCCGGCGCGATCCCGGTGTGGCTTGCCGTCATCATGCACGAGGGCTCGACCGTCGCGGTCGTCCTCAACAGCCTGCGGCTCCTCGGCTACCGGTTCGCCGGCGCACCGGCCGGGCGTGCGCCCCAGTTGCCGCCCGGGTAACGCGGGTCGCGGTAGCCCGTGGCCCGCGACAGGTATCCCTGCGAATAGTCGTTGTAGTACTGGTACCACCACGACATGCTGCCGCGCGGGGCGACCGGACCGCCGCGCGCGAGCGCCGCCCACCGCGCAGCATCCTGCCGGGCGCGCTCCTCCGCGGATCGGCGGTCGGCAAGCCTCGCGGACTCGTCGCGCCGCGCCTGGTCCGCGCGCGCCTCCTCG
>CAYTYU010000105.1:0-8197 GCA_964440815.1 uncultured Chitinophaga sp.
TCGGTCGCTGAGCGTCAGCGGTGCGAATGCCGCCCTCCGGCCCCCGCTCACCCGCGCAGGTGCACCACGAACCCGGACTCGCGGTACTCGACCGGCCGCTGGCGCCGCAGCGCCGCGCGGACGCGCCGCATGCCCGCCTGCGTGAGCGGGTGCTTCTGCATCTCCAGCATGTAGGCGATCTCGAAGAGGGTCGACTCGGTCCAGTCGACCTCCTCGCGGAAGCCCGAGACCCCGACGGCGCCCGTGGTGCGCAGGAACCTGCGGATGCGGGCAAGCGGCACGGCCACCGTGCGGCAGCCGCCGAAGTGGACGAACCGCCCGCGGCAGCGGCCCGCCAGCACCTCCTCGAGACGGTCGATGTGGATGCGCTCGTCCGAGCGCCGCATGTCGCCGGGGAGCAGGAGCCCCTTGCGCGAGTGGATGGCGAGCCAAAGCACCTCGAAGCCGTGCTGCCGGCCCTGGAACCACTTGCGGAGGTAGTGCTCCAGCTCGGCCCGCGTGGCGACGTCGCGGTGGATGAACGGCACCTTGTAGTCGGAGGCGCGCAGCAGCTCGAGCGCCGGGCGCACCGAGACCGACGACCTCAGCCCGAACCACTCCGCCTCCAGGCAGAAGATGCCCTTGCGGTAGACGAGCACGGCGGAATCGTAACGCGGACGCGGCGCGGTGCGCGCGGGGACGCGCGCGCGATCGGGAGCGCTCAGAAATCGCGGCGGCGGAACAGCCACACGCAGCCGCCGAGCATCACCGCCTCGAAGGCGAGGCTGGTGCCGATCGACCACAGCGCACCCTTGCGCGCCTCGGCGTCGTCGAAGACCGCCTGCTGGAACTCGCGCCGCTTGACGCGCTTCGACCCGAAGAAGTTCAGGGTCGATTCCTCGTCCGGGGGCCGGCGGAAGCTCGCCTTCTGCACCAGGTAGCGCTCGAGCCACTCCGTGGTCTCGTTGGTCTTCGGCAGCACCGTCACCAGCGCGTAGGACGGCCAGTAGAGCTGCTGCCACCGGCGCGAGGACTCGCGCTCGCGCTCGAGGTCGGCGCGCAGGCGGTCGACGTCCGCCTCGGCGTTCTTCGAGAGCCGCGTGTCGATCGCCGCCTCGATGGCGACGATCTCCATCTGCGACGCAATTCTGCCCCGGTTTGCGAACTGCTCCAGCGACTGCAGGCCGTACAGCACCAGCCAGAAGACCAGGGTGAGCAGCAGGCTCGCCACGGTGCTGCGGGTCAGCACGCCCATCAGTGCGCAGAAGCAGTACAGGTAGCTGAAGAACACGACGACCGTGGGCACGGCGACGAAGAGCTCCGGCTCCCAGACGCCGCCGCGGATCCCGATCACCAGGAAGCTCGCGGTCACGAAGACCAGCGCCTGGAACCCGGCGAAGAAGAGCCCCGTCACCCAGCGCGTCAGGAAGAGCCGCGCGCGGGAGATGGGCTTCGACAGCATCATGTCGATCGAGCCGCTCGCGATCAGCTCGGGCACCACGCTCGCCGTCGAGATGAGCGCCAGGATCGCGGCCAGCCACGTGAGCCAGATGTTGATCCCCAGGTTCTGGAAGATCAGCTTGTAGAAGGTGGCCGCCGGGATGAACGTGGTGTTGACGAACTGGCTGTCGATGTCGAACCACAGCACCTGGACGCCCGTCTCGTCGATGCCCACGGCGCCGCAGATCGCCACCGCCAGGAAGCTCACCGCGATCGCCAGCCAGAACAGCTTGCGCGAGTTCAGGTCGCGGTAGGCGTCCAGGAAGATGGCGAGCGTCTGCGTCATGGGCGCGCGGCTCCCGGCACCGAGCGGCCGTGCTCGTCCACCACGCTGCGCACGAAGAGGTCTTCCAGGGTCTCGCGGGCGCGCTCCACGCGCACGATCACCGCACCCGCGGCGCGCAGCGCGTCGATCGCCGGCTGCACGTCGGCGGCCTCGCGCGTCGGCACCACGTAGGTGCGCAGGCCGGGCCGGTCGGCGGGCTCGCGGCCGGCGACCGCGGTGCCGGCGACCGACAGCAGCTCGGGCCCGCCGCTTGCGTCGATCTCGAAGCGGTGGCTGTCGCGGGTCAGCTCGTCGATCGAGCCCTGCGCGATGGTTTCGCCCTTGGAGATGATCGCCACGCGGTCGGCCACCATCTCCACCTCCGAGAGCAGGTGGCTGTTGACCAGCACCGTGCGCCCCTCGGCGCGGATGCGCAGCAGCATGTCGCGGATCTCGCGGCGGCCGACCGGATCGACGCCGTCCGTCGGCTCGTCGAGCACCACCAGGCGCGGGTCGTTGATGAGCGCGGTGGCGATGCCGATCCGCTGCTGCATGCCCTTCGAGTAGGTGGTGACCTTGCGGTCGGCCCAGTCGCGCATGCCGACGAGGCCGAGCAGCGCATCCGTCCGCGTGCGACGCGCCGCGCGCGGAACCTTGCACAGCGCGCCGAAGAAGTCGACCACCTGGCGGCCGGTGAGGTACGGCGGGAAGCGGTGGTGCTCGGGCAGGTAGCCGACGCGCTCGAGCACCTCCTGCGTGCCCACCGGGGCGCCGAGCACGGTGCCGCGCGCCGATGTCGGCCGCACGACGGTCATCACGATCTTCACCAGCGTGCTCTTGCCGGCGCCGTTGGGGCCGAGCAGGCCGAAGATCTCGCCCTCGCGCACCGAGATCGACACGCCGCGCAGTGCCTGCACGCGGCCGCGGTAGGTCTTGGTGACGTCGTGGAGGTCGAGAGCGAGCACGCCGGATGCGGATCCTATTGGCTCCTACGATTGGCCCCGTGCCCACGCCGACCGCGCCAGCCCTTGCCGTCCTCGCATGGCGCGCGACGATCGTCCTGGCGCTCGTCGCCTTCGCCGCGGCGGCCACCGTGGTGTGCCGGGGACTGGTGGGCGGGTTCGGCGGCGCACCGGTGCCGTGGGGGGTGGTCTTGTTGGCCGCGGCGGTCGCGATGCTCGCGGTGCTGCCGATGGGCGCTGCCGTCGACGTGCCGGAAGCGATGTTCGAGCACTGGCTGCCGGAGCGGCGCTTTCGGGCGGGGCGCTGCCCGTGCTGCGGCTACGACGCGGCGCGGGCCCGGTGCCCGGAGTGCGGCGCGCCGTTCGGGCGCCCCGCCGCCTACGCCTCGGACTGGCGCACCCTGCGGCGCACGGCATGGGCCGCGGTGCCGGCGTGGATCGTGGGCTTCGCGGCAGGCCTCGCGCTCGTCACGCTCGACGAGCGGCGGTTCGAGCGCGAGGTGGCGTCGATGAGGTCGCTCTCCCCCGAGCTGCGCGAGCACTCGCGCCCGCGCGCCGCGCCGGCCGGCTTCGCGCGGTTCGCATGGGACGTCGGTCGCGGGTTCTCCGGCCCGCCGCCGTTCGAGTCGCCGAAGGAGCCGCTTCAGCCGCCCGACTTGGGCCCGGGGGGCGCGAAGCGGTCGACGAACTCGGGCTTGAGCACGAAGTAGAAGAACGTTCCGTCGGCGTACTGGTTGCCGGCAAGCACGCGTGCGGCCGCGCCCACGCCCATGTAGATGTCGCCGCGGCCCGCGGCGCGGATGGCGCCGCCGGTGTCCTGGTCGAGCATGAACCGGCGCCAGTCGCGCATCTTGCCCGCGTAGTCGGCGGTCTGGGTGTCGACGAACATCGCCAGGCCGCGCGGGAAGATCCGCTTGTCGGTGGCGAGCGTCGCATACGAGGTGACCGGCACTCCGAGCGATCCCGACGGCCAGCTCTTGCCGTCGTACATCGAGAAGAACACCATGTTCTCGTTGCGGTCGATGTACTTCTGCACGAGCTCCGGGTCACGTTCGTAGAGGCGCTGGATGTTGCCGAGCGTCCGCTCGCGCCGCGTGATGACGCCGTCCTGCACCAGGCTCATGCCGAGGCCCACGTACGGCCGGCCCGTCTTGCCCGCGTAGCCGACGTACTTCACCGAGTTGTCGGGCATGATGAGCTTCGCGCTGCCGTTCACCTCGCAGACGTAGACGTCGAAGGCGCTGGCCAGCCACACGAGTTCCGTGCCGGAGAACTCGCCGCCCGCCAGCAGCTCCTTGCGCGAGGGCCACGGCACGATCGAGCCGTCGGCCGCGCGGCGGCCCAGGGGCTCGCCGGTCTGCGAGTCCTTGACCAGGTCCTTGGGCGCCTGGAAGAGCGGGTACTTGAACGTGTCGGTCCGCACCATGCTCGCCTTGATCTCGGGCGAGAAGTAGCCGGTGAAGAGCGCGGTCCCCTTGTCGTCGTAGCCGCGCGTCTGCCACACGTCGAAGTGCCCGGCGACGGCCTTCTGGAACGCGGCCGCGTCCTTGCTGGACGCAAGCAGCTCCTTGAAGGCGCGCACGGTTGCGGCGGCGGTGCGGTGGTCGGGCACCACCTCGGCGACGGGGCCGAGCTGCTGCGACGAGTACGCCGCGCGGCTGGTGCCCGTGTCGAACCATGCGATGCTCAGGTCGAGCGCGCGGCCGAAGTCCGCGTCCTTCGCCGCGAACGCGTCGGCGAGGTCGGGATGCTGCCCATCGGGCACCTTGCGCAGCCCGTGCTCGCCGGCGGGAAGCTGGAAGTCCGGGTCGATCTCGGGTGCGGGCTTCGCGGGCGTCTCGCAACCGCCGAGGAAGATCGCGGTCGCCGCCGAGAGCGCCGCGGCCGCGGCGAGGGCGGCGCCGGAACGCGCGCGGCGCAGCCGTCGCGCGGCCGAGGGGCGGGTGCCAATGCCACAGTCCTGGATGCGTCCGTGCATGCAGGGAACGTCGGCGTCTCACGGGGATTTCGTGCAGAAATCCGATACACTTCGCTCCATGACCACTGTCGCCCCCGCCCTCCTCGGCCTGTTCGGCCTCGGCACCACCGAGCTCGTCATCATCGGGGTGATCGGCCTGCTCCTCTTCGGGAGCCGCCTGCCGTCGGTGGGCCGGAACATCGGCAAGTCCATCACCGAGTTCAAGAAGGGCATGAAGGAGGCGGGCGAGGAGCTCGCCAAGGACGACGCGAAGGCGCCCCAGCAGCTCACCCAGCAGCAGATGGAGCGCGCCACAGACGAGGCGCTGCGCCGCCTCAAGGCCGAGCAGGCCGCCCAGCAGAAGTGACCGCCCGCAAGGGCTGGTCCGTGGCGATCGCCGCCTTCCTCGTGGTGGGAGTGCTGTTCCTCGGGGTGCGCCCCATGCAGGTGCCCGACGAGGCCCGCTACGGCATCATCCCGGCGGCGATGGTCGAGAGCAGCGACTGGCTGTCGCTGCGCCTGGCCGGGTTCCGCTTCTACGAGAAGCCGCCGCTCGTCTACTGGCTGACGGCCGCGAGCATCTCGGTGTTCGGGGAGCAGGCGTTCGCCATCCGGCTGCCGAGCGCGCTGGCCACGCTGGTCACGGCGCTGTGCACCGCGTGGCTCGCGGTGCGCATCACAGGGCGGCGCGAGCTGGGGCCGCTTGCGTTCCTGGTGCAGGCGACGACGGTGATGCCCATGGTCCTCGGCGGGGTCATCACGCTCGACCCGACGTTCGCGGCGACGGTGGCGCTCACGACGTGCGCGTTCTTCGGCGCGTGCACGTCAAGCGGGCGCGTACGCCTCGGCTGGCTCGGCGCGGCAGGCGCGGCGGCGGGCTTCTCGTTCCTCGCGAAGGGCCTGCTTGGGTTCGCGATTCCCGGGGCGACGGCGCTCGCATACCTCGCGTGGCAGCGGCGCTGGCGCGACATGCTCGTGATGCCGTGGATCCCGCTGGTGGCCGCGGTGGCGGCGGCCGCGCCGTTCGTGCTTGCCGTCGAGCGCGCGAACCCGGGTATGTGGACGTACTTCGTGATGAAGGAGCACGTGCGCCGCGCCGTGTCGCCCGACCTCACGCAGCAGCCGCAGCCGTGGTGGTTCTACGGCGCGGTGTTCCCGGCAGGGGCCCTGCTCTGGACGCTTGCCTGGCCGAACGCCGCGAAGGGGATGCGCGGCGCGCGCGAGTGGCGCGATGGGGTGCGGTTCCTGCTCTGCTGGGCCGCCGTGCCGATCCTGGCGCTTTCGCTCTCGGGAGGCAAGCTCGCCACCTACGTGCTGCCGATGTTCGCGCCGGTGTCGGTGCTGGTGGCCATCGGGCTGGTGCGCGGGCGCGAGTCGGGTGCGATCGTGCGGGACGTGCCGGCGCGGATCGGGCAGGCGCTGGTGTGGATTGCAGCAGGTGGATGCATCGGCCTCGCGGCAGCGGGCACCGAACGATTCGGCTTGCCCACGCTCTGGGAATCGGGCGCGTCGATGCGCTTCGCGTGCCTTGCGGCAGCGCTCGTGGCGTGGGCCCTTGCAGACGGCTGGAGCTGGCGCGCGACCGACGGCACGCGCTGGCTCGCGCGCACCGCGATTGCCCCGGTTGCGGTGCTGGCGATGGTGCCCTTCCTCTACCCGACCGCAGCGCTCAAGGCCGCGAAGCACCCCTGGCCGTTCCTCGAGAAGCACCGGGACGCGCTGCGTGCGGTGGACGTGCTGGTGGTGGCCGGAGGGTCGCCGGCGCTCGCGACGAGCTGGACGACCGGGCGGCGCGACCTCGTGATCGCCGGGTGGGCCGACGAGTTCGACAACGAGCTCAACCTTCCTGAGGAGCTTCCGCGGCGCATCGGATGGGAGGAGGTCGCGGAGCGCGCCGTCCACGCGCGCACCTCGAACCCACCACGCACGTTCGCCGTGCTCTGCACGACCGAAGTTGTCGAACGCATGCTCGAGTCGAACGGGCTGCCGCCGCCCTCCGAGCAGGACGCCGACCGCGACCTCACCGTGCTGTACTGGCGCTGACCTCGTTCGCGCCGGCGCTCATCCCGGCCCAAGCGGGATGCCGAGCGACTCCCACGCCACGAGGAATGCCGTCCACGCGACGAGCGCCGTGATGCAGTACGGCACCAGGAGCGCGATCAGCGTGCCGATCCCCGCATCCGGCTGCCAGCGCCGGATCGCCACCAGGATGATGACGAGGTACGCGTTGAGCGGCGCGATCGGGTTGGTGCACGAATCGCCCACGCGGTAGGCCACCTGCACGAGCTCCGGACGCATGCCGGCCTGCGCGAGCATCGGTACCAGGACGGGGGCGAGGAACGCCCACTTCGCGCTCGCGCTCGACACCAGGAGGTTCAGGAGCGCCGTCGCACCGACCACCGCGACGAGCATCGGACCGGAGCCGAGCCCCAGCGACTTCACCACCTCCGCGCCCTCGATCCCGATCACCGTCGCCAGGTTCGACTGCCGGAACCACGCGATCGCCTGCCCGGCGAAGAAGGCGAGCACGACGTAGGTGCCCATCCCGGCCATCGCCTCGCCCATGCGGTTGGCCACGCATCGGTCGGAGCGGATCTCGCCGCTGGTGGCGCCGTAGGCCACGCCCGGAAGCAGGAAGAGGACCAGCAGCATGGGCACGATCGCCTCGGTCCACGCGGGGACCATGGTGTTCGTTCCGTGGCGCTGTACCTCGCCGGTGAGCGGCCCGCCGGGGATGAGTGCCATCGCCAGGAACGCGCCGCCGGCCAGCAGGAACGCGCCGAGCGCCGCCCACAGCCCGCGGCGCTCGGCGGCGGAGAGCGAGTCGTCGCCGGTGGTCGCCCCGCCCTGCGCAAGCTGGCGTTCCACGGCCACGCGATCGAATCGCGGCGCCACGATGCGGTCGGTCACGAACCAGCCGACCGCCGTGATCAGGAACGTCGACGCCACCATGAAGTACCAGTTGCAGTCGGCGCGGACGATGGCGTCCGGGTCGACGGCGCGGGCCGCCTGCTCGGTGAGCCCCTGAAGCAGCGGATCGAGGCTCGTGATGCCGAGGTTCGCGCTGAACCCGCCGGCCACGCCGAACGTCGCCGCGGCGATGCCGGCAAGCGGCGGGCGACCCACGCGCGCGAACACCCCGGCTGCGAGCGGCGGCAGCACCACGTACCCGGCGTCCGCGGCGGCGCTCGACATGACGCCGATGAACACCACCGCGGGCGAGAGCAACGCGCGCGGCGTCACGATCACCAGCAGTTTCAGGAGCGCGGGGAAGAGACCCGTGCGCTCGGCCACGCCGATCCCGAGCATTGCCACCAGGACGATCGCCAGCGGCGGGAAGTCGAGGAAATTCCGGATCGCCTGGGTGAGGATCCAGCGCAGGCCGTCCGCGTCGAGGAGCGAGCGCACCGCCACCGTCTTCGACGGATCGCGCGGATCCACCACCGACCAGCCCGCCCACGCGCCGAGCGCGCTCGCCAGCAGCGTGGCCGCGCCGAGGAGGACGAAGAGCGTCGCCGGGTCGGGCAGGCGGTT
>CAYTYU010000106.1:0-8148 GCA_964440815.1 uncultured Chitinophaga sp.
CGCGTCGAGAGCACGAGCCGCGCGCCGTCCTTGAGCGCCAGCACCGCCGGATCGACCCCCGGCATGCGCATGGGGTTTGGCGCGGCGTTCCACGTGAATCCGTCGGCGCTCGTCATCGGCCACGGGCCCGGGCCCGTTCCGAAGAAGGACAGCGTGCGGCCGTCACTCTGCAGGTTGCCGAACCACCGGTTGCGGACCGGGGTCAGCGGAAGGTCGGCGGCGCGCTCAAAAGTCAGTCCGTCGACGCTGGTGGCGTGGTAGCCGTTGCCGCCGATCGGGGGCTCGCCGGCCTGCCGCCGCGCGAGGAACTCGCTCGGCGTGCCGTTGTCCGGGACGATGAGGTGGAACTTCCCGCCGTGGAGCGCGGCGGCGCCGTCGATCACGACGCGCCCCTCGACGCAGAAGCGGATGCCCGGCTCGGCGATGAAGTGGATGCCGTCCGCGGAAACCGCCGAGTGGATGGCGGTCTGGCCGGGTTGCTCGTCGGACCCGGGGTGCGACGTGAAGTAGAGGCGAACGCGCCCATCGGGGAGCGGGACGAGCGTGGGGTCGAACGGCGGGGCAAGTCCGGCGTCCATCCCGGTGATCGCGATGGGCTGCGCAGCGGTCCACGATCGCCCCCCGTCACTCGAGAAACGAACGCCCACGCGATTGAAGTCCTGCGGCCGGTCCGGCGGGTACCCCTGGAACGCCGCGATGATCCGTCCATCCGCAAGCTGCGCGACCGTGGGAACGTCGGCATGGTCGAACGTCGCGAGGAGCTCGGCGGCGCCGTCCTGTCCGAGGCGATGCACCTGCACGGCGTTGTTCCACGGGCCGGGTTTCGGCGGCACGGTGGCCGCGGCGGGACCGGTGGGAGCGGCGGGCGCAGCCGCGGGCGGCGCGGGCGAGCTCGCAAGGATCCATGATGCCGCCAGCATGGCGATCGGCAGCGACGCGACCATTGGCGGGACAGTACCTGAGCCGCCGGACGCATCGCTCACCGTGGTGCACTAGCCTCGCGGCCATGAAGTCTCGCGCAGCGTCCCGCCGTAGTCGTCGCCTCGTGGTCCCGGCGGCGCTCGGCGCGCTGGGGCTCTCCGCCTCCGTGATCGCGTGGACGGGTGCGCCGGCTTCCGCACCGCCGGTGCTGCTCGACCAGGGCTGGAGCCTTGAGGATCGCGCCACCTACCACCGCACCTCCCAGGGGTCTGCGGTGATGCCGTTCGACCTCTTCATGGCGCTCGAGCAGGGCGGGTCGACCGGACTCTTCCGCGCGGACGAGGTGTCCGATCGGTTCGGGCTCGTGACCGTGCCGGCCGATCCGCGAACCAACCCCGACGGCCTGCCGATCGGGCTCGTGCGGACATCGGTGCCCGAGGGTCGCTGGAAGGGCGACTGGATCGGGCTCACGTGCTCGGCGTGCCACTCGTCGGAGCTGTCGTACAAGGGCACGCGCATCCGCATCGAGGGCGGGTCCAACCACGCCTTCGACTTCGCCGGATACATCGCGGCGCTCGACGAGGCGCTGGCGGCGACGCAGCGCGACTCCGCGAAGTTCGGGCGGATGGCCGCGCGCATGCAGGTGGCGGGCGCGGAGGCGATGGATGCCCTCCGCGCGTCGCTCGACAAGGCCGCGCACGCGGTGCACCAGTACATCTCGCACGATGCCGCGATGGCGACGCCCAGCGGCCCTGGCCGCATGGATGCGCTCACCCTGATCCACAACCGAGCGCTGGGCGGCGCCACGGCCCTGCGCGAGAACTGGATGGCCGCGCTCGCGCCCGCCAAGCCGCCGTTCCTCTGGAACGCGCCGCAGTCGTCGTGGGTGCAGTGGACGGGCGTCGCCTCCGACCCGCTGTTGCGCAACTCGACGGAATCGATGGGCGTCTTCGTGGCCATCGACCTGCGGTCGGAGAGCCCGGAGAAGGGCCTGTTCGAGTCGACGGTCGACGTCCGTGGCCAGGTGCGGATCGAGGAACTCCTGCGCAGGCTCGCACCGCCGAAGTGGCCCGAGGAAGTGCTCGGCGCGATCGACCGGGAGAAGGCCGCGCGCGGGCGGCTGCTCTTCATGGAGAACTGCGCCCAGTGCCACTCGACCTACCCGCACCGCTGGAGCGTGCCCAAGGTCGACGGCAAGCGCTTCATCGAGAACGCGATCGTGCCCGAGGCCTACGTGGGCACCGATCCCATGCAGTTCCAGACGCCCGCCTTCGGCCGCAAGCCCGAGTTCCTGACGGGCGTGCTGTCGACGTGGCTCAGTCCGCCGTTCAAGGGTGGGGCGCTTGCGCCGTCGACATCCATGCTCGTCTCGGCGCGCGAGCAGGTGGTGTCGCGCGCGGCGTCCCGCGCCGGCCTCACGGCGGAGGAGCTGGTCGATGCCCACGGCTACCGCCACGCATGGGAGAAGCCGCCGTCGCAGCCGTCGTACAAGGCCGGCCCGCGCGACGGCGTGTGGGCAACCCCCCCGTTCCTGCACAACGGCTCGGTGCCGAGCCTCTATGACCTGCTCCTGCCCGCCAAGGACCGCCCGAAGCAGTTCATGGTCGGGCGCGAATTCGACCCCGTGAAGGTGGGCGTCGACACGACGGGTGCGTCTGGGACGTTCGTCCTCGACACGACGAAGATCGGCAACTCGAATGCGGGCCACTCGTTCCAGAACGGTCCGCGCGGCGGCGGCACGATCGGCCGGCTGCTCTCCGACGAGGAGCGCTGGGCGCTCGTCGAGTACCTGAAGTCGATCCCGTCCGAGCCCGCGCAGGTCGCGCCTTACGGCGGGCCGGCGGACGCCGTGGAGGCGTGGCAGGACGTGGGCTTCTTCAACGTCATGTACCCCGAGCCGTACGAGCTTCCATCGCCGGCGCTCGCGCTGGGCGAGGAACGCGTGCTCCCCCGCGAGGACGCGCTCATCCAGGAGTTCGTCGACCAGACGCTGGCGCGCATGCGCATCCAGTACCCCGAGGGCACGGAGGTGCGCCGCGACGCGCACCCGAAGTCGCACGGGCTGGTGAAGGCGCGCTTCGAGGTGGTCGATGGGCTGCCGCCCGAACTGCGCCACGGCGTGTTCGCCGAGCCGAAGTCCTTCGACGCGCTGGTGCGGTTCTCGGCAAGCGGCACCGAGGTGTCGTCGGACACCGTCAAGCAGGCGCACGGCATGGCGATCAAGCTGCTCGGCGTGCCCGGCGAGAAGGCGCTGGCGGACGAAGCCAGCGCCACGACGCAGGACTTCGTGATGATCAACTACCCGACATTCCTGTCGCGGACGGTGAGCGATTACTCGGCGTTCCACGCGGCGCGCGCGGGCGGCCTGCCCGCCACCGAGGCGTTCCTCAAGATCAGCCCGGAGGTGCTGCGGGCGATCGAGGGGCTGAACGGTTCCCCGTTCTGGAACCCGCTGCAGTCGCGCTACTGGAGCCAGACGCCCTACAAGCTCGGCCCCGGGGCGATGAAGTTCTCCGCGCGTCCGCTGGGCCCGCCGGAGCGGCCCTTCACCCCCGAGCCCAGCCAGAACTACCTGCGTGATGCCATGGTGAAGCAGGTGGGCGCCGGCGAGGTGGTGTTCGAGTTCCTGGTCCAGCTGCAGCGCGACCCGGTGAAGATGCCGGTCGAGGACTCGCTCACGGAGTGGCAGGAGTCCGACTCGCCGTTCGTGCGCGTGGCGCTCCTGCGCATCCCCAAGCAGGACCTTTCCTCGGAAGAGGACCTGAAGGTTGCCGAGAACCTGTCCTTCACGCCCTGGCACGCGCTCGCCGAGCAGCGCCCGCTCGGCGGCATCAACCGTGCGCGCAAGGTGGCGTACGAGACCATCTCCAGGTACCGCCACGAGCGAAACGGCGTGCCTCGCGTGGAGCCGTGACGCGCCCGACCGACTCGCGTGAGATTGGTATATTCCGGACCGCAATTCGGGCGTTGCGGCCTGCTCGCCTGACGCCCATTCTCGACCCAAGGAACCTGCGTCCATGCATTCAGCGGCCTCCGTGCTCGTCATCGCCCTGTCCACGTCCCTCTCTCTGGCCGTGTCGCAGCCCGCCGTGGCCGTGACGCAGGCCGCCGCCGCCTCCGCCTGGCCGCAGAAGGCCACCGCCGGCGGCATGACCTACACCCTGAACGCTCCCGCGTACACGGGGATCTCCGGGAACACGGTCTCCATGCGTTCCGCGGTGCAGGTCGGCTCGGGCAACGGCAATCCCGTCGACGGGACGCTCGAGATGACCGCGGTGATCTCGCAGGCCACCGACCCGGGCTACGTCGAGCTCGGCAACTTCCAGATCACCGGCTGCAAGATGGCCGACGGCTCCGATGACGCCGCGAAGTCCGCCGTCGCCGGGCTGCTCGACGGCATGGCCCTTGAGGCCATGCTCACCACGATCGTGCAGGGCGTCGCGGTCGACAGCTCGCGCGACGTGACCGGCCTCGCGAACCCGGTGCCCGCGATCCGAGTGGTCGATCGCCCCGCCGTCCTCGTCTCCGTGAACGGCCAGCCCGTCCTGGGCGACTGCGCCGCCGGCTGGAAGCGCGTGGTGAACACCCCGAGCATCCTGCTCAAGTCCCCGGACGGCGCGTGGTACTCGCGCGTCGGCGGGTCGATCTGGCTGAGCTCGGTCGATCTCGACGGCCCGTTCACCAAGGTCGAAAGCCTGCCTCCGCAGGAAGTGCTCTCGGCGGTCGGCTCCGTCCCGCCGCCGCCCGCAGGCACGCAGGCCCCGGCCGCGCCGGCGTCCGCGTCCTCCCGTGCGATCCCGGACGTCGTCGTCGCGACGGTTCCGACGCTCCTCGTGTCCACGAACGGTGCGCCGCAGATGGGTCCCGCCTGCGACGGCGTCGAGCGTGCCATGAATTCGTCCGTGCCCCTGCTGCGCAGCGGCGGCGCGTGGTGGACCCTCGGCGCCGGCCGCTGGTACTCGGCCGCGGACCTTGAGAACGGGCCCTGGTCGTACGTGGCCCCGTCGGCGGTGCCGGCGTCCTTCGCGAACCTCCCCGCCGAGGGCCAGATCGCCTCGGCCCGCGCCAGCGTGCCCGGCACCCTCGAGGCCAATTCGGCCGCGGTGGCCAGCAGCATCGTCCGCGCCGTCACGGTGAAGCGTTCCGGCGCGAATTGCTCGGTCAAGTTCCGCGGCGAGCCGGCCTTCGTCGCGATGGACGGCGGCCTGTCCTACGCGTCGAACGCCACGCAGCCGGTCATCCAGTCCGGCAACACCATGTACTGCTGCGACAACGGCGCGTGGTTCTCGGCGCCGTCGGCCTCCGGCCCCTGGCAGGTGTGCGACTCGGTGCCGGGCGCGATCTACTCGATCCCGCCCTCGTCGCCGGTCTACGCGTGCACCTACGTCGAGGTGATGGCCAGCTCCCCCGAGTCGGTGACCTTCGGCTGCACGCCGGGCTACATGGGCACCTACATGCAGGGCGGCACCCCGGTCTACGGCACGGGCTACGACTACAACGCGTCCAACCCGCAGCCGGTCGACCCGATCGAGGTGAACGTCTCCTCGTACGTGGCGCCGAGCTACCCCTCCACCTACGGCAACCAGGCCGAGTACTCCTACGCCAGCGGCACCTACGCGCCGCAGCAGGACTACGGCTGGGGCTACGGCTACGCCGACATGTACCCGTCGATCTACGGCAATGGGTACGGCGGCTGGGGCTGGAGCCCGTACTGGGGCTCGGCGTTCGGCTATGGCTGCGGCTGGGGCTGCGGCTATGGCTGGGGCTACGGCGGATGGAACAACTGGAACCGCGGCTGGCATGACCGCGGCGATGCGAACCGCTTCCTGAACAACCGCGGGATCGACGGCAACCGTGCCGCCTCCGACGCCTCCAACCGGTGGAGCGATGCGCGCGGCGCCGGCGGCGTCGGCGAGCGTGCCGCGCAGAACTACCACCGTCCCGGCGGCTCGGGCAGCACCTCGGGCTTCCGGCCCTCGGAAGGTTCCCGCTACGGCGGGTACTCCAACCGCGGCGGCGGCTCGCGTGGCGGCGGCGGCCGGCGCTAGTACCGCCGCATCACGCCCACCACCACGCCCTGGATCTCGCACCGGTCGACCACGATCGGCTCGAAGTCCGGGTTGGCCGGCTGCAGCCGGATGCGCCCGTCGCGCTCCTTGAAGTAGGTCTTCAGGGTCGTCTCGCCGTCGGGGAGCAGCGCCACCACGCGCTCCCCGTTGCGGGCGACCTCACGCCGCTCGACGATCACGTAGTCGCCGTCGAAGATGCCCTCGTCGCGCATCGACCAGCCGTCGACCTGCAGGGCGAACATCGCGTTCGGCTGCTGCCCGCGGCGGGGCCCGAAGAGCTCCTCCAGGCGGAGCGTCTCGTCCTGGGCGCACTTCTCGATCGGCCGCCCGGCCGCGATGCGCCCCACGAGCGGGAACTGCAGGGGCATCGGGATCGGGCCGTCGTCGTGCAGCTGGCGCGACGATTCGTGCGGCAGCTCGACGTCGTCAGCAACCGACAAAGAGCGACTCTTGTTCGGATCGCGCACCAGCGCGCCCTTGCGCACGAGCGCCTCGACGTGCTCGAACACCGTCACCTTCGTGACGCCGAGCGAATCGGCGATCTCCTGCATCGTGGGCGAGTAGCCCTTCTCCGCGCGGTGCGTCCGGATGAACTCGAAGATGCGAAGCTGCTTGGGGGTGAGGTTCATGGGTCGGTCCTTCGGTGGCGGGTTCGGCGAGGAAGCGGTGCAGTCGGTGGCGGCGCGAGCGGGCGCGCGGGAGGGCGGGGCGGGGCTCGATCCGCGGCTCGAGGGCCAGGCGGCCGTTGCGCTCGACCAGCGCATCGACGAAGTCGCCGCCCGGGCCGATGAGTGCGAGGGGCTGGTCGACGGGCGCAAGCAGCGAGCGGAGCGAGGCGAGGAGCTTCATGACGTGCCTTTCTGACGAGCGTGCCGCACCGCGCGTGCGGTGCTTGTTCGGTTGTCGGCCGGGCTCCTCGGCGGCCTGCACAATCCGTACGGGAAATGTTAGCACGAACGGGTCCCGAATCATTGGCGTTTTCGTCGGCGTAACTTGAGTTTTTATGGGTGACGCCCCGTATGGTGCCCCTCCATGGCCGTCCGTGAGTCCGCCGAAGGCGTCGATCCGTCCGCCCACCTCCCGCTGGCCGCGCCGCCGGCACCTTTGGCGCCTGACCTGGCACGGCGCTGGGCGATCGACCCGAAGTACGTGTTCCTGAACCACGGCAGCTTCGGTGCGGTGCCGCGCGCGGTGCGCCAGTCGTGGATCGCCGCGCAGGACCGCATCGAATCGCGGCCGATCGAGATGCTCGGCCGCCGGATCCGCGAGCTGCTTGGGCCAAGCCGCGCGCGTGTCGGCGAGTTCCTCGGCATGCGCCCGGGCGGATTCGGCTTCGTCACCAACGCCACTGAGGGCGTGAATGCGGTGCTGCGCTCGATCGGGTTCCGCGCTGGCGATGAATTGCTCACCACGTCGCACGTCTACGGCGCGGTGCGCAAGGCGATGCAGTTCCGTGCGCGCCAGTGCGGCGCGACGTACGTCGAGGTGCCGCTGCCGCTGCCCGTCTCCGGGCCGGAGGCGGTGCTCGAGGCGGTGATCGGCGGGTTCACCGACCGCACGCGCCTGCTGGTGATCGACCAGGTGACGAGCGCGACGGGCCTCGTGTTCCCGGTTGCCGAGATCGTGGCGGCGTGCCGGCAGCGCGGCATCGAGGTGCTGGTGGACGCGGCGCACGTCCCCGGCATGCTGCCGGTCCACGTGGAGGGCCTGGGTGCCACGTACTGGACCGGAAACCTGCACAAGTGGTGCTGCGCGCCCAAGGGGACGGCGGTCCTGTGGGTGGCGCCCGAACGCGCGCGCGACATCAAGCCCGCGACGGTGAGCCACTACCTGGACGAGGGCTTCGACGCCGAATTCGACTGGCAGGGCACGCGCGACATGGCGGCATGGATGGTGGCCGGCGAGGCAATCGACTTCATGGCCGCGCTCGGCTGGGATGCCGTCCGCCGCCACAACGACCAGATGGCGCGCTGGGTGCAGCGCATGCTCTGCGCGCGCTGGGAGGTGGAGCCGGTGTCGCCGGCCGACGGCCGGATGCTCGGCTCGATGTGCACGGTGCCGCTTCCCACCGAGGTCCGCGCGCGCTTCGAGACGCCGCTGGCGTTCCAGGAGGCGCTCTACGCGCAGCACCGGATCGAGGTGCCGATCATCGACTTCG
>CAYTYU010000107.1:0-2268 GCA_964440815.1 uncultured Chitinophaga sp.
AGACCAGCTCGCTCTCCGCGAACTGCCCGCGCGACCAGAAGCCGTCCTCCGCGCGGCCGTGCGCCACGCGCTGCCCGCGCGGCGGGAAGCGGTCCCATCGCTCGACCACCGTGCCGAGGAGCGCGGTCTCGACCGCCTCGAGCGCGCCGGCCGAGTCGCTTGCCAGGCACACCACGTTCGTCTCGCCCGGCATGAACTGCGAGTACGCCTTGCGCAGGAGCCGCTGCACGCGCGGCACCGCGGCCTCCCAGCCGGCATCTCCGCCGGTGCGCAGCTCGACGCCGCCCGAGGCGCACGGCGCCGCGATCCGCGCGGCCCCCAGCCACCGGCCGTCGTCGGCGCGCACCACCACCTCGTCGCCCACGCTCGCCTGGCGCACGAAGCCGTCGAGCGATTCGCGCAGCGCCGCCAGGTCGTCGGCGCCCGCGCGTTCCTCCCACCGAAGCGCCACCGACACGGGGCGCGCGATCCGGGCGAGTGCCACGAGCGCCTCGGGCAGCGGCCGCGCCGCGTCGTGCGCCGGGGGCAGGGCGATCCGCTTCACGTGCACGTAGAACTCGTCGCCATCGGCGCGCACGTGGAAGTCGGCGTGGCGGCCGCCCGACGTCGGGCGCTCGAAGTCGATGGTGCAGCCGGCCTCCAGGAGCCGCCGCGCCAGCACCGCCTCGGCCACCGAGCTCAGGAACAGGTCTTCGCGTGCGCTCGGGCGCTCGAGCGCCTCGATCAGCCGGCGGATCTGGCGCCCGGCCACGCGACCCCCGCGGTCCCCCTCGGGCGGGCTCATCCAGGCGAGGATCTCGGCGCGCAGGCGCGCGACGTCGATGGGGGCGGCCAAGGCCGCGAGACTAGCGGCGCGCCGCGGGCAAAACGAGCGACGCCGCCCGAAGGGGGCGGCGTCGCAGTGGCAACTCGCGGACTTGAACCGCGGACCCGCGCATTTTCAATGCGCTGCTCTACCAACTGAGCTAAGTTGCCGGGCCCGTCGCGGCGCCCGTCCGGGCGCGCGCCGTGCTGGTTGGATTGTCGCCCTCAGGTCGCCGTGGCTTCCGCCGAAACGTATCCGTGGGCCGGGAGGCGCAGTGTACGCGCTTCCTGCACCGCGTCCAGCCGCTCGGCGGCGCTCGCCGCGCGCCCAAGCTCTGTCTCCAGGCTTCCCAGGAGCCGCTCCGCCAGCCAGTGGCGCAGCGGCTTGGTGGCCGCGAACGTCCGCAGGTCCGGCGCGCGCACGCCGCGCGGGCGTCCCGAGGGGCGGGGCGCAGTGCCCAGGGTCGATGCCCGGGCGTCCTGCCAGAAGCGGCGGGCGAAGGCGATGCCGCGCGCCTTGTCGAGTCGTGCCGCGCACGCGCGGTCGAAGGCCGGCCCGAGCGCGGTGAGGAGGTCGGCCCACGCCTGCGCGTCGCCGCGCACCAGCGCGGCCGCATGCACGGCGCAGCGGATGTGCGAGATGGCGCGCTCCGGGCGCGGCATGCGCGCCAAGCCCGCGGCTTCGAGGTGCTCGACCACGGCCGAGCTCGACACGCCGTAGCGCGTGGCCAGCTCGCCGGCCTCGGCGAAGTACGAGGCGCGCAGCGCATCGGCGATCACGTGGTTCAGCGCGCCGGCACGCGGCTCGTCGCGCTCGGCGTGCGCTGCGGCGTGCGATGCGTCCATGACGCAGCTCGCCGTGCCGATCTCGTCCCACAGCGTGGCTTGGATCTCGTTCTTTGGCATTGGTGCTTGGTCGCTTCCTGCGAATCCGTGTCGTGCGCCGCGGTCCCCGCGGCGCGCGCTTCCATGCAGCGCGGCGGTGAGTGTAGGGGCCGCGCATCGCGCGTCAACGCGTCCCGCGCGAACTCGCATGATTCGCGGACTCAGCTCACTCGACGGTCACGTGGCCGAGGAGCGACCGTCGCAGGTCGCGAAGGGCCGGGAACCTGTCGCGCCACTTGAGGAACTCCGCGCGGTCGAGCTCGGCGAAGAGGAGCTGCTCGGCGCCCTCCGCCTCCGCGACGACCTCGCCGCTCGGCGCGACGACGAACGAGTCGCCCGCGTACTCGACGCCGGGCTCGCGTCCGATACGGTTGCAGGCGATCACCCATGCCTGGTTCTCGATCGCGCGCGCGACTGCGAGCGCACGTCGGTGCAGTGCGCGCGGCGCCGGCCAGCACGCGCCGATCGCGAACACCTCTGCGCCCGCAAGTGCCGCAAGGCGAAAGAGTTCGGGAAAGCGCAGGTCGTAGCAGATGAACGGCGCGACGCGCCACGTTCCCGCCGGCGTGGGCACGTCGA
>CAYTYU010000107.1:2368-8134 GCA_964440815.1 uncultured Chitinophaga sp.
AAGCGAATCGCCCCGCGCAAGGCGCGGGGCGAGGCGGAAGGGCGACCGACGGGATTTGAACCCGCGACCCTCGGGACCACAACCCGATGCTCTGCCAACTGAGCTACGGTCGCCGTGCGTAAGGGGCGAATGGTAGCCGGGTCCGGGAAGGTGGTCAATCCTGCGTCCCGGCGGCCGCCGCCGTTTGTGCGGCTTGGAGGGGTATCCTTGTCGATCCTCTTCTTTCTCGGGAGACCCAAAGACATGACGACCGCCGCCCCCGCCGCCCACCGCCCGAAGGTCGACTTCGGTTCCGCCTCCGTCCACGCCAACCTGGCCGCCGCGCGGCTGGTGGAGCTGGCGATCGCCCGCGGCGAGGGCATGCTCGCGGCCAACGGCGCCCTGAACTGCGACACCGGTGCCCGCACCGGCCGCAGCCCCGAGGACAAGTTCCTGGAGGACACGGCCAAGATCCACGGCAACATCGCCTGGGGCAAGGTCAACCAGCCCGTCTCGCCCGCGCACTTCGACGCCATCCACGCCAAGGTGATGGAGTACATGCGCGCCAAGAAGGACGTCTTCCGCTTCGACGGCTACGCGGGCGCGGACCCGGCGTACCGCCTGAAGGTCTCGGTCTTCACCGAGGAGGCCTGGCACAGCCTGTTCGCCAAGACGCTCTTCATCAATGCCGAGCCGAACGAGCTCCCGAACTGGTCGAGCGACTGGACCATCATCGACGCCTCGCGCCTCGAGCTCGACGACCCGGCGAAGTACGGCGTTCGCCAGAAGCTCTGCATCGTGCAGAGCCTGGAGCGCAAGCTGGTGCTCATCGTCGGCACGCGCTACGCGGGCGAGATCAAGAAGTCGATCTTCTACGCGATGAACTACGACCTCCCCGAGGTCGGCGTGTTCCCGATGCACTGCTCGGCGAACGTGGCCAAGGACGACCCGTCGAACGTGGCCGTCTTCTTCGGCCTCTCGGGCACGGGCAAGACCACGCTGAGCGCCGACCCGAAGCGCCGCCTGATCGGCGACGACGAGCACGGCTGGTCGGACCGCGGCGTCTTCAACTTCGAGGGCGGCTGCTACGCCAAGTGCATCAACCTGAGCCAGGAGGGCGAGCCGCAGATCTGGAATGCCATCCGCTTCGGCAGCGTCATCGAGAACGTGGTGGTCGACCCGGTCACGCGCGTCCCCGATTACGACAGCGCCGCCCGCACCGAGAACACCCGCGTCACCTACCCGCTCGAGTTCGTGCCCGACGCGGTGATGCCGTCGGTGGGTGCGCACCCGAAGAACGTGATCTTCCTGTCGGCCGACGCCTTCGGCGTGCTGCCGCCGGTGGCGAAGCTCACCCCCGAGCAGGCGCAGTACTACTTCGTCAACGGCTACACCTCGAAGCTCGCCGGCACGGAGGCGGGCGTCAAGGAGCCGACGCCGAACTTCAGCGCCTGCTTCGGCGGCCCGTTCATGCCGCGCGAGCCGATGGCCTACGCGGCGATGCTCGCCGACAAGCTGAAGAAGCACGGCAGCTCCGTGTGGCTCATCAACACCGGCTGGACCGGCGGCCCCTACGGCGTCGGCCACCGCTTCAAGCTGAGCTACACCCGCGCCATCCTGAGCGCCGTCCTCGACGGATCGCTCGCGAACGCCAAGCTCGTCGAGCACCCGGTCTTCGGCCTGATGATGCCGACCGCCGTGCCCGGCGTGCCGGCCGACGTCCTCGACCCGCGCAACACGTGGGCCGACAAGGCCGCGTACGACGCGAAGGCGAAGGACCTCGCCGCCCGCTTCCGCGCCAACGACGCCAAGTACGCGCTGAGCGACGCGGTCCGCAAGGCAGGCCCGCGCGCCTGACGGCGCGGTGTCGCGCATGGCCCAGGTGAAGGCCCCCGTCCCGGCCGCCGACGTCAGCTTCGACGACATCGTCGAGGCGCGGCGGCGGATCGAGGGCGGCGTCTTCGTCACGCCATGCGTGGAGAGCCCGGCCCTCTCGGCGCTCGTCGGCGCCGAGGCGTGGTGCAAGCTCGAGTACCAGCAGCGCACCGGCAGCTTCAAGGAGCGCGGGGCGTGCAACGCGCTCATGCAGCTTCCCGCGGCGGCCCGCTCGCGCGGCGTGATCGCCGCGAGCGCAGGAAACCACGCGCTGGCGCTCGCCTTCCACGGCAAGCGCCTGGGCATCCCGGTGACCGTGGTGATGCCCGTGCACGCGCCGATGGTGAAGCAGCGCCGGTGCCTCGAGCTCGGCGCGCGCGTCCTGAACGCCGGCGCCACCATCGCCGACGCGCGCCAGCGCGCCGACGAGCTGGTGGTCGCCGAGGGGCTGACCTACGTCAACGGGTTCAACGACGCGGCGATCGTCGCGGGTCAGGGCACGGTGGGGCTCGAGATCCTGGAGCAGTGCCCGGGCGTCGAGGCGATCGTCGTCCCGATCGGCGGCGCGGGCCTGATCGCGGGCATCGCGCTCGCCGTCAAGCACCTGCGGCCGGACGTCCGGATCGTCGGCGTGGAACCCGCGCGATGCGCGAGCTATTCCGCGGCGCTCGCCGCGGGGCACCCCGTGCGCGTCCATGCCGAGCCGACGCTCGCCGACGGCCTCGCGGTGCCCGAGGTGGGCGCACGCAGCTTCGAGATCGCGCGCACGCGCGTCGACGAGGTGGTGTCGGTCGACGAGGACGCAATCGCGCTGGCCATCCTGCGGCTTGCGGAGATGGAGAAGGGCGTCGTCGAGGGTGCGGGCGCCGCGCCGCTCGCCGCGATGCTCGACGGCCGCCTGCCCTCGCTGCGCGGCCGGCGCGTGGCGCTCGTCCTCTGCGGCGGCAACATCGATCCCCTGGTCTTCAGCCGCGTGGTCGAGCACGGCCTGGCGGTCGACGGCCGGCTGGTGAAGTTCACCGCGATCATCAGCGACCGGCCGGGCGGCCTGGCCGACCTGGCCGCGACGCTCGCCAAGGCCGGCGCGAGCGTGCAGCAGATCGACCACGAGCGGACCTTCGGCGAGGCGGACGTCTCGACCGTGATGGTGCAGTGCGTGGTCGAGGTGCGGGACCGCGCCCACGCCGAGGAGCTCTTCGCGGCCCTCGGGGCGCGCGGGGTGCGGGTCCTCGACCGCAACGAGCCGCGGCGCGGCTGACGCGCGGCGGCGCGCGTCCCGTCCCCGTTATCCGGCCCCCGGGACGGGCACGAATCTTCCGGAAAATCCGCCTGCGCGCTTCAGGCCGCCCCGGGCCGTCCCGATGGAGTGCGTCATGGCACACGACTCCTTCGGCTTCGGCAAGGACGCACTCACCACCGGCGAGGTGGCCCGCATCTGCAACGTCGCGGCGCGCACCGTGAGCAAGTGGATCGACGCGGGACGCCTCGAGGGCTACCGCATCCCCGGCTCGCGCGACCGGCGCGTGCACGTGCGTGCGCTCGAGGCCTTCGTCGCCGCGCACGGCATTCCCGTGAGCACCGCCGGCGCCGATGCCGTCCGTGGCCACACCGACAACCCGACCTCCTCATCCCGCGGAAGCCGCACGCGCGTGCTGGTCGTCGACGCCGACCGCGCCGCGGCGGACACCGTCCGCGAGGTGCTCGAGGGGCTCGGCACGCACGAGGTGCGGACGGCAGCCGAAGCGCTGTCGGCCGCCGCCGAGTGCGGCACCTGGAGCCCGGACGTGGTGGTGTTCGACCGCTCGGCGGGCGACGCGACCGCGTTCGGGGCCTGGGTGCGCCGCCAGCACGGCCTTGCGCGCTGCTGGCTCGTGGCAAGCGGCGGCACCGGCACCCCGTGGGCGACCATGCCGAATGGCTTTGACGCCACGCTCGCCAAGCCGTACGCGGTGCGTTCGCTCGTCGACGCCATCGAGCGCGGCTCCCGCAGCGGCCGGCGTGCGCTGACCGCGGCCTGACGCGATCGGGCGGCCCCGTCGCCCGGCGCGCCCGGCACCGGGCATCCACCTAGACTTCGCGATCCATGCGGATCGCGCTCGCCAGGTTCGACGCATTCGTCGGCGACCCCGACGGGAACGCGCTGCGCCTCGCGGACGCCGCCGAACGCGCCGTGCAGGCGGGTGCCGGCTGCGTCGCCTTTCCGGAACTGGCCATCTGCGGCTACCCGCCGCGCGACCTCCTGCAGCGGCGCGGGTTCGTCGAGCGGTGCATGCGTGCGGTGTCGGGGCTTGCGTCCACGCTTGCCGCGCGTGGTGCGGGTGACGCCGCGGTGCTCGTCGGCACGCCTGCACCGGGGCCGGCCGGCCGGCCGGTGAACGGCGTGGCCGTCCTGCGCGGCGGACGCATCGAGCGCATCCACGCCAAGCGCCTCCTGCCGCAGTACGACGTCTTCGACGAGCCGCGGCACTTCGACGCGGGCACCGCGCCAACCGTGATCGAGGTCGATGGCGCGCACGTCGGCATCCTGGCCTGCGAGGACCTCTGGCGCGGCGCAGACGCCGCGGGCGTCGGCTCCTATGCGGCCGATCCCGCCGCCGATGCGGTGGCCGTCGGCGCGACGGTGATCGTCGCGGTGTCCGCAAGCCCGTTCGCCGTCGGCAAGTCGGCGCTGCACCGCGAAATCGTTGCCGGCGCGGCGCGGCGCCTGGGCGTCCCGGTGTGCTCGGTGAACGCGCTCGGGGCCAACGACGACCTGATCTTCGACGGCGAGGCGATCGCCGCGTGGCCGTCGGGGGCGCGCGTGGCCGCGGCGCGGTGGTCTGGCGAGCCGTTGCTGGTCGACTGCGGTGCGCCGCCGGTCGCCTCGGCGCCCGCCGCGGGCGACGACCCCAACGAAGAGCGCTGGCATGCGATTCGGACCGGCATCGAGGGCTACGTCCGCAAGACCGGCCACCAGTCGGTGGCGCTCGGACTCTCGGGCGGGATCGACAGCGCACTCGTCGCCGCGCTCGCCGCGGCGGCGCTGGGCCCCGACCGCGTCACTGGCCTCGCGATGCCGAGCATCCACTCGAGCGACGGCTCGCGTGCGGATGCGTTCGACCTGGCGAAGCGGCTCGGCATCCGCTGCCTGGAGGTGCCGATCGCCGAGCCGCACGCGGTGCTCGCCGCGCACCTCTCGCGCCACTTCGCGCCGATCGATGCGCCGATCGCGGGACTGGCCGACGAGAACCTGCAGTCACGCCTGCGCGGCCTGCAGTTGATGGCACTCTCGAACGCCACCGGCGCGCTCGTCCTCACTACCGGCAACCGCAGCGAGCACGCCACCGGATACGCCACGCTCTATGGCGACATGTGCGGTGCGCTGGCCCCGATCGGCGACGTCCTGAAGACCGACGTGTGGTCGATGGCGCGGTGGGCGAACGCGCATCACGGCGCCATCGGGTTCGCCGCGCCGCCCATCCCGCAGTCGAGCATCGACAAGCCCCCGAGCGCCGAGCTGCGCCCGGACCAGACCGACCAGGACTCGCTGCCGCCGTACGAGGCGCTCGATGCCATCATCCGAGGCTGGGTCGACCGCGAGGAGGACCTCGCCACGATCGCGCGCACCGCCGGCATCGACGAGGCCACGGTTGCGCGCTGGGCGCGTACCATCGACCTCGCCGAGTACAAGCGCCTGCAGGCGCCGATCATTCTGCGCACCGGCGCGCGCGCGTTCGGCCGCGGGCGGCGGATGCCGCTCGTGATGCGGCCGGGGGGGTAGCTCTGTCTGTCGCAGACGCTGCCCCGATCGAGCATCCTGTCTCATGGCGCGCCCATCGATGACCATCCCTTCCACTGAGGACGTTGGCGGACGGTTCGCGGTGCCCTGCGCGGAGCTCAGTGCCGTGCTGCTGGAAGCCTCCCGATCGTTGA
>CAYTYU010000108.1:0-8017 GCA_964440815.1 uncultured Chitinophaga sp.
TCGCGCCCTCGGGCTGTCGGCAACGCGCTCGGTCGCGAGGTCCTCGGCGACCAGCACCTGGCCCACGTCGATGTCGCGCGCGGCAACGACCACGTCCAGCGCCGCTGCCCGCGACCGAGAAGCGGACTCCGGCTGCAGCATGCGGGCAAGTGCCGACGCAATCAACGCGACGCTCAGCCCGACGAGGACAAGACGGATGGAACTCCGCATGACGGATCAATCGTCCGCCACGCAGCAGCGCTTCGCAAGCACCGTGAGGAATCGAAGAATCTCCCGGCCGGAACAGACTGAACAGGCGGAACGGACGCCCCGGTTATGGCCCGGGCTCGCGGACCGTCGCGGCGCGTCCGGTCACCGAGTCGGGCAGCGGCATCAGTCCGCCCAGTCCGATCAGGCCGACTTCCGCGTATGCGACGGACACTTCAACCGAGACCACCTCGCCGGCCTCCGCCTGGCCGGGATCGGCGGGGACCGTCGTCACGCTGCCGCTGCTGATGCCCGATCGGCGAAGCGAGTCGCTGACGGCCTCTTCCACTGAGGCGGCCGACATCCCCGCCATCGCCGCCTGGCGCGCCCCGGCCCGCGCAGCCGCATCCACCTGCAGGGAACGGAGCGCGAGCCACCCGTACTCGAGCCCGGTGAAGATGACGATCACGATGAGTGGAAGTGCCACGACCGACTCCGCCGACTCGGCACCACGCGCCGAGCTGAGGAAGCGACTCCTCACCAGCGCAGCAATCCACCGCGGGCGGCGCACATCCACCATGCCAGAAGCGTACCGACGAAGATCGACGGCGCATATGGGTACCAGTGCATCGGACGATCGCCGCCTTGCTGCTCCGGGACCGACTTGGCACCCTCGGGCAGGTCCGAGAGCAGCCGACCGGACACCACCTTGCCGTATCCCCGCATGGCAGTGAATCCGCCGATAAACAGGACGTAGGGGACGTCCTTGAGCCCACCGCGGCGTGCCGTCGCGAAAATCGCGGCGAACAGGCCCACCACGGTCACGCACATGATGAGCGTCAGCGAAGCCTCCCAGCCGAGCCACGCGCCCATCCCCATCATCAGCTTCGCGTCTCCGGCACCGCCGCCCGAGGACACGTAGTTGAAGAGGAACACGGCCCCCCCGACCGCGATGCCGATGGCCGCGGCGCCGAGGCCGGGCCAGCCGCCCATGATGCCGCCGTAGACCACCCCGCCGAGCATGAGCGGAAACGTGAGCCAGTTCGGGATGATCATGCGGCGAAGGTCGGTCACCGACGCCACCAGGCCCGCGGCGGCCAGCACGGCCCAGACCCACCAGGGGATGAGGGCGGGCGAGGATTCGTTGGCGAGGCCTTGGGCGAGCATGGGGGAACCTCTTTGATCGAGTTTCTCCCGGAACCAGCACGACGATACCTTGGGTTCCTGGGCCGCGCCGACACGGCGCGGTTGCTTGGTCATGGCACGGCGTCCGACCCATCCCCTGCACGCGCAACGCGGCTTCAGTTCCGCGAACACGGTCATCTGGCTGCCGGTGATCATCATGATGACGTGGCTGGCGCTCGAGGTAGCCCTGCTCTACCGCTGGGCGTACCGGGCGCAGGCCGCCGCCGACGCGGCCGCACTGGCGGCGGCCGCGCGCTACCGCGACGGACGCGAGACGGCGAGCGACGACGCCGTGGCAGCGGCCGGTGCGACGCGCGGTCCAGCGGGTCCGATCACGATCGACGTGGGCAACGGCACCTCCGGCGGCGAGGACCTCGAGTTCGGCCTTTGGGACGAGGACACCCGGACGTTCACCGGCGACCCGGTCGACGGCGGAGAAGCCGTTCGCGTCACGGTGCGCTTCGTGCCGGGGCATCCGAACGGCGCGCCGACGATGATCCTCGGCGGACTGTTCACGCCGGGAGGCGTCTCGATGACGCGGCGAAGCACCGCCGTCTTCGTGCCGCCGCGGCACGAGACATCGATGCTGGTCACGTCACCGCTCGGGACCACGCTTGCGCTCCAGGGAACGTCGGTGCTGTCCTCGCGCGGAGGCGTGTCGCTCGTGACGAACTCATCGGACGCGGCGACCATCGCGTCCGGCGCGCGCGCCTCGGTGGCGGTGCTCCGGGCGGCGGGCGCGCTCAGCGAGCAGTCGGAGGATGCGGTCGACGGCGCGGTCGAGCCGGGCGCCACCATCCCGGATGATCCGTTCGCCGCGGTCTCGGTGCCGGTCATCGACGGATCGGCAGCGGCGCCCATCGCACTCGATCCCTCGGGCGACACGAGCGTGGCGCCGGGCGTGCATGCGGGCCTTGCGGCCGCGGGCGGCACGATCGTGCTGCAGCCCGGGCTGCACCAGTTCGTGGGCCCGGTCAGCCTCCAGGGAACAGCCACGCTGCAGCTTCGGGATGCCACGATCCAGCTCGATGCGGGGGTCGCGCTGGCCATGGGCGGAAGCGCGACGGTATCCGGGACGCCCGCGGCGGTCGTGGCGGGATGGGAAGGCGTCTTTCTCCTCTCGCGCGGCGACCTCGCCTCCTGGTCGTTCGACGGTGACTCCGTCGTCGACGTGAACGGCCTGCTCTATGCCCCCGGTGCCGACATCGCCGTGCAGGGTGCGGCGGGACTTCGTCCGGCAAGCTCGATCGTCCGCACCGTGACCGCCACGGATGCGGCGACCATCGTGCTCAACGGCGAGATCGAGGCGCTCGAGAACGATCCGGTGCCGGGGCGCGCGCGGCTCGTTCGCTGACTCAGGCGCCGACGGGCACCTGCGACGCGCACCATGTGCGCCAGCACTCGCGGATGGCCGCGTGGAATCGCTGCGCGTAGGCCTTGGAGTCGAGGAGCGGGGACGCGCGCAGCTCGTCGCGAAGCGATGCGCGGGTCGATGCGAGGCGCGGCAGGTCGCCGGCGAGCGACGCGGCGATGCGGACCAAGCCGTCGGCGTCGCCGGCCACCCACTCCGGGTGCCCCGCGGCGGAAAGCAGGCTTGCCGAGACGCGCGAGGCGTGGCGATCACCGAGGAGCGCGACCACGGGGACGCCCATCCACAGCGCCTCGCAGGTCGTGGTCGTCCCGTTGTACGGGATCGAATCGAGCGCCACGTGCACCCGCCCGTAGAGCGCCAGGTGCTCCGCGCGGGTCGAGGCCTGGGCGATGAGCTCGACGCGGTCCTCGGAAATGCCGCCCTCGGCCAGGCGGCGGCGGATCGCCTGCTGCACCGCGGGGTCGGCGAGCGTCTGTGTCTTCACCAGGAGACGCGATCCGGGCACCGCCTGCAGGACGCGCGCCCACAGCGCGGTGCACTCGGCGCCGATCTTCGCGCTGTTGTTGAAGGAGCCGAAGGTCACCGGGCCGTCCATCGGCATCGCAGGCTGGACGTCGAGGTCCGGCGGCCGGTAGCAGAGGAAGCACGGGTCGAGGCGAAGCAATCGCTCGGTGCAGAACGCCTCCGCGCCCGGCGGGTCGGTGATCGAGTCGACCACGCGCCAGTCGACCGCGGGCAGGCCGGTGGTGTTCGGATAGCCGATCGCCGAGACGATGACCGGTGCGGGCTTGGAGGCGAGTGCGGTGAGGCGATTGCCGCCGGTGTGGCCGGCGAGCTCGACGAGGACGTCGATGCGCTCGGCGCGGATGGCCTCGTCGAGGGCCGCATCGCTCAGCGTCCAGGCATCAACGACACGGTCAAACCGCGACCGGATGCGGCCCCATGCGGCATCGGACGCCGGGTGCATCGACGACACGAACGCCACCGCCTCGACGTCCGGCGGTCGATGCTCGAGCAGCGACTCGGCGAAGAACCCGACCGAATGGTCCCGAAGGTCGCCCGACAGGATCCCGAGGCGGATCGGACGCGTTGGATCCGGGGCCGCCCCGGCCGCTGCCTTCCGAACGGCGCACGCGGCCCCGAAGCTACGGTGATGGGCGAACACCTCGTCGCGAGACCGCGACACGTAGTTGATCATGCCAAGGAACGACGAGTACAGCCGGGGCTCGTTCGGCATCAGCTCGATGGCACGTCGGGCCACCGCGATCGCCTCACCGACCTGGCCGGCCTGCCCCAGGGCGAACGCCAGGTTCGAATACGCCGCCGGGGCGTCCGGCGCGAGTTCGATCGCCCGACGGCCCGCATCGATGCCGGCGTCGGCGCGATTCAGCTGCGCGTAGGTCGAGGTCAGCGAGATCCAGGGAAGCGGGTACTTGGGATGAATGCGGGTGGCGTGCTGCCACGCGGCGAGCGCCTCCTCCCTGCGGCCTGCATACGACAGGGTGACCCCGAGGTTGTTGTGCGCCGCGGCGTTGTTCGGGCTCAGTGCGATCGCACGCCTCAGCCAGCGCTCGGATTCCTCGAGTTCCCCGGCGCCCTGCAGCAGGACGCCCATCAGGCTGATGGCGTCGGCGTCCTTCGGGCGCAGGCGCAGGTGCACCCGCACAAGCTCGATGGCCTGCGCACGCTGACCTGCCGACTGCATGGCCATCGCGCGGTCCCAGAGCGACTGCGGCGGGTTGATGGCACTCACCTGCTGAATCCTACAGCGTGGGCCGGCGCGACTCACCAAGCCGCGCCTCGATCGCCGCCGCCACGCGCAGCGCCGTCCCCTCGTCGAAGAGCCGCGACATCACGGTCACCGCCCGCGGCGTCTTCGGGTCCGCGAAGCCGCAGCGCGCCACGGCGCACGGCTGCCCGCAGGCGTTCGTCAGGAGCAGGATGTCGCCCGCGTACGGCGGGCTGACCACCGCGTCGACCTGGCTGAACCACGCATGCATCGCCTGCATCGCGCGGCGCCGCAGGCGCGAGGCCTGCACCAGCTCGACCGCCGGGATGAACCACGAGCGGCGGAACGTGTTCGGCCACGCCTCGTCGGCCTGCCAGGAGAGCGCGTCGTCGCTGCCGTCGCGCGTCAGCTGCTCGAACGCGGCGGCGCACTCGGCCAGGAGCGGGATGAGGAGCGGCGACGCCGCGACCTGCGGCGGCTGCAGCTCGACCAGCTGCACGCCCGCATCGCGGAGGGCATCGATCGCGGACCGGAGCGGGCCGCCGGCGTCGCCCTCGAACCACGCCGGTACCCATCCGACGCGCAGCCCGCGGGCGTCCTGCCGCATCGACCATCGGAACGGCATGTCGACGCTCGACGGGTCGCCCGGATCACTGCCGTTGATCGCCGCCAGCACCACGCCGCAGTCGTTCACGCTGCGCGCGATCGGGCCGATCTTGTCCATCGACCAGACGAGCGACATGCACCCGGTGCGCGGCACGCGGCCGAAGGTCGGGCGCAGGCCGCTTGCGCCGCACCGCAGGCATGGGCTGACGATGGAGCCGAGGGTCTCCGATCCGAGCGCAAAGGGCACGATGCCCGCGGCGACTGCGCTCGCGCTGCCGGCGCTCGAGCCGCTCGACCCTTGCTCGGGGTTCCACGGGTTTCGGCACGTGCCCCCGAACCAGATGTCGCCGTAGGCGAGCGCACCCACCGCGGACTTGGCGACGAGCACGGCACCGGCGCGGTCGAGCGCCGACACGGCCCACGCGTCGCGCCCGGGCACGCGGTCCTTCCACGGTTCCGCGCCCCACGTCGTCGCGATGCCGGCGGTGTCCAGGATGTCCTTCGCCATCCACGGGATGCCGTGGAGCGGTCCGCGCGGACGGCCGGCCGCGAGTTCCACATCCATCGCCTGCGCACGGCGCATGGCCTGCTCGGGGATCACCGTGATGGCGCAGCGGAGCACCGGGTTCAGGCGCTCGAGCCGCGCGAGCGACAGGGCCGTCAGTCGCGCGCTGGTGACGAGCCGCGCACGCAGCATCGCGGCAAGCGTCGGGATGTCGGCGAAGGCCAGGTCGTCGTCAAGCGGCGGCGCGCCGGCGAGCTTCATCAGCGGCAGCTCGGATGGGTCGCCGTCCATGGTCACCGCCTGCGGCGCGGAACCGGGAAGCTCCGCGAAGAATGCCTCGGCAGGTGCCAGTTCGTTCGGCAGCGCCCCCGATGCCGCGCGGGACGACAGAAGCTCGCGCAGCTCCCCCAGCGTCCGCAGCATCTGCGCGCGCTCGGCATCGGTGAACGAGATGCCGGCGAGGCGCTCGGCCTCGCGGAGGGTGTCGGCGGTGATGGCGGCGTCGTCGCCGGCGGGCATGCGCGACGCGGCAAGGCGGGCGCCCGGGCCCGCGCCGGCGACGGATGCCAGCGGCATCAGGGCAGCGAGGGAGAGGAATTCCCGCCTGTCCGTCATGGCGGGCAGGCTACGGCGGGGTTTGTTCCGGAATCGGGCGAGATCGGTTGATGGGTGAGGGACCCGGATTGCGTTTCTACCGGTGGTCGAGTCCCCGCGGGCACGACCTGCGTCATCCAGAGAGGTCCGAAAACATGAGTGTCGATCCAGCCAATCCGACCGCGGGGCAGTCCCCGCGCACGTCCGCGCACATCCCGACCAACACCGCGCTCGGAAGCCTGGCTGCAGTCGCTGCCATGGTGGCGGCGGGCAACGCCCTCGCCGCACCGCCCGCGTCCGACATCCGCGTGTCCACCACCATCGTCAACACGACGCTGACCAACGGGCTGCAGCTCGACATCGACGGCGACAGCACGGGTGACTTCACGATCCTGTTCGCAAACTCGGCCGAGCTCCGGATCAATGGCGGTGCCTCCAACCGCTCGGGCGACAGCGGGACCAGTGCGGGGTACGGATACAACTTCACGCGGGCGTTCGCGTCCGGAACGTCCATCGACAGCGGTGCGCAGTGGGCCGCCGTCACCGCCCTTACGAATGCCTACAACGCCAGCGGTCCGGGCACGAACTTCTACGCCGGCTTCCAGTTCAACATCGGTGCCGCCACGCACTATGGCTGGATCCAGTTCAGCATCCCGTCACGCTCCTCTCCGTTCACCGGCGCCACCGCCGTCGCCGCAGCCTGGCAGAACACCGCTGGATTGGGGATCAACGCAGGGGCGGTGCCCGCACCGGGAGCGATCGCCGCGATCCTGGGCGCTGGACTGCTGCGAAGGCGACGCCGACGGTAGGGCGCCTTCAGGACGGCGGCGACGTCCCGCCCTGCCCCTGGAGGTCACGCAACCGCCGGGCGGCCTTCGGCACCAGGTCAAGCACCGCCGTGATGAGGCCGTGCCGTGACGGGTCGCGCGCAGCCTCGGCGAAGGCGGATGCCTGGTCCACCAGTTCTGAGGCGCCGCACGGACGGAACTCGAACGGGAACACCGATGCGTCGTTCCGTCCGCATGCTGCGCGAAGCGTGGCAAGGTGCACCTCCGGCAACGGCGGGGCGCCGCCGAATCCGGACTCCACCCAGCGCCGATGCCCCGCGAGCCCGGACCGGAGATCCTTCAGGAAGGTCATCGGCGAGGCGTCGAGGAGGTCGATCCGCCCGTTGCTGCGCACCGCGAGCAACGGCACGACGGGGGCGAGCAGCGGAAACACCGTGTTGGGGTGAACGGAGCATCGGTGGTACGCCGCCGACACCTCCGCGATGCGCGCGATGTCGGAGGGGTTCTCGTAGTGCACCTCGCGCACCGGTGCCCACTCGAGCCAGTGCTTGGATGGATCGACGGTGTCGTTGGCGACGTCGACGTACAGGTTCCCGACCTGCATCGCGTTCTGGAAGTAGCGGCCCTTCAGGATCACGAACACGTCGCGCACGACGACGCCCCGCCGGAGGATGGCGCGCCACTCGGGGTCATCGCGTAGGCGCGCCCGGACCGCATCACGGATGACCTGGCAGAAGCCGACCGGATAGTCGGCGATCGTCACCGCACCCGAGACGTCCGATGGGCCGATCCACGTCTCCGTGGCGGCCCGCGCGCGCATCTCGGCATCGACCGCCCGCCGCGCGCGCCCGAGCGCCTCGATCAGCCGGGGCATGGATGGGAGCAGCACCCCCTCGGTGACCTTGGCCTGGGAACGGTCCCAGCGCATCTCCGAGGCAAACGCCGCGTCGATCAGCTGCAGGAGGCGCGATTGAGCCGGCGTGGACACGAACCGAGTCTAGGAACGCGGTGCAGTCGTTTCCGAAGCCCCGCGGCCGATTTCCTCGCGCATC
>CAYTYU010000109.1:0-7931 GCA_964440815.1 uncultured Chitinophaga sp.
CGAGGACGTGACCACCGCCCTCGCGGCGATGCAGATGTCGCGCAGCGCGGGCTGACCCGGCCGCGGGCCCGCGCGGCACCCGTTACTTCCCCGCCGCGTCCGCCGGCGGCACGGTTCCCGCCCCGTCGGAGTGGTCTCCCGCGATCTTTGCCACCGACGACAGCGCGTCGCCCGCGTCCAGCGTGACCAGCCGCACGCCCTGCGTGGCGCGGCCCACCTGGCGGACGTCGGCGGCGCGGATGCGCACCACCATGCCGGTCTTCGTGGAGAAGATCAGCTCGTCGCTGTCCTGCACGGCGCGCACGGCGATCACCTTGCCGTTGCGGCCCTCGGTGCGGATGTCGATTCGGCCCTTGCCGCCGCGGCTCTGCGCGCGCGTGGAGCCGTCCTCGCTCTGCACGAGGTACTCGCGCATCGGGGTGCGCTTGCCGAAGCCGCTCTCGCAGGCGGTGAGGAGGTCGAGCGTGTCGTCGCAGACGATGCCGCCGACCACCTCGTCGCCGTCGGCGAGGTCGATGCCGATCACGCCCGCGGCCGAGCGGCCCATGACGCGCGCGTCGTTCTCGTCGAAGCGGATCGACATGCCGCCGGCCGTCGAGAGCAGGACGTGGTCCTGGCCGCTGGTCACCAGCACGTCGACCAGGCGGTCGCCGTCCTTCAGGCCCAGGGCGATGATGCCGGCCTTGTTGACGTTCCGGTACTCCTGCAGCGCGGTGCGCTTCACCTGCCCGTTGGCGGTCAGGAAGAACAGGAAGTCCTCGCGCTGCTCGAACTTCGCGACCGGGCGCCAGGCGCAGATCCGCTCGTCCTTGCGCAGCTCGAGCAGGTTCTGGATGGCGCGGCCCTTGGCGGTGCGCGCGGCCTCGGGGATCTGCCACACCTTCAGCTTGAAGACGCGGCCGGTGTTCGTGAAGCAGAGCAGGTCGTCGTGGCTCGAGCAGACGTAGAGCTGCTCGACCATGTCCGCCGACTCGTCGTCGGCCGCCGCCGCCGACTTCGCGCCGATCACGCCCTTGCCGCCGCGGCCCTGCACCCGGTATGTGTCGACCGGCAGGCGCTTCACGTAGCCGCGCGTGCTCACCGTGAGCACGACCTCGTGCTCCGGGATCAGGTCGGCCATCTCGAAGTCCTCGGCCTCGGCGCCCTCGATGACGGTGCGCCGCGCGTCGCCGAACTTCTCCTTCAGCTCCAGCGTGTCCTCGCGGATGATGTCGAGCACCAGGCGCTCGTCGGCGAGGATCGCCTCCAGGCCCTCGATGTCCTCGACCAGCTTCGACAGCTCGCCGGTGAGCTTCTCGATCTCCAGGCCCGTCAGCTGGATCAGGCGCAGCGCGCCGATCGCCTCCGCCTGCACGCGGGTCAGGCGCGCGCCGTCCGGCTCGGTGCGCGAGATCACGCTGTCCGGGATCTTCGGCGCGTACGGGTGGCTGCGCGCGATGCGGAAGGCGCGCGCCATCAGGCCCTCGATCGCCTCCTCGCGGGTGCGGGCGGCGCGGATGATGCGGATCACCTCGTCGATGTCGCACACCGCGTAGATCAGGCCCTCCAGCCTGTGCGCCTGCTGCTTCGCCTGGCGCAGCAGGAACGCCGTGCGCCGGCGGACGACGTCCTTGCGGTGGTCGATGAACAGGTCGACCAGGCTGCGCAGGGGCAGGGTGCGCGGCTGGCCGTTCACCAGCGCGATGTTGATGATCGAGAACGTGTCCTGGAGCGGCGTGAACTCGTAGAGCTGCTTCTCGACCACCGCCGGGTCGGCGTTCTTCTTCAGCACCACCACGATGCGCGTCTGCGCGTCGCGGCCGGAGTGGTTCTTGACGTCGGCGATGTCGGGGATGCGGTCGTTGCGGCTCGCCTCGACGATCTTCTCGATGAGCGTCGACTGCACCACCTGGTACGGGATCTCGTCGATGACGATGGCGTCGCGCGTGCCCTCCTTCTCCAGGTGCACCTTGCCGCGCACCGTGAGGCGGCCGCGGCCGGTGGCATAGGCCTCGACGATGCCGCGCCGGCCGACGATGACGCCGCCGGTCGGAAAGTCCGGCCCCGGCATGCGCTTGATCAGGTCCTCGAGACCCAGCGACGGGTCGTCGATCACCGCCACGATCGCGTCGCACACCTCGCCCACGTTGTGCGGGGGCATGCTGCTCGACATGCCCACGGCGATGCCGCTCGAGCCGTTCACCAGGAGCTGCGGGAACTTCGCCGGCAGCACCGTCGGCTCCTGCAGGCGGTCGTCGTAGTTGGGCTTGAAGTCGACGGTGTCCTTGTCCAGGTCCTCCATGAGCGCCACGGCGGCCGCGGTCATGCGCGCCTCCGTGTAACGCATGGCGGCCGGCGGGTCGCCCTCGATCGAGCCGAAGTTGCCCTGCTTGTCGACGAGCAGCGCGCGCGTCTTCCACGACTGGCCCATGTTGACCAGGGTGGGGTAGATGACGCTCTCGCCGTGCGGGTGGTAGTTGCCGCTGGTGTCGCCGCAGATCTTGGCGCACTTGATCTGCTTGCGCCCCGGGGTCAGGTTCAGGTCGTGCATCGCCACCAGGATGCGGCGCTGCGAGGGCTTGAGTCCGTCACGGACGTCGGGCAGCGCCCGGTCCATGATGGTGCTCATGGCGTAGGTCAGGTAGCTGTCGTGAAGCTCCCGCTCGATGTCGACGTCGACGAGGCGGTCGACCGGCGGGACGGTGCTTTCGGGGGTCTCTGCCATGCGGTTTTCCGGGAGGAGGAGTGTACCCGTGACGGCCGTCCGACGCGACCTCTGCGGCGCTTTCTCGCGCGCGGAAATGCCTGAAATTCAGGCCTCGGAATCAGCGCAGCGTCGAGAGGTACTCGACCACGTCCCGCACCTCGCGCGGCGTGAGCACGGTGCCCATCGCGGGCATCGAGCTCACGGTGCCGAAGCCCTCGGCGACCGCGGCGTTCGGGTCGACGAGGCTGAGCACGAGGCCTTCCCGGCCGTGGCGGTTCGCGATGCCCGCAAGCGACGGCGCGGCATGCCCGCCGGTCCCCTCAACCAGGTGGCAGCGAAGGCACGCCGCCGCGCTGTTGAAGTTCACCACCTGCCGGCCGCGCTCGGCGTCGCCTCCTTCGAGGGCCATGACCCACGCGCCGAGCGGCTTCTCGGCGTCGAGCCTCGCGCGCAGCGCCGCCACCCGGTCCGTGCATGCAGGATCGGCGGACGCCGCCTCGACGACGTCGAGCGCCATGCCCGGATCGGCCGTCGAGGCCTCGACGGCGTCGAGCTGCCCGCGCACCAGCATGCGCGCGCCGTCGGTGCCGAGCGCACCGAGCGCCGTCACCGCCGCCTGGCGCTCGGCCAGCGTGCCGCCGACGAGCGCCTCGCGCAGGATCGACTCGCCGCGCGCGGGGTCGATGCGCGCCGTGACGGCCCGCGCCCGTGCGCGCAGCGCCGGCTGCGTCGAGGCGAGCGCCGCGTCGATCGCCTCGGCAAGCTTCGCGTCGCGGTCCTGCGCCAGCTGCATCAGGCAGGCAATCCGCTCGTCGACCGGCTTGGTGGCGTCCTTGACCGCGGCCAGCGCGGCGCCCCCGTCCATCGGGATCGCCTCGCGTGCGGCCAGCTCCCGCGCCACGGTGCGGATCGCGCTCGGCGCGTTCGTCGAGAGCCCCGGCAGCCGCTGCTTGAGCACCGCGAGGTACGCCTCGCGCGGACGTCCCACCGCGTCGACCGGCCGCCAGTGGCCGATCACGCGGTCGCGGGCGGGCGGGGCCATGAAGGTCGAGAGCGCATCGAGTGCGTCGAGCCGTGCCGCCGGGGGAAGCGTCGGGTTTGCGGCGATCGCCCCGAGCGCGGCGGCGTTCGACGCGCCACCGAGCTGGGCGTTCGCGTTCACGATGCGGCGCAGCAGCGGCATCGTGCTCGTGTCGCCCATGAACGCGCCGATCGGGTGCTCCTTGCGGCCGTCGGGGTGCGTGACCCCGATCGCGAGGTGGTTCCCGCCGCCTCCCTGGAACGCGCGTGCCTCGAGCAGCACCTGCTGGCCGGCCACCAGCGCGATCGCAGCGCGCTGGGCCGGCTGCGAATCGAAGTCGCCGGGGTTCACGTAGTTGGCCACCGTCGCCACCGGCGCGAGCGCCGCGGGATCGCCCGAGGGCGAGGCAAGCAGCAGCCCGTCGTCGTCGCTTGCCACGGCGAACACGTACTCGCCGTCCGCCGGCGCCGTGAAGGTGCCGCGCACCCGCTGCACGTAGTCATTGCCGGCCTTTGCGAAGCCGCTTGCCTCGTCGACCGCCTCGGTGCGGTCGGCGGGCGTCTGCCAGACGGGGTCGGAGGCCAAGCGCGCCGCGGTGAACCCCTTGCGGTCCTTCCAGAGCTGGCGTTCCCACGTGGCCGCGGCCGCCGACTTCGACGCTGCCTCCAGCGCCCGCTCGTCCGGCGCGAATCGCGCGGCAAGCTCGGCCAGCGCCGGCATCGCCTCGGGAATCGGCAGGTCGTTGATGGCGCGGGCCGCCTCGGTGGCCACGCGCAGGTCGGGGTCATGCAGCAGGCGCGCCAGCTGCAGGTCGCGCGCGCGACGCATGGCCAGCACCGCCACCAGCCGCGTCTGCGGGAACTGGTCCGCCGCCAGCTCACGCACCTTGTCGGGCTGGTCCATGCCCGCGAGGCCCATCACCGCCGCGTGGCGCAGGAACGGGTCCTGGTTGTCGTTCTCCCACGCCATCGCCGCGAGGTTCGGGATGGCGTCCGCGTGCTTCAGCTTCCCGAGCGCGATCGCCGCCTGCGCGCGCACGCGCAGGTCATCGTCGGTGAGCTGCGACATGAGTCCCTCGGCTGCCGCCGCGATGCGGGCGTCGCCCGCGAGCCGCGCGGCCAGCCGCCGCAGCTCCACGTCATCGTCGTCGAGCAGGTCGACGATCGCCGCCTCGGCTTCTGCGTCGCGCGCACCGCCGGCCTCCGCGCTGCCCGAGCCGGCCGCGGCCGACCGCCGCGCCTGCACCCCGAGGGCCCACAGCGCATGCAGCCGCACGCGCTGCGCGGCGCCGGCATCTGCCGTCACGTTCGCAAGCGCCGCCGTGGTCTTCCCCCCGCGCGATGCCAGCTCCAGGTGCGCGCGCTGGCGGATGCGGATGTCCGGGTGCGCCATGTACTGGAAGAGGAGGTCGTCCGACTGCGACGCCGTTCCCTGTTCCACCAGGTTGCGCGCGCTCTGCACGTCGGCGTCCTCGGCGCGCGCCGGATCCCACACCGCGTACAGCTCGCCCGTGCGGTCGCTGAACCAGCCGTCGCCGGCCCAGTCGCTCACGTACATGCGGCCGTCCCAGCCGAAGTCGACGTCGGTGCAGAGCACCTCGTTCACGAACTCGTGCGCGTCGACCACCTTGTAGCCCGCGCCCTCGGGTTCCACCGCGAACGACCGAACCTGGCTGTACTCGTCCCCGCCCAGGAAGTCGCAGAGGAAGAAGTGCCCGTCGTAGCGCGGCGCCAGTCCCGTGCCGGGATAGAAGCACATGCCCGCGGGCCCGTCGCCGAGGTGCGCGATCGGCGGCAGCGTCCACGCCGGGCGCACCGGGTCGGCCGCGTCCCACAGCCACCACGTGCGCTCCTGGCTCCACGGCCCGCGCTGGTTCGAGCCCTCCAGCGTCTGGTAGTTCATGTCCCAGCCGGTCTCGCCGCCCTCCATCACGAACACGATGCGCGCGCGGTCGCCGGCATCGGAGTTGTTGTCGCCGGTGAAGAGGTCACCCCACTGGTTGAAGGCCAGCTCCTGCGGGTTGCGAAGCGAGTGCGCGAAGACCTCCAGGCCGCTTCCGTCCGGCTCGCAGCGGAACACCGCGCCGGTGTAGGGCCGGTGGAGCAGGGCGCCTTCCTTCGTGCGCACGTGGTAGCCGCGGTCGCCGAGGGACCAGTAGATGCGTCCGTCGGGCCCCGGCACCAGCCCGTGCATGTCGTGGCCGCGCAGCGCCACGCGCACGCCGAAGCCGGAGAACACCTGCGCGCGCTCGTTCGCCGTCCCGTCGCCGTCCGTGTCGCGGAACCGCCACAGGTGCGGGATGCACGTGTACCAGACGCTGCCGTCGAGCCACATGACGCCCGCACCGGTGCCGTCGAGCGGCTCGTTGATCGGTCCGCTGAAGTCGGTGACGCGGTCGGGGCGCCCGTCGCGTGGGCCCGAGAGCCGCATCACTCGGTCCATCTCGCGTCGGTAGTAGTCCATGCCGCCCTCGCGCCTGGCGGCCCACTTCTCGTACATGCGCAGCCGGTCCTCGACCGTCTCGAGCTGCAGGTCGTCCTCGAGCCAGAACTTCGACGAGCGGTTGTCCTCGACGCCCTTCTCCTGGCGGAAGCTCTCGGCGACGTAGAACGCGCCGTCATCGCCGATCGCGAACGACACCGGGTCCTGGACGAGCGGCTCGCGCGCCACCAGCTCCCAGCGCAGGCCGTCGGCCACCTTCACGCTCGGCGGCGGCGGCTTCGGCGGGCCGATCAGCGCGATGTCGTCGGCGGCGGGCGCAGCCGGCGCGACCGGTGCGGCAGGCGCGACCGGCGCCGGGGGCGCGCCCTGCGCAAGGGCAAGCGCGGCAACGAGCGTGGGGCACGCGAACACGTTCATCGGGGCCAACGAGCGTAGCGCGTCAGCGCGCCCGCAGCAGCATCAGCCACTCGACATTTCCCGGCACGCCCTGCTTGCGGCTGGTCTTCCCGCCGACGAGCGGGCTCTGCACGCTGCCCAGCACCTCGGCACCGAGCGCGGGCATCTCGGCCGCCACGCGTTCCACCACGCCGGGCACCCGCTCGTGCGGCAGGAACCCGCGGTCGAGCCACGCCTTCTCGTCGTCGCGCAGCTCGTAGTGCGGCTTGACCAGGGTCACGATGCGCCCGCCGGGCGCAAGCCACTTCAATGCCGCCGGAACCGCCAGCCGCTGCGGCGTCCACGCCAGGTCCACCGTCACCAGGTCGACGCCGCCCTCCGGCGCCACGGCATGGAGCGCGTTGGTCCGCTCGCGCACCTCGACGCGCGGGTCGTTGCGCAGGGTCCACGCGAGCGCGCCGTACCCCGTGTCGATCGCCGTCACGCGCGCGGCACCCGCCTTCAGCATGCAGTCGGTGAACCCGCCCACGTTGCACCCGAAGTCGGCGCAGCGAAGCCCCGTCACGTCCACCTTGAATGCCTCGAGCGCATGCGCGAGCTTCGCGCCGGCCCGCGAGACGAACGTCTCGCCGGCCACGGTCAGGCCTTCACGCCCACGACGGCGATTCCCGCGCGGTCGGCCGCGGCGAGCACCGCCGGCCGGTCCACCAGGATCACGCGGCCCACGCCGAGCGCCACGCACCCGGCACCGGCCTTCGCGAGGCTCTCGATGGTCTGCACGCCGATCGTCGGCACGTCCGCGCGCATGTCGTGGCCCGGGCGCGCGCTCTTCAGGAGCGTCCACCCACGCGCGCGGCACAGCTCGCCGCTGCGGCGGATCATGGCGTCGGTGCCCTCGACGGCCTCCACGGCGATCACGTCGCGGTCGCGCACGCTGATCGCCTGGCCGATGTCCAGCCCGCCCACCTTCTCGAGGAGCGGCCACCCGAACGCGATGTCGCCGAGGGCGCGCGCGTCGGGCACCACGGTCCCCATCGTTCCCTCGGTGGCCAGGTGATCGGGGATGTAGCGCGTGGAGTCGATGAGGATCACGCCTTCCTTCGCCAGGTCGTCGGCGACGACGCGCAGCAGGGTAGCGCTGCGGCGGTCGTGCCGCAGCCGGCGGAACCAGAGGTCGATGGTGCGCCAGTCGGGCAGGTCGCGCAGCGCCTTCACCACGAGCCACGGGTCGTGCATCTGCTTCTTGCTGACGCGGCCCACCATGGTCACCTCGGTGACGCCCGCGCGGCGGAAGAGCCGGATCCATCGCCCAAGCTGCAGCACGCCCGCCTCCTGGAACGTGTCGCAGCAGCCGGGAAGCCCGTCTTCCCACTGCCCGCGCAGCCC
>CAYTYU010000110.1:0-7863 GCA_964440815.1 uncultured Chitinophaga sp.
CTCGCCCATCAGCCCGATCGCGCCGCCGCCGTAGACGAGCGCGATGCCGCGCGCCGCGAGCGCCGCGCCCAGGCCGCGCGCGGCGTGGGCGAAGTGCGGCTCGAGCGCGCCGCTCGAGGAGCAGTAGACGGTGACCGATCGCATCGCGCGGAGTATCCCCGATCCGCGCGCGGCCCGCGGATACGCTTCGCGCGATGGCCTCGCCCAGCGTCCTTGCCAGTGCCGCAGGCGCCGCCCCGGCGGTGATGCTCGCGGCCGTGCTCGCGGCGGCCTGCGCGGCCGTGCTCACGCGGCTCCTCGTGTCCGCGGGCCATCGCGCGGGCGCACTCGACTCCGCGGGCGCCTCGGGACACTCGAAGGACCTGCGTCGCGTCCCGAACGTCGGCGGCATCGCCATCGTGGCGACCGTGGCGCTGCCGCTCGTGGCCATCCTGCTCATCGACCGGCTTGTGGGTGCGGAGGAACTCGCCCGCCGCCTGGCCGAGTCCGAGCGCCTCGACGCCCTGGTGCCGAGCGCCATGCGCCTGCCCGATACCGCCGGCCAGGCGCTCTGGATCCTGCTGGCGACGCTGGCGCTGCACGCCCTGGGCCTGGTCGACGACCGCCGCGCGCTCGGGCCGTGGCCGAAGCTCGTGGCGCAGGTCGCGGTCGCCGCGGGCGCAGTGATGCTTGCCGACGTGCGCGTCCTGACGCTCCTCGATGCGCCGGCGGGCGGCGCGTGGCTCTCGGTCGCGCTCAGCGTCGCGTTCATCGTCGCGATGACCAACGCGCTCAACTTCCTCGACAACATGGACGGGCTCTCCGGCGGCGTCGCGGCCATCGCGGCCGCGTCGCTTGCGGTGGCCGCGACCATCGCCAACCAGTGGGCGACGGCCGGGCTCCTCGCGGTGCTCGCGGGCGCGCTGCTTGGCTTCCTCGCCTTCAACTTCCCGTGGCGCGCCGGCACCTCCGCGCGAATCTTCATGGGGGACGGCGGGTCGCTGCCCGTCGGGTTCCTGCTTGCGGTGCTTGCGATGCAGATCACCTTCACCGCGCCCGAGGACCTCGAGTACGCGCTGGGTACGCGCTGGTACGGCGTGCTGTCGCCGCTCGTCATCCTGGCCGTGCCGCTCTACGACGCGTTCACGGTGTCGGTGCTGCGCCTGGTGCAGGGGAAGAGCCCGATGGTCGGCGACCAGCAGCACTTCTCGCATCGCCTGGTGATGCGCGGGCTGTCGCGACGGGGCGCGGTGCTCCTCATCTGCGCGCTGGCCGCCACGTGCGGCGTGTCGGGCCTGCTGCTCGGCACCGCGGCACCGTGGCAGGCGGTGCTCATCGGCGGGCAGGTGGCGGTGGTGCTGGCCACCATCGCCGCGCTCGAGCGGCCGATGCTTGCGCGCATGGCGGAGGACCGGCGGTGAACGACGGTGTGGGTGGCCTGCGGTCGCGCGTCGCGCGCCTGGAGCCACGCGTCGCGTCCGGATGCCTGGTGCTCGTCGCCGCGCTCGCCGCCTTCCAGGCGCTGGTCTCGCACCCGGTCAACCTGTGGTTCGACGTCGACCCGACGAGCGATCCGTTCCCGTTCCCGGGCATCGCGCCGTCGGCCGGCATGGCGATCGATGCGGTCACGGTGATGCTGGCGACCATCTCGGTGGTGCTGATGCGCGCGCGCATCGACGAACGCGGCATCGCGGCACTGGCGATGGCCGCGGCCGGGTCCGCGGTGGCCGTGCTGCACGCAACGTCCGGCGGCGACCAGTGCTGGCGCGGCCTGCAGTGGATCGCGGCCATCATGGGCGCCACGTCGATCGCGGTCGTGCTGCGGGCGCTGCCCGAATCGCCCGCACGCACCGTGCGTGCCGTCGTCGTCGCCATCCTCGTCGCCACGGCCGTCCCCATCCTCTGGCGCGGCGTGCTGCAGGTCCTCGTCGAGCATCCGCAGACGGTCGATGCCTTCCTGGCCAACCGCGCCGAGTTCCTCGCCGCGCGCGGCTGGGCCGAGGGATCGCCGCAGGCCCTCACCTACGAACGCCGCCTCATGCAGGCCGAGGCCACGGCGTGGTTCGGCCTCTCGAACGTGTCCTCGAGCGTGATCGGCGCGCTGGCCGTCGTCGCGGGCGGCGCGTCCATCGCGCTGTGGACGCCGCGTCGGCTGGGCGCGGTCCTCGCCGGCCTCGTCTCCGCGGCCGCGTTCCTCACCGTCGCGCTGACCGGCTCGAAGGGCGCAATCGCCGCCACCGCGATCGGCGTGGCGTTCGCCGTGCTCGCCCTGCGACTGCCGGGACCGCCGCGCTGGCGAGTCGGCGTCGCGCTGTTGCTCCTCGTCGTTCCCGTCGCCGCCGTCGCCGCGCGCGGGATGGCGGGCCTCTCGCTCGGCGAGCGCAGCCTCCTCTTCCGCTCGCAGTACGCCGACGGTGCACTGAAGGTCTTCGGCGCGAACCCCCTGATCGGCGTCGGCCCCGCGGGCTTCGGCGACGCCTACCTGCGCGTGCGCCCCGCGCTCGCACCCGAGGAAGTGCAGAGCGCGCACGCCGCGTGGGCCGACTGGATCGCCTCGCTCGGGGAGGGTGGCATTGCGTGGATCGCGCTCCTCATGCTGCTGGTGGCATGGTGCGCGAAGGCCGCGCGCACGCCCGATCCGCAGCCCGCCCCCATTCCTGCCGAGGAACTCGCCCGTCCGCGCCTGGCCGCGGCACTCGCCGTGCTGACGGCCGCCGTCATCGCCCTGGTGCCCGAGATGCACGCCCTCGACGACCACGCCCTGCTGCAGCGCGTGCTTGCTGCGCTCTTTGCCGCGATCTTCGCCGGCATCCTGGTGCGCACGGCGTACCTGCCGGGCCGCGCGTTCCTCGCCGCCATCGGCGGCGCGGCCGTCCTGCTTGCCGTGCACGCGCAGGTCGAGATGACGCTCTGGTGGCCCGGGGCCGTCGGATGGGTGGCGTGCATGGTGGGTGCCGTCGCCGGCGGCGCACGCCCCGTCGCGCCGCCGGCAGCATCCACCGGCGACATCCGCCGCCTGGCGATCCGCCTCGGCGGCGCATGCACCATCGCCGTCGCTGCGGCCCTCCTCACGGCCTTCATCCCGCAGGCCCGCGCCGCCGAACGCGCCGTCGAGGCCGCCGCGCAGCCGCTCGCCGAGTTCGGGCGCGCGCGACTCGGCCTCGGCCCCGCACCCGCGCGCCCCGTCGCCGACGATCGCTTGCGCCTGGCGGAACTCGTCTATCCCGAGACCGAGCTTCCGAACCGCTGGCTCACCCGGCCGTCGCTGCGCGCCGCCGCGCTCTCGCAGCTGGCCGCAGCCGTTTCCGGCCTCGGTCCCGCCACGCCGCCCGAGGATGCCGAGCGCATCGTCGATGCCGCGATGCGTCCGTTCGGCATCCTTCCCCTCTGCGAATCCGACGCATCCGCCGGGGGGCTCGTGCTCGAGGCGATGCTCGCAAGCCCCGCGCCTGCCGCCTTCGTGCGCGCCGGCGATGCCGCCGCGCTCCAGCAGGAGTGGGCCGAGCTGCAGGTCTTCTTCAACCCGCGCAGCGTGCGCGGCTTCGCGCGCCTCGCCGACGCACGCGCCCGCGCCGGCGACCCGGCCGGTGCCGCCGATGCCGCGCGCCGCGCGCTCGCCGCCGACGACTCCTACGCCCTCGACCCGCTGCGGCAGCTGCCCGCCGCCGAGCGCGCGCGACTGGAGCGCCTGGCTACTTCGCCCGCGCCCGCGCCGCGCTGACCGCGTCGATCACCTGCTTCGCGGTGTAGGCCTCGCTCTTCAGCACCTCGGTGCCGTCGGCGGCATAGACCACGAGCAGCGGGATCGTCACGCGCCCCAGCTCCGCGAGCTTCGCCGTGCCCGGCGCGTTCTTGCCGGTGATGTCGGCCTTCAGGAGCGCCACGCCGTCGGCATCCAGCACCGCGGCCACCGCGTCGCTCTCCAGGATCGTCTTCTCGAAGGTCTTGCAGTTGATGCACCACTCGGCGGTGAAGTCGAGCACCGCCACGTCGCCGTCCTTCATGGCCGCCGCCAGCGCCTCGGGCGTGTACTTCCTCCACGGCAGCCGCTCGTAGGTCATCACCGGCGGGATGGCAAGCGACACGCCGGTGATGAAGAGCCCGGCGGCCACGAACGTCACGCGCCCGGCGTTGGTCTTCGCCAGCTGCACGGAGCGGACGACCGTCCACACGCCCGCCGCGCCGCCCACCAGGCCGATCACCCACCAGTGCGCCTTGATCGGCTCCTCGAGCAGCCCGTTGATCCCGGCACCGATGAAGTACAGCGCCGCGGCCAGGAGCAGGAGCCCCATCACCTGCTTCAGCACGTCGCTCGCCGGCCCGCTCTTCGGGAGCTTCTTCGCCAGCTGCGGGTACGCGCTCAGCACCAGGTACGGCGCGCCCATCCCCAGCCCGATCGTCAGGAACACCGTGATGATGGTGAACGGGCTCTTGGTGGTCACCGCCCACCCGGCCGCGGCGCCCATGAGGGGCGCGGTGCACGGCGTCGACAGCACTGCGGTCATCACGCCGAAGATCACCGAGCCGAGCATGGTCTCGTTCTTCGTCTCGACCGCGTACACCCACTGCGGCAGGCCCACGGTGAAGAACCCGGCCATGCCCACGGCCATCAGCGCGATGAACGCGCCCACGCCGATCGTGAAGTAGGCGTTCTGGAACAGCTGGTTCGACTGCTCGAACCCCTTCACGAAGCTGAGCATCACCCCGAGCGCCGCCCAGAAGCCCATCACGCCCGCGGTCATCGCCACGCCGAGCATGAACGTGCGCGTTCGGTCGCCGCCCGCGGCGCCTGCGAGCCCCATGATCTTGAGCGGCACCACCGGCAGCACGCAGGGCGTGAAGTTCAGGATGCCGCCGCCGACGAAGGCGAGCAGCAGCATGATGGGGAAGAACGTCCCCGACTCCGGGTCGAGCGTGAAGTCCCACCCGAAGAGCGGCACGTTGATCGGCGCGGCGCGCGTCGTTGCGCCGCCGCCGCCCGCCGCCGCCAGGGCGCTCGGGTCGAACCCGCCGAAGATCGCCGCGTCGGGCGCCGACTCGGGCGCGTCCGCGCGCACCTCGAAGGTCGCCGTCACCGGGATCGTCGACGGCGCCAGGCACGTGTCGGTGCACGCCTGCACCGTGACCTCGAGCTCGACGGTCACCGAGCCCGCGGCATCGGCCGGCACCGAGACCGGCACGTAGGCGATCGCCTTGCCTTCGTAGACCGCGAAGTTCTGCGGCCCGTCGCCGACGTCGAACTCGACGCCGTGCGGCGCGGGCCACTGGATGGCGCCGAGCGCCAGCATCCCCGCGGACGCCGACCCCTCCTTCGCCGCGATCTCGGTGTAGATCGCCGAATCGAAGGTGACCATCCCCTTGGGCAGCGCCTTCGCCTGCGACTCGGACGTCCAGACATGCCACTCAGGCGCGATCTCCAGGACGACCGCCAGCGGAAACCGGTCGCCCGGCCGCGCCGCGGCGCGCGCGGGCACCGCCTTGACCGATACCTTCGAGTCCGAACCCATCTGCGCGCCGGCTTCCGTCGGGAACGCCACCCCCACCAGCCAGGCCAGGGCCACGGCAAGCGCCATGCGCAGGGGTCGGGTCGGCGGCGTGGGGCAGGGCGTCTTCATGGGTTCCCGGCAAGGGTAACGGCCTCGCCCGCGCGGCGTTGCCCGCGCCGCCCGTCATTCGCGGGGGATGCGTTTTCGCCGGGTTTCTGCTACAATCCCGCGTCCCCCCGGACGGTCCGGGGGATTCCGTCCTGGTCCCGAGTCCCTTGGTGGACCCGGGGCCGCCGCTTCGAACCGCCGACCATGATCGTCCTTTCGTCGATCCCCGGCATCCTCGTCCCGCGATGACGCGCACGCGCGCCATCGCCGGTTCGTCGGTCGTCGGCGCCACGTGCGCCGCCGAAGGTTCCCGAAGCGGTGCCTGCCCGGCCCTCCTGGAGGTCGCCCGCATGGGTTGACCGTCCAGGAGGACTCCTCCGGCCGGCTGGACGGGCCATGCGCACCGATGCGCGTGGCCCGCGTCCGTTTTGGGGCCTGCGTCCCCCGTCACCACATCCCGCACGACAGCACCGACAACCCGGAGCACCACCTGCCATGAACCGCGAGACCCTCCAGATCCTCGACTCCATCGCCCGCGAGCGCAACATCGACCGAGAGCTCCTCATCCAGGACCTCGAGCAGGCGATGGTCAGCGCGGCGCGCAAGCACTTCAACTCCCTCGACACCGAGGAGTTCGGGTGCCAGATCGACCGCCTCACCGGCGCGATCTCGCTGTGGCGCGAGGACGAGGACACCGGCGAGAAGCATGCGGTCGACCTGAAGGCCATGGGCCGCATCCCGGCGCAGACGGCCAAGCAGGTGATGATCCAGAAGTTCCGCGAGGACGAGCGCAACGCGCTGCTCGAGGAGTTCGGCAAGCGCCAGGGCGAGCTGGTCACCGGCACCGCCGCGCGCTACGAGGGCGGCGCCCTCATCGTCCAGATCGACCGCACCGAGGGCTTCATGCCCCGCAGCGAGCAGATCCCCGGCGAGCAGTTCCAGCCCGGCGACCGCGTGCGCTGCCTGATCCTCGACGTGCGCGACTCGATCAACCAGGTGAAGGTCGTCCTCAGCCGCGCGCACCCGGACTTCATCCGCAAGCTCTTCGAGGCCGAGGTGCCCGAGGTGGCCGAGCGCGTCATCGAGATCAAGGCGATGAGCCGCGAGCCCGGCTTCCGCACGAAGCTCGCGGTCTCCAGCGTCGACAGCAAGGTCGACCCGGTCGGCGCGTGCGTCGGCGTGCGCGGCAGCCGCATCCGCAACATCGTCGACGAGCTCGGCGGCGAGAAGATCGACATCGTCCGCTGGAACGAGTCCAGCCAGGTGCTCATCGCCAACGCGCTCAAGCCCGCGGAGGTCGAGGAAGTCAGCCTGTGCCTGGAGCTCGGCCGCGGCACCATCATCGTCCGCGAGGACCAGCTGTCGCTGGCCATCGGGCGGCGCGGCCAGAACGTGCGCCTTGCCGCGCGCCTGACCGGCTGGGACATCGACATCCTCACCCCGGCCGAGTTCGACAAGGGACTCGCCGCCATCGAGGAGACGCTGCGCCCCATCGAGGGCTTCACCGACGAGATGTTCGACCGCATGGGCGCCCTGGGCCTCATCAGCGTGTTCGACATCGAGGAAGTGGGCGTCCCCATGCTCACCACCGAGATCGGGATGTCCGAGGAGCTCGCCGAGCGTGTCGTCGAGGCGTGCTCCGCGAAGGGCAAGGTCATCGCCGAGGAGCAGCGCATCGCCGCGGAGGCCGATGCCGTCCGCAAGGCGGAGGAGGCCCAGGCGGCCGACATCCTGCTCGGCGGAGGCGGCATCCGCGACACCGCGGTCGAGACCGATTCCGGCGCCGAGAGCGCCGCGGACTCGATCCTCGGGGGCGGCACGGGTTCGTGATCGGTTGAAGGCTGGGTCGGAGACCGCCGCCGGGCGTTCCGGCGGCGTGCACGAAGCAAGGAGCATCGCGTGTCGAAGCAAGCGCAGAAGGTCCGAATCTCGCAGCTGGCCAAGGACCTCGGGGTCGATTGGAAGCTGATCAAGGCCAAGTGCGAGAGCGAGGGGATCGACCAGGCCAAGACCGCGTCGAGCACCGTCTCGATCGGCCTCGCGGAGACGATCCGCGAATGGTTCGGCTCCGGCGGCACCGCCACCGCCATCGAGACCGCGCCCAAGATCGAGGTGCCCGCCGAGGCCTCGGCCGCGAAGCGCCCCGTGCGCAAGAAGAAGGCCGAGGCCGGCGCCGAGGGCGAGGCCACCGCGCCTGCCGCCGTCGAGGCTGCCGCTCCTGCCGCTCCCGCTCCCGCTCCCGCTCCCGCGCCCGTCGCCACGCCCGCGCCCGCACCGGTCGCCGCGCCCG